>JAGQOU010000478.1 GCA_020427145.1 Planctomycetales bacterium | reverse complement strand
CTCCCACGGGTATGTGGTTCTGGCGATCGGACTGCTCGACCAGATTGAGGACCGCGACAAAAGCTCTCGGCGGCAGACGACCCGGTCGAGCCAGCTGCTGACGGCGCTCGACTGGATCGTGGCCGAGCATGAATCGGCCGACAGCGTCTTTTTCGGCAAGATTGACGTCTCCAAGGTCGCGGCGATGGGTATGTCGTGCGGCGGCCTCCAGGCCATCGAGATTTCAGCCGACCCGAGAATCACCACCACGGTTGTCTGCAACAGCGGCGTGCTCCCGGAACCTTCGTCGCTGGCCGCCATGCCCGGCCTCGCCAAAGAGGACCTCAAGAGCTATCACGGGCCAGTCCTCTATCTCATGGGCGGCCCGTCCGACATCGCCTATAACAACGCCATGGACGACTTTTCGCGCGTCGAGCAGGTCCCCATTGTCATGGCCAGCCTCGACGTGGGCCACGGCGGCACCTACGCAAAACCTCACGGCGGCGCGTACGCCGGCGTCGCGCTGGCTTGGCTCGACTGGCAGCTCAAGGGCAAGGCGGATTCTTCGACTTGGTTTATTGGGGAAGACAGCCGACTCAATTGTGACCCCGATTGGACCGTCCAAGCCAAGAACTTCAACGATTGAGGCCGGCTCGCAAGTTTGACAGAAAAACAGCGCGAAGGAAGGCGAGGCATGAAAGCGATCCGAAAAAGTTGATTGAGAATGCAGGCGTGCCGCGCGAGACGCCGCCCTGGAGGAACTCAGCGAGAGCGGGCGGACTGCCGGCGGACACGATCCGTCTTGGCTGCGACCGTCCCGGACCGCCCCGCGCCCATGGCTGCTGCTGCGAGGTGACAATTCCATGTCAGGTTTCCGTTCCTTTGCGATCGTGCCCGCGGCGGGGCGGTGTCGCCGCATGGGCGCGTCGAAACTGTTGCTGCCGATGCGCGGCGCGACGCTGATCGACGCCGTGCTGCGGGCCTGGATCGAGAGCGCCGTGACGCAGACGGTCGTCGTCGTCCGCGCCGCCGACGTCGCCCTGGCGGAACGATGTCGCCGGCACGACGTCCACGTGGTCGCCGTCGACGCCGAACCCCGCGAGATGCGCGACTCCTTGGAAATCGGTCTCCAGTATGCGGCCCGGCGTTTCGCCCCGCAGGTCGACGACGCGTGGCTGGTCGCGCCCGCAGATCTTCCGGGACTGAATGCGAAATCGATCAACGCCGTCTTGGCGCGGTACGAACCCGCGGCGCCGCGAGTCGTGATCCCCCTGGGCGACGGCCGGCCAGGGCACCCGGTCTTGCTGCCGTGGAGCGAGGCTGCTGCGTTTCGCTCAATGCGCGGCGCCGGCGGCCTCGACTGCTTTTTGCGCGATCGGCCGGCCGGGAAGACCGATGCGTTCGAACCCGTCGACGGCGTCGTGCGCGGCGATCTCGACACTCCTGACGACTTGCGTCGCTGGACGAGCGACGCGACCGGCTGAATTCGATCAATTTGCGTTGGTCCGGCTCGTTCGCGTAAACTACGCAGAAGCGGCTGCGCGTCGGGCCGGACTCGCAATCCGCGTCGCCGCTGGGGAGCATGCCATGGCGAGCACGTTTACGATTCGCGTCAATGGTCGCCAACACGCCGTCGTTACGGACGCCGACCGCCCGCTGCTGGACGTGCTCCGGGAGGACCTCGGGCTCACGGGGACGAAATTTGGCTGCGGCGAGGGTGCGTGTCGCGCCTGCACGGTGATTCTCGACGGCCAGGCGACGCAGTCCTGCATCACAACAATGGCCACGGCCGCCGACGCCGAGATCGAAACCATTGAAGGTCTCGCGTCGGGCGATCAGCTGCATCCGGTCCAGCAAGCGTTCATCGACCAATCCGGCATGCAGTGCGGGTACTGCGTGCCCGGCCAAATCATGTCCGCGACCGCCTTGCTGCGCGAAGATCCTCACGCGACGCGCGAGAAGATCATTGACGCCATGACGGGCAATCTTTGTCGCTGCTGCAACTATGGGAATATCCTCGCTGCGGTCGAACAGGCGGCGGCCCGCGAATGAGGGGCAGAGCAGGCGATTCCCGCGTTCCTTTTGAGGGCTGACCATGTCGAACCAGTCGCGCGAATTCGACGTCTCCTCGCTCCGCGAGGAATCGCCGGCTGAGTTCGAGCGCTACGAGTTCCGTGAACCGCCGCGCTACGTGTTTGCCGCCGACCGCCGCGAGTTCGTCGGCGCGCTCGGCGCAGGCCTGGTCATCCTCGTTTCGCCGCAGGGCGCTCAGGCCCAGCGGGAGGGCCGGCAAGCCCGCCGCGAAGAACGTCTTGCCGATCGTTTGCATGTCGGCGTGGACGGCGTCGTCACCGTGTTCACCAGTAAGGTCGAAGTCGGCCAGGGCGCGCGCACGCAGATCACGCAGGCCGCCGCCGAAGAATTGCGGCTGCCGATGGAGCAGATCCGGCTCGTGATGGCCGACACGGCGTCATGCCCCGACGACGGCGGCACCGCTGGCAGCCGCACGACTCCCTCGACCATACCGCGCGTGCGCAACGCCTGCGCAGCGGCGCGTGCGCGACTGGTGGAATTCGCCGCCGCCAAACTGCACGCGGAGACGAGCGAGGTTCAATACGACGGCGGCGCGTTTTCCGTCCCGTCAGGCGCTGCGACGACGCTCGGCGACCTGGCGGCTGATCGCAAGCTGATCGAAGCGCTTCAAGCGCCGCCGGCTGCGGACGTTGAAATCCGATCGGTCGACTCGTGGCAAGTCCTGGGCGCGCCGGCGCCCAAAGTGGGCGCTGTCGCGATTGTCACCGGTCGACATCGATATCCGTCTGACGTGCAGGTGCAGGGAATGGTCTACGGCAAGGTGCTGCGGCCCGCCTCGTACGGCGCGACCCTCAAGGACGCGGATCTCGCACCGGCCAAGGCGATGGACGGCGTGACCGCCGTCCGCGACGGGAACTTCGTAGGCTGCACGGCTCCGACTTCGTGGCGCGCCGCGCAGGCGGTCGAGGCGATCGCCGCGACCGCCACGTGGGATCGCCCCCCTCACCTGCATAGCGACCGTTTGTACGAGCATTTGCAGAATACGGCCAAGGCGGAAGGCGGCGGGCGGCGCGGGGAGGGGCGCCAATGGGGCGACTGGCAGGCCGCCCTGGCCGCCGCCCGCAAGCGACTCCAGTCGACCTACCGCGTGGCCTACATTCAGCATGCGCCCATGGAACCGCGGGCGGCCGTGGCCCAATGGCAAGACGGGCGGCTCACCGTCTGGACGGGAACTCAACAGCCAGCTCGAGTCCACAGCGAACTGCAGAACGCGTTTCGTCTCGAGGCGACCGACGTGCGGGTTATCGTGCCGGACACGGGCGGGGGGTTTGGAGGCAAACATACTGGCGAGGCGGCCGTTGAGGCGGCTCGACTCGCCAAGGCGGCCGGCAAGCCGACGTCGCTCCGCTGGACCCGAGAGGAGGAGTTCACCTGGGCGTACTTCCGCCCCGCAGGCGTGATCGAGATTGACGCGGCGCTTGACGAGAGCGGACGCCTCACGGCCTGGGACGTGACGAACATCAATTCCGGCGGTTCGGCAATCGACTCGCCCTATCAATCGGCAAGCGGCCGAACCCGCGTGCTGGCCGCCGACGCTCCGCTGCGGCAAGGTTCGTACCGCGCGCTCGCTTCCACGGCGAACAACTTTGCCCGGGAGGCGGCGATGGATGAGTTGGCCGAACTTGCGAACGTCGACCCGCTCGACTTCCGTCTGGCGCATCTGGGGCCCGGGCGGCTGCGCGACGTGCTGGTGGCGGCGACCGATCGCTTCGACTGGCGCAGCCGCCGGGCGGCGGGTCGGTCGGCGGGCGTCGCGTGTGGAACGGAGAAAGGCTCGTTTGTCGCCGCTTGCGTCGAAGCTGCGGTTGTCAACAACACAATTCGCGTCACGTCAATCTGCCAAGCTTATGAATGCGGCGCCATTCAGAACCCCAAGAACCTGCTCTCGCAAGTGCAAGGATGCATCATGATGGGGCTCGGGGGCGCCCTGCGCGAGGAGATTCGCTTTGCCGACGGACAGATCGTTAATCCCAGTTTCTCGAGCTACCAGGTCCCGCGCATGGACGATCTGCCGGACCTCGACGTCGTTCTGCTCAATCGGCAGGATCTCCCGTCGGTTGGCGCCGGCGAGACGCCGATCATTGCCGTGGCGCCGGCGCTTGCCGGCGCCGTCTTCGCAGCAACCGGCAAGCGGCGCCGATCATTGCCGCTGCAGATCTGACGGGAGCCTGCGAGATCTTCTTGAACGATGCGCGTGGAACCTCGAGGAACGTGACGCGAAAGAGGATCGCTGCGAAACAACAACCGCGCCGCCCCGGCTTGCCTCAAGTGCGCGCTGGCCCAGCCGTTGCAGGCTGCAATCGCAGCCCTCGCAGCCCTCGGTGCACTCGGCGCCGCGTCGGTCGTCCCACTCGTTTCCTGAGCGAGTAGACATCGCGGTGGCGCAATGACTGAAACCGACGTCGTCAAGGCACTCTGGACCGTTCGCCATGGCATTCCAATGAGCTCCCACGCCTGCGATCGGAACAATCGACTCGACTCGTGCAACCTGGACGGCGACCTCAGTGGCGATGCGCTCCCCATGTTCCGGCCCGAGGAAGCGGATCTCACATCGAGTTGACCCGCACCGGAGCGAGACGCAGCGACAACAGATCGTCACGGATGTCGGACGTCGCCCGGGCAGCGCTGCCCGAATCGCTAAAATAAAGGAGCCCCGTCGTCTCGCCAGCCATTCCCAGATCGCCCGCCCGTCGCCCCTGCGACCCGGGCGAGCGATCTCAAACAACGGCCTGCCCGCTCAAGCGCCCGCCAGCGCCGGCTCGCCGCAGAAGCGTTGCCAGCTGTCATGCAGCTCGCGGCGCAGTTGGCTGACGCGGCCGGCGGAGATCTGGAAGGTCCTGGCCACGGCGCGCGTCTCCTCGCCGCGGGCCAACGTGCAGGTGATCTGGCGATCGCGCTCCGAGAGCGTCTGCAACCACGCCGTGAAATCGATCCGCAGCGCGGCAATTTCGGCGGGCGTCGCCCGCCGCTGATCGGCCGCGACGAGCGTGTCTTGCCAATCGGCCAGGGACTCGACGCGGCGCGCGGTGGTGCGCCGCCACCGAGTCGACCCCACGTCAAGCGAACTGGTTCGGCCGGCCACCAGCCGGCCGGCGCGGAACTGCTGCAGCCCGAAGCGGACCAGCGGGGTGGGAAAGGCGAGCGCGGCGCGGCCTTGGGCGGCGAGTTGGGCGTAGCCGACCGCCGCGGAGGCGAGAATCGTCTGGCGCGCATCGTCGCGCTGGGCGCGGGGAATCGACCGCAGGCGGGCGTCGAGTTGGCGTTCGATTTCCGGCAGGAGGGCGAGGAAGCCGTCTTGCCAGTTCGGGACGGACGGACGAGGGGCGGGCATGGGCGTGCTCCTTCAAGGGGGACCGCCCCCCGCGACCGGGAGCGGTCGAGGGAAAGTAAGACTCGATGGCGCGCGTCGCGTGGCGCGCGTGCGCGGCGATCGCCTCCGGACCGCGCGCAAGAGCAGGACTCGGTCCGCGGGATCAGCAGGGGCTAACGACGCCCCGCATCTACTTATGCCCCGCTGGCAGGCTGGATTGAGATGGAGCGGAGCAGCGAAGCCGTCCGCGGCTCAGCGCGCCAGAGACTCGGTTGTCTCTGGGATTGGTCGCGGTGCGGTTCCTCGGGACGCTTGGGCTGCGCTGGCAAACCGCAACGCATTGTTGCGGTCTGGTGGGCGCGACCGTCAGATCCAGGCGTTGTGCGCGGCGCCATCGAGGGACAGGCGCCAACGACGCGACGGCGAATTCCCTGGCGAGCGCTCTCACGGCCGTCCGGGCGATCGATCCGACTTGACCGCCCGCGGATCGACCGTCGAGTGACGTGCGGGCTACGGTCTTATCCGTATTCAATTTGACATCGCGCGTTGCTGGCGGTCGCTGGCACTGTAGGAGAAAGCGCTTGTCGTTTCTTGCTAGCACGATTTCCAATGGGAACGCGTCTTAGACCGCGTCTGTTGGAGGACGCAGCGCTGCGAGGCCCCTCAGCAGACCGCGTCATGCCGTCCGGACCGCGGTGGAAATCAGCGCTCCAACGGCCGGCGTGAAGAAATCAGAAAAAACTTCGCCAATCTCCTTGACCCCCGCCCGCCGACGCATGTAGAATCTCGCAGCTTTTTTACTATGCCAGAACCGGGGCTTTGTACTGGTTCTTATTCCAAATCCATCTGATGAGATTTGGATTTGCAGCTTGCGACTACGGTTGACGCGACGTGCCGAGGCCCGCCGCGGAGTAGTCGTGACCAAGATTGATGCAGCATCGGCTTCGCCCGCCAGTCTCCCGGAGTGGGACTTTGGCGGCTGCGTTCGCCGTGCGCCCTCGGTCGACCGCGGTTGCGCGGCTGGCTGGGTCCGCGTCTGCACCTTTCCTACAAGCTGCCTCTGATTCGCCGTCATTGACGTGCGGCCGGCAGTGATTCCCTGCGCCTGAGCGTTTGCGCTCGTCGGGCGATTCTCTGCGCGGTCTGCGACGGGGTGACGGCAGCTACCGCTCCGCCGGCGCCAACCGGCGTGGATCCCGAGCCCGACCCCGATCAGCATCGACAACAACGTCGACAACCCGACGAGCATCACCGTCGGCCACAGCGCGTCCTTGATCTCGGTCCAGACCGGCCGACCGCTGAGGATCGAGTCGCCGAGGTTGCCGCGCAACGTCTGGCGCACGTACGCCACGAACTGCTCCAAGCGTGAGCCGTCGAGGTGGAACTCGCGGCGCTTGGCGTCGATCTGTTCGGCGGTCAGGTTGCGGCCGCGGTAGAGCTTCCCGATCGGGTCGTCGGTGACGACGCGGAACAGGAAGAAGTTGAGCACGACGACGAACGCCAACGTGCTCAGCGAACCGAGCAGCTTGGAAACGATGAAGCGCCCGCGCACGGGCGCTACTCGCGATCGTCGACGGAGGAGCGGCGCTTCAGCAGGACGACGGTGGCCGCGGCGAGGAGCAGCAGGACCACGACGCCGCCGATCACGAGGCCGGTGACGCCGACACCTCCGGAGTCGCCCCCGATCACGGCAAGGTCGACGTAGGTCGGCGATGTCGAGGTGAACAACACCGGACCGATCTCGGACGGCTGGCGCGTCCAGCCGGTGAAGCGGTCGGTGCGGTAGGCCTGGAGGTCGG
>JAGQOU010000477.1 GCA_020427145.1 Planctomycetales bacterium | reverse complement strand
ATGCGCGGCGAGCGCTCGCTTGGATTTCGTCCCATGCGACTGCGGCCCGCGTAGCGGCCCGGCTAGGGACATGAACTTTGCTGCGCGGTGGCTATTTCTTGCACCACTGTGGGGGCGACTGCAGGGCTTGTCCGAAGGTGACTCGCAGCGCGGTCGCTGCTGCGAGCGCCTGCAGGTAATCGCGGCGACGGATCTCCATGGCGCCGAGGCTGCCTGTGTGGCTGGTCCACTGCTGAATGTCCAGCAACTGATAGCCGCGCGCCCGCAGATGCATCACCAGGTGCGCCAGCGCGGCCTTGGAGCCGTCGGTTGCGCGGTGAAACATGCTCTCGGCGGCAAACGCTCCGCCGATCGCCACGCCGTAGACGCCCCCCACCAACCGCTCCTCGGACCAGATTTCCACGCTGTGGGCGTGGCCGCGGCGGTGCAGCTCGACATACGCCCGAATCATCTCAGGAAACAGCCAGGTGCCGTCCTCGCGGCCCGGGCCCCGGCTGCAGGCGCGGATCACGCTTTCAAACGCGGTATTGCAGGTGGCGACGAACTGTCCGTTTCGCAATCGCCGCGCGAGCCGCCGCGAGACGTGATACCCCTCCAATGGCAAGACGGCCCGCGGATCGGGCGACCACCACAGCATCGGCTCGTCGGGGTAGGTGGGCCAGGGAAAAATGCCGTGGCGGTACGCGTCCAGCAACCGCTCGCAGGAAAGCGAGCCCCCGACCGCGACCAGGCCGATCGGCGTGGCATGACTGGCGGGCGGGAAAAATCGGGAGGGAGCGGCCACGAGCGGTCAACCTGGGCAGGATACGGAAACTCTCGCAAAATTCTCGGCATCCAACGCAATTGCCGCAACCCGTGCCCGCTGGCCGGGGTTCAGGGTATAATCCGGGGGTCAGCGTCGGATGGCTGGGGAAACGGCAGTCGGAGCGAGCCGCCGCAACGCTGCCGGGGCTGCGCCGCGCGCTGCTCCTCCTCCGCCCCATGAGTCCAGGCTCGGCCCGTCGCCGTAACTCATCATGCAGGACAACGCTCCCCCGACCTCCGCTGCGCCCGTGTCCTCTCCGGACTGGGCGCCCCCGCCCGCCCCCATGCATGCCGCGGCTCAGCCCCGCGACGCGCGCGAGGACGCCGCCCGGTTGCGACGGCTGGTCACGCTGTTTTTGGCGCTGGCGGCCGTGCTGGTGGCTCCCAACATGGCGTACCGCGTGAAGTATGCGCTCACGTCGGCCGAGGAACGCGCCCGGTACGACGTGGCCAAAGAGCACCTCACCGACGTTAGCCTGGGACAAATCTCCAACGCCTCGCGGATGCTGACCAACAAGGTCACCCCGTCGGTGGTGAGCATCCGCACTCATCGCCGCGGCGGCGAGGGGCAGGGCTCCGGCGTGATTGTCGACGACCACGGCTACATTGTCACCAACCAGCATGTCGTCGACGGCGTGCGCATGGTCGAAGTGCAACTGAGCGACGGTCGCCATGGCTCGGCCTCGGTCGTGGGCATCGACCCGCAGATCGACGTCGCGGTGCTGAAGACCGAGATGCCCGACCTCACCCCTGCCGAGTGGGGCGATAGCGACGAACTGCAGGTGGGCGACCTGGTCTGGGCCATCGGCAGCCCGTTTGGACTGGAGAAGAGCACCACCTTTGGCATCCTCAGCCAAAAGGGACGCCACGGCATCACCGAACGGGAGGGCGCCGTGCAGGAGTTCCTGCAAACCGACGCGGCCGTGAATCCCGGCAACAGCGGCGGGCCGTTGGTGAATATCTACGGCCAGGTGATCGGCATCAACACGGCCATCGTCGGCTCGGCGTACCAGGGCATCAGCTTTGCCATCCCCAGCGTGCTGGTCCGCGACTCGTTCGAGCAGCTGCGCGACAAGGGCCGAGTCGATCGCGGATTCCTGGGAGTCAAACTGGAGGAAGTGCCCGACTACGTGGCGCGGCGATTGGAGTTGGCAACCAACGAAGGCGTGTTCGTGCGCCAAGTGAATCCCGACACGCCCGCGGCGCTGGGGGGCATCGAGCCGGGCGACGTGATTGTCGAGTGGGACGGCCAGTCGTATTCCGACAACAAGAAACTCAGCCAGGCCATCGCCTCCAGCCCCGCCGGCAGCAAAGTGCCGGTGAAGGTCGTCCGGTACGAATCCCGCGAGCCGCGCATCGTGGAACTGACCGTGACGCTGGTCGCCCGACCGCCGTCGCAGTGAGCGAGACGGAAACCCGCCCCGCGCGACGGAGTTCGCGGCAAACTCCGGCCGGCCCTGCCGTGGCCGCATCCTCACAGCCGCCGAGCCCGTTCGCTCGCGACCAGCCGCCCGTCCGAATTCCTTACCCTCTGTGCTCCCCGCGTCCTCTGTGGTGAAATGGGGGGCGCTGCACGATCCTTCATTGACCTCCGCCCGGAAGTAAGACGCGCCGTGGCCTATCTCGACTCGCAAGACGCGAAAGAACAGATCCGTCAGACGATCGACATCGTCGATCTGGTCGGCGGCTACGTGGCGCTGCGGCGGCAGGGGCGCAACTTCGTCGGGCTCTGTCCGTGGCACGACGACTCGCGGCCTAGCTTCACCGTGAACCAAGAACGTCAATCGTTCAAATGCTGGGTGTGCGACATCGGCGGCGACATCTTCAGCTTTGTCATGAAGGCCGAGGGGGTCGAATTCCGCGAAGCGCTGGAGATGCTTGCCGAACGGGCCGGCGTCGAGCTGCGGCCCTCCCACGGCAGCGGCGAGGGGGGCGAGAATCCGTTCGACCGCAAGAACCTGTTTCGCGCGATGGAGTGGGCCGAGGGGCAGTTTCATCGCTGCCTGCTGCGCGACCCGGCCGCGGAGCCGGCGCGGCGTTACCTCGCGGATCGCGGCATCAACTCCGACAGCGTCGCACGGTTTCAGCTTGGCTTCGCCCCGCTGCAGTGGTCGTGGCTCAAAGACCGCGGCGCCGAGGCCGGGTTCAATCCCGCGGTGCTGGAACGCGTCGGGCTGTTGATCCGCAATGAAGACAAGGGCAGCGTCTACGATCGCTATCGCGGGCGGCTGATGTTTTCGATTCGCGACGTTCGTTCGCGGCCGATCGCGTTCGGCGGGCGCATTCTGCCGGAGTTGGTCAAAGACGACGACGGGGGCGGCGGCGCCAAGTACATCAACAGCCCCGAGACGCCGTTGTTCTCCAAGAGCAGCCAGCTGTACGCGCTCGACTTGGCCCGCGACGCGGTGCGCGACGAGGGCGGGCTGCTGGTCATGGAAGGCTATACCGACGTGATCATGGCCCACCAGCACGGCGTGCAACACGCCGTGGCGGTGCTGGGCACGGCGCTGGGCGACAAGCATATTCCGCTGGTGCGCCGGTTCACCGACAGCATCACGCTGGTGCTCGACGGCGACGCCGCGGGGCAGAATCGCACGATGGACATCCTCGACAATCTGCTAGCACTGTTCGTAGAAAATGAGGTGGAATTACGGATTCTGAGCTTGCCAACGGGGGCCGATCCGTGTGATGTTATTCTCTCGCAAGGAAGCGAAGCGTTCCGTCGTCTGCTCGCAAACGCGGACGACGCCCTCCAATATAAGATCAACGCTGTGACCAACGGATTGGCATCAGCCCCTGGCACCCATCGCGCGGCGCAAGCCGTCGAGGCCATTCTCGCCACGCTCGCGCGGGCTCTCCCCGCCGCGTCGGCGACCTCCACCGCGCTGTTGCGGCAGGAACAAGTGCTCTCGCGCATCGGCAAGCAGTTTGGACTGACGGTCGACGTGCTCCGCGATCGCCTGACGGCGCTGCGGCGCGAGAAGCGCACCAAGCTGGCCGCCGCCCCGCCCAAGCCGATCATCAACGCCGTCGCCGACCCCAACCAGTTGCTACACGAAGCGGGCGAGGACCAAGGGGGCCAAATCGCCGCCGAATCGCGCCCCGCGGCGCGCCCCACGGCCTGGGACCGCGAGGTCCTGCAACTGCTGCTGCACCACCCGGAGCGAGCCCCCGAGTTGTTCGCCGCGATCGCGGCCGACGACTTCGCCAGCGAATCGGCCCGCATGGCTTACGCGGCGATCGCGGCCTTGGACGCCGAGGGCGAACCGCTGACGTTCAGCGCGTGGATGAACGCCCTGGAGGACGTCAAAGCCAAGAGTTTGCTGGTCGATTGCGACGAAGAGGGCTCGCTGAAATCGACGGCGGACGTCGACCTGCGCGTGCGCGACGTGGTGGGCAACCTGGACCGCCGCCGTCGCGACGTTGTCGAGCAGTCGCAAATCGCCCAATTTCGCGGCAAGCAATTCGCCGAACCCGAACGCGAAGACCAAGCCCTGCTGGAGTTCTATCGCATGTTAGGCCAGAAGGGCCCCCCGGAATAAACCCGTTTCACGGCG
>JAGQOU010000476.1 GCA_020427145.1 Planctomycetales bacterium | reverse complement strand
GACCTGGAATCGAACCAGGACTTGGACTTTAGGAGAGTCCTGTGCGGTCCGTTACATCATCGAGATTTGGGGCCGACGACTGGATTCGCACCAGCATCAACCGGTTTACAAAACCGGAGCCTAGCTATCGCCATCGTCCTCAGGCAACTTCTCTGGGAAGTGCGTCGAACCTACTCGGCGGCCACAGCTAGGACGATTTGCTTTCCAGCACAACACCTCGTGCGTGTAGCCAATGTGTAGCCAACGCGTTGAACAAGCGCGAAAAAGGTGCACTCCCATTGAATTCTGCAGTTGCCACAACTAGCGCCCACGTTCGGGATACGCACCATGGACATTTATGGCCCTTTCACACCATGGCCTGGACTTCAGGTGCCGGCTTTTTCGGTTGCGGGTTCGAGTCCCGCGCCCTCCGCTTCGCAAACATCTGTCGTCGCATTTTGTGTTGCCCATTGGCTTTGCGGCTACGACTGAGTTTGGCTCACCGCGACAGTGCCGGATACTGTGCCACACTCGCGTCGACGCGTGCTACTCTGGATCGGTCCGATCCGCGGCGGCCTCCGTTCTCATGGCGTCTTGGGCGAGGTCATCCGCCGGTACGCCCGGGGCTCGCCCAAGAGATTCAACGACTGCAACTGGCACTGCGCATCAGCGTTGTGCGGGTGGTGGCGGTAGCGATCGACCATGCTACTATCCGTATGGCCCAGCCAAGCCATCAGCGTCCTAGTCGGCACGCCGCTCTTGGCGCATTGCAAACAGCAGAAGAAGAAGTAGCGCCTAAAACAATGCGGCGTTCGTTCCGAGAATCGGCGGCCGCCAACAAATTCCGAAAAGCGGGGAGCCAGTGGATTGAGCACCTAGCGCGTCAGGCAGCGACGCAATGTATCTGCTTTTAGCCTTCCATCTCGCGGGCCGTAGATTGCATATGTGCCGTTCAGTCGCAAGGTTGTCGGCTGTGTGCTGGGCGATTCGCTGGCGACGCCGCCGGTCGCCGAGGCCATGCGCCGCCGCGAAGAATTTCCGTCGGGGAGTCGTGCATGGAAACGAAAGGGTCGTCGTGCTAACTTCAGCCCTGGTGGCGTTCCTTGCGAGTGAGATTTGGGTCGTACACAGCCTTCTTGAAGTTGTTGCAGGACGAATTCGACGACCAGATGACGCGGCTGCAAGACTTACCCGCCAGAAGAACGCGCTGCAAGGCGATGGATTCTGAACGTTTGCCGACTCGCTCGCAGTCGAGATTTACCTGTACGGCTTGGTGCTTGTCTCTGCCGGCTTCCAGGACGAAATCGACCTGTCATTGCGCGCATGAGACAGTGCTGTGGCTGCCCCTCAGATAGATGAGGAACCATTCGATCAGCGTGGTGCCTGCCCCGCCACCAGATTGCTTTGCTCGCCGAGGCTTTGCCGGTACGCTGCGGAGCCCAAATAATTCCTGCCGCCGGCTACGGAGAGAATGCCGAGTGCGGTCGTCCGCTCACTCCGGCAAGTGCCAGCGAAATCACCGCCAGCGTCGCGGCGATAACGCGGCCGGAAGGTTCGGGGACGCTGTTCTGCGCGCCCGCCTGAATTGTGCGGCCGAAGTTGGACTGCAACATCGCAAAGTCGGCCGCATCGACGACGCCGTCCGCGTTGCCGTCGGCCGCGAGCATGTTGAGCGGGTAGTAGCCGACATCGCCCCACTGCCGCTGCCAGGCGAGGAAGTCCGCGCCATTGGCCGCGTCATCGCCATTGAAGTCGCCGGGCAAGCTGAGCGTTTCCAGAATGGCTTTGGCGCCGCCCAAGTCCAGCGCCGCCAAATCGTCTGACGCCTCGTCAAGCTGGGCCTGGACTGCCGCATTGCCAAGGTACTTCTTGCGAGCGCGGTACAAATCGTAAACGAGTTGCAGCTCGGCCTCGCCATACTCGACTCCCGTAAACTGCTGGAGTTGGAGCAGATAGTCGAATCCCGTTTCGACGGTCGGCTCGAACATCGTCCCTTCGCCGAAGTCGTTCCAGGTGGCAAGTTGCAGGAAATCGATCTGCGAAGCGTATTGCGTTGCCAAATCAAGTGTCGTGGCCAACGTTTGCCCGACATCGTGAGGGATCTCGAACGGAATCCCGCTGCCCCAGCCGCCTTCTTGATAGAAGTCGTCGAACCCCGGAAAAGCGATACCGCCAGCGGTGTCCTGGCCGGGCGCTCGGTATTTGTAGAAGTTGGCAATGTGCTGATCGTAACTCAGCGAATCTTGGTACGCCCACGCATACTCGCCGTCAGCGTTCGCGCCAGCGTCGCCTGATTCGTACCATAGAGTCAGCAAATCGACGTCCTCGCCCGCTTGTGAGAGGATCTGCGTCCACTGACTCTCCTGTTGAAACGTGATGGGCCCGAAGGTCAACAGCAGCGGATCGTCGCCCGCGCCGCTGCGTATGTAGCTGGATTGGTTGAAGTAGTTATCGCGCAGGTACGCGACATTGGCCGACGCTTGGCTGACGTTGGCCGCGAACCGGTCTTCGAGCACCACGCCGAAGTTGAGGCCAAAGTCATCGACGCGGTCCACCAGGGCGTTGGAATTGGCCAGCAAAGAGCCGATATCCCCGTTCGTCCCCTGCACGCCGTACCAGTCGATCAGCACGCCATCGATGCCGGCCAGCTTCATCAGGAGGAGGTGATACTCGATCACGTCGGGGTCGCTGGAGGCGTACGGACCAATTTGCGGATAGAAGTGCGAAGCAATCTGCCGTCGACCTTGTCCGTCGACGATGTTGGGATTCTGCGTGGCCATCTGCCAGTGCAGTCCCCAGTTGCTGCCGCCCAGCGTCGCTGGCGTTTCGAACCAGGGCATGTAGTGCATGTAAACTTTGGTCGGGTTGGTCTTCGTCACCGCGACCGGTTGTGCTGCGGCGCGCGTGGCTGCGGGGAGCATCAGCATCACTGCCGCCGCGAAGGCCACGCTTCGTTGGGCGCTGCTCCTGCGGCATGATCGCACAACGCGGCGCTCGCTACGCGGCGATTCGTCGGCAGTTCGTATCGTAACGTCGATCATAGCGACCGCCTCAGTGTCGGCCCGACGAAGCAGATGGCGACTCAAGAGCGATATCGCATTGGTTCTTGCCCGGCTCGATGGTGAATCGCAGATCGGACGTCTTCACGCTGGCGTACTTGGGATCGGTCACACGGCGCCCAGAGGGCGTACCGCCGGGCGTCGTCGACGGAATAATCTCCGATGCAGAACAGGTCGCAACATACTCGCCGGGCGCCACGCCCTGTTGCGACCCGGTAGAAAGTCGATAGACGCCGTCCTCGCTGAGAATGCCGGCGGCGTTCGCTCCCTGCCCCGCGACGGGCTGAAAAAACACCGTGGCGTGCATGCCCTCGCCGCCCCGTAATGGTTTCCCGTCAATCGTCACCACGCCGGTGACTTCGGCAAGATCGCCTCCACAGCCAGCAGCCACGAGCAGCAGGAACGCGGCGACGGACAGCGCCAGGCTGTGACACACCCGTTGGCGCCATCTCGCCACTGTGACGAACTGTTGTGAACTGTCCATGCGATCGCCGCCCGAAGTGGCGCTGTTGCGTTGCTCCGTTGCCGTCGCGCCCGCGCTGTCGAAGCGTTTGATCGATTCGCCCGTACTCATGTCAGAACTGTACCTCAGAGCGATTCGCCCACACTCTCTTGACCGTTGCGAGTGCAACTTGTGCGATAAAGTTCGTTGTTCACGTCTTCTTGGACGAACCGCACCGAACCATCGGCCAAGCAAAACTGCAGCCCGCCTGCGTGCCGGCTACGGAATCCTTGTTGGTCCCACCAAGCCTGCAAATCAACGAGCGAGGGGTCGAGATGGACAAGGTTATTCGGCGGAATATTACAGCTGTTCCAACTGCCGTTGGCGTAATAGGCCGTGGAATGTCCATTGTAATCGGGGAGATCTTCGCCGACGAGGAATGTGTGACTCGTTCCGTCGGTCACGTCCTTCATGCGAATCGGGCGCTGGAAAGACTGTCGGAAGAAAAAGCCTCGACAGCGGGAGTCGGCATGGCAGTCGTTTGCGCTCAGTTGGAACCCGCTGGCGGACTCTTCGTCGTAGACGCCGCTGGGGTACTGGGACGCCCCGTTGGAGTAGATGCCTCCGAAGGTTTCGCCAAGAAAAGTATCGCCGAGGACGCCCTTGTAATTGGTGACGAACACCGGAGTCCGCGACCACTGGAACTGGCCCTCGCGAACCTTCTCAGTGCCATCGGACGGGCAGTTCAGGATTTCCAATTCGGTCTTCATCAACTCCGGCACGGCGATGCCGTTCTTGGTAGAAAAGAGTCCGAGATTGGGTTGCGACCGGTTGGGGGCCAAGTCGGCGCGAAACTGTCCTTCATAGGCCCCGCCCTGTTTGAATTGCGTGTGCAGCGTCTGTTGTTCAAGTTGGGGGAGGATCTCGACGACCCAGCCGACTGCCGATTGGTCCGTCGCCGGCGCTTCATTGACCCAAGGGCCGCCATGATTCTGAGGAAACTGATGATGAGCATCGTGATAGTTAAGCACCGCCAGGCCGAGGTTGCGTAGATTGTTGCCGCAACTCATTCGCCGGGCCGCTTCACGCGCCGCCTGCACGGCTGGCAGCAGCAATGCGACAAGAGTTCCGATGATAGCAATCACCACGAGCAGTTCGACGAGCGTGAAGGCGCGCTGCGGTCGATGACGAGGAGTTGCGGGGAGGCTCTTAGCAATCGCGCCTCCACGTCTCGTCGCGTAGGGGGTGGCGGTCATAAATGAAGTCCTTGCCGAATCGGATTTCCGTCGTGCCATGTGAAACTTACCGCACGCCGCCGTCCAACGACGACGTGCGGCCCTGCCCCGCCCAATTGTTGCGTTCTCAACGCATCGCGACCCGTCGTAGCCCACGCGCCGGCCGATGGATGCTCAAGCGCCAGTGAAGCGACGGAGCCGGAGCGCGAAGAGCCCGGCTAGCAGTATCAGGCCGATCGCGCCCGGTTCCGGCGCCGCGGCGATCAGCGGCGCCGTCGTGCCGAAATTCGCCTGCCACGCCTGCAAATCGTCGACGCTGCCCGGCAGGGGCGAGCCGCCCCGCTGCCAAATCAAGAAGTCGGCGCCGTCAACATCGCCGTCTTCATCAAAGTCGCCGGGCGCGGTCGGCACCTCAATCAAGTTCAGGTTGTTAAACGCCACGGTGTACGCGCCCATCGTTCCGAAACCGCCGGGATCGAGTTGCAGGTGCATATGCAACAAGTTGTCGAGATCCAGCCCTGGCGTCGTCCCAGGCGCGGAAATCCAAGTGGGCGCGGAGACAGACTGCGTCAGAACGTGGTGGCCCAACAATTGCCCGTACCAGGCGAAGTTGTAATTGCTGCCGTCGGCGTCGACGAGCGTCACGATCGGGCCGAGCAGCCCGTCGGCCTCAGGCGGGCCGCTGAGCGTGACATCCAACTCCACATGCGTGTTGCCGGCGCCGAGAATCCCCAACGCCCCGATGTACGTGTAATTGCTGCCATATCCGGTCGCCGTGACCGAGTAACTATCCGGCCCCGAGTCAATCACGGCATCCAAGGACGCCCACGAGGCGTACAACTCATTTTCGAAGAAGGTGTTGAAATCGGTGATCAGCGTTTGCCCTTGCAGCGCCCCCGCGTGCATGGTCGCCACGCCGCAAGCGGCGAGCAGCAGACTGGTTCTAATCTTGTACATGGCCATCGTGTTTCCTCGACTCTTGTCGCTAGGAGCGGCTGGTGTCGCGCGCGAATGGTGATAAGGTGTCCGGTGTTTCGAAGCGTCGTCGATTGCGCCCGTGCTGCCGGCAAGTCGCGAATTGGCCGTGCGCTGCTCGACGCGCTGGCAGCGCACGGCCTCGTCCTCATAGGCCGTCGTGGAATGCGACTAGCGACGCTTCCGCAGTCGCACGAGCCCCGCTCCGCCAGCCAGCACCATCAATGCGAGCGAAGCCGGTTCTGGGACGCGATTCACTAAGCTCAGGTTCTCCCACTCGATGGTGTACTCGCCCGTCGTGCCGAAGCCGCCGGGATCGAGTTGCATATGCATGTGGGTCAAAGTGTTCAAGTCGAGCCCTGGCGTCGTGCCGGGGGCGGCGACCCAGGTCGGCGACTCGGTGTTCTGCGTCAATACGTGCTGCCCCAGTTGTTGCCCGTACCAAGCAAAGTTGTAGTGCGTGCCGTCCCCGTCGATGAGTCCGACAATCGGCCCCAGGTGGCCGTCGGCTTCCGGCGGACCGCTGAGCGTGACGGTAAGCTCTAGGTCTTGATAGCCGGCGCCGGTGATCTCCGGGAATCCGATGTACTTGTAGTTGCTGCCGTAGCCAGTCGCCGTGATGCTATAGCTGGACGCCCCCGAGACGATCGTGGCGGAACTCCACGACGGGTAAAGTGCGTCCGAAGTGAAGTTGTCAAAATCGGTAATCAACGCGTCCGCACGTGCGCTCACGCCGAGCAGAGCAACGCTAAGCGCAGCGGCGACCGAAAGACAAACGGACTTAAGTTTCATCATTAGTTCCCTTCATGAGCAAGCGAGAGAAGTGGGTGAAAAGATCAACGATGCCAAGCCAACCGCAAGCCATCCGCGATTGAAGTCTTCGGTCATTCCCTCTCACGGCGGCTTGATCGCTTCAGACTCATGTCCCCCTGGTTAACGTCCGCAATCGGACATGGGACCCCATTCAATTTGGCACTTGCGCAACACCGAGCGCCGGCATCGTCGAACGGGCCCCTTGTGTCTCAGGCTGCCGCAGGCCAGCCGCTGCGACTCAGGTCGAGAGGCAAACTGAGATGGCGAAAAGATGCGAAAAAGAAATGCGAACCACAGCGTTGAACTGTATAGCGGTCATGCTATAGTAAGAAAAAACGAGTGTCAAGCAAATCTTCCGGATTTAACGATCTGGCAGGCGATAGTAGGCTCTGTGCGGCGCGCCGTCTGGCTCGCGTCGCGCCGGGTGGGGAGCGTTTTCGAGCGGCACTGTGAACGACCACTGGCGGCAAGCTCAGGGAGACTGTCCGACGCTGCAACTTGTCAAAAATTCAACGCGTGCCGGAGTTGACCAGAGTGCCGGCGGATTCTTACCTTCGCTCAACGCTCCAGCAGCGCCGGCAGTCGGCGCCTTGTGAATGGGAATAGCTCGATGGCGGCGCCTGCGAAATACAACGAGGTGATGTCGATCATCAAGCGGCGGATCCGCGAGGGCGACTACTTGGTGGACAACATTCCCGGCGAGCGCCGGCTCGCCGAGGAGACTGGCGTCAGCTATATGACGGCGCGACGCGCGGTCCAGAATTTGCTCGAACAACACGTCCTGATTCGGCACACCTCGGGTTCGCTGGAGGTGCATCCCGAGTACACGACGCAGATTGGCCCGGCCGAGATCGTTCTGTTCTATCCGGCGTACCCGTCGAGCTATCTCACGCAGTTGCGCGTGCTGGTCGTCGAGGCGGCAGCCCGCCGCGGGATTTCACTGCGTCCCGGCCAATTCGTCCATTGGGACGAGCAGGCGCTGGTCGACGTGGTGGGGCAGGCGAAGGGGATGCTGATTATCCCCCTCGGTCCCGAGATACCCGCGAGGGTATTGAGCCACTTCGCTGCCAACAAGGTCGCCATTCTCGACGGCGATTTCTCCGACGACGGCTTGCCTTCGATCCGCCTGTTCTCGGACACCTGCATCGAAAGCGTGCTGGAACATTTATGGGCCCTGGGGCACCGTCGCATTGATTGCCTCAATACGCAAAATCGAAATCCGGAAATCGACCGCCGCATCAACATTTGGGAGCGATGGCGGGCGCGGCGCGGTTGCGGCGGGGATCTTCACGACGATCCTGCGCCCGTGTTCACGGATCCCACGATCGTCGCCTACCAGCTGATGTCACGCCTGGTGGATGAAGGCCAGTCGCGGGCGACGGCGTTCATCGGCACGACGTGTCCGGCAGCCATTGGCGCCATTCGCGCCTGTTACGAACGCAAGATTGACGTGGGCAAGGACATCTCGATCAGCGCCGTGAACCTGGAGCCGCCCGCTGAGTTTTTCTGCCCGTCGATCACGGGCCTTAATACGCCCGACCTCTCAGAAGTGCTTGGCAAATGCTTCGATTGGTTCTCGGGGACCAAACCGTGGCGCGGTCCGCGCCTGATGGAACCGCGCGAATCGGCCTTATTCATTGGCGAATCGACAGGCAAGCCTGCTCGTCAACAACAACAAGTCTCCTCATGAAACGGCTCGTCGTCCGCGGTCGCCAAGCAGTTTTCGCCTGCTTGACGATATTTGCCACTAGCCCCTGCGCGTTCGCGGAGAAATCGTCCGAGTATCTCGTCGTTTCGCCGGACGGCGCGAACGAAGTCGTGGTAGCGATTCGCGCAGGTCAGGCGGGGTACGAGGTGCGTCGACGAGGCGAGCCAATCGTCAACCGCTCGCAGCTGGGCTTTGAATTAGTCGCCGCCCCCGCATTGGACGGGAACTTTGTCGTTGTCGCCAATCACCGCCGATCGGTCGACGAAACTTGGGAACAACCGTGGGGCGAGCAGCGCGTCGTCCCGTGCCGCTACAACGAGTTGCGGCTCGAACTGCAACAACAAGACGCTTTGGCGCGAAGGATGGACGTCGTCTTTCGCGTGTTTGACGACGGCATTGGGTTTCGTTACGAATGGCCCGAACAGGAGAATCTAACCCAGTTCCAGGTCGCCGCGGAACTGACCGAGTTCGCGATGGCAGGGGAGCCTTCTGCGTGGTGGATTCCGGCTTTTCAGCGGGAACACTATGAGTACCTCTACCGTCGGACGCCGGTGAGCGAGATGGAATGCGCCCACACGCCCGCGACGATCGAAACCCCGTCCGGCGCGTTTCTCTGCATCCACGAAGCGGCGCTGGTCGACTACCCCGGCATGGCGCTGAAGAACGCCGGCGGATCGATGCTCAGGGCGGAACTCACGCCGTGGAGCGATGGCGTCAAAGCAATTCTTAGCGCTCCCTGTCACACGCCGTGGCGGACCATCCAGATTGCCGATGATGCCGGCGGACTGATCACGTCGCGGTTGATTCTCAATCTCAACGAGCCGAACCGCATCGCGGACACGTCGTGGATCAAACCCGGCAAGTACGTCGGCATTTGGTGGGAGATGCACCTGGGCAAGTCGACGTGGAGCTCCGGCCCAACGCATGGCGCCACGACGGCAAATACCCAGCGCTATGTCGACTTCGCTGCGAAGAACGGTTTCGACGGCGTGCTCGTCGAGGGCTGGAACACAGGCTGGGACGGCGATTGGATCGCGCAAGGCGACCAGTTCAGTTTCACGCAGCCCTACCCCGACTACGACTTGCCGCAGCTGGCCGCCTACGCCCGCGAGCGCGGCGTGGCGCTCATCGCGCACAATGAAACTGGCGGGGCTGTGGAGAACTACGAGAGCCAGATGGAAGAAGCGTTTGCTTTGTACGAGCGACTTGGCATACGGGCGATCAAGACCGGCTACGTCAACTTTGCCGACGGTTTGCCCCGGACCGATTCAAAGGGGAAGAAACGCGGCGAGTGGCACTATGGCCAATACCTTGTGCGCCACCATCAACGAGTGATCGAAGCAGCCGCCCGGCGCCATTTGATGCTCGACGTTCATGAACCGGTCAAGCCGACCGGGCTGTGCCGCACCTATCCGAATCTGATGACGGCCGAAGGCGCACGCGGCCAGGAATACAACGCGTGGAGCCCCGACGGCGGCAACCCGCCGGAACACGAAACGATCTTGCCGTTCACGCGATTACTGGCAGGGCCGATGGACTTCACGCCAGGGATCTTCGCCCTGACCTATCCCGAGCTTCGGCCTGACAACTGCGTCAACACGACCCTGGCGAAGCAGTTGGCTCTGTACGTGGTGCTATACAGCCCGCTGCAGATGGCGGCCGACTTGCCAGAAAACTACGCGGCCCATCCGGACGCATTTCAGTTTATTCGCGACGTTCCCACGGATTGGGAAGAGACTCGCGTCGTGGAGGCTCGTATCGGCGACTGCGTGGCAATCGTTCGGCGCGAGCGGGGCGGCGACGATTGGTACCTGGGCGCAATCACTGACGAGCGCGAACGCAAACTCAGCGTGCCGCTGACTTTTCTCGAAGTCGACCGGCAGTACGTCGCCGAAATCTATCGCGACGCGGACGACGCCGATTGGCAGTCCCATCCAACGGCGTACGTCGTCGAGTCGCGTCCAGTCCGTTCCGTGACAGTGCTGGGCGTGCGGCTGGCCCCGGGCGGCGGGCAAGCGATTCGTTTCCGCGCGACGGAGGATCCCCCGGCAGGCAAAACGGCGGCTCGCGAGACGCTGCCGGTGCGTCCGCCTGTGGATCGCTAGCTGCGGCCAGTCGTCGGTGCTAAGGTAGTTAGGCAATGCGAGTGGCCTGTCGCCGCGGCGTCGCTCGCCCATTGCGCCGAATTTCGAAGCCGCTCGTCAACCGCTGCCATGCCCCTCTTGAGCGATGTGACCGCACCACCGCCGCTCCGTTCGTCGGGTGACACGCTTGGGCGGCTGTCGGCGATGATGTTTTTGCAGTATTGGCCCTTGGGGGCCTGGGGCGTCACGGTCGGCACCTTCATCGCGGCCAACACGGGCGATCAAGGAGAAGGCATCTTCTCCGCCGGATTTGTCGGCTACAGCACCGTGGCTGGGGCAGTTGGCGGGATGCTGGCTCCCGTGTTGATCGGCTACGTCAGCGACCGGCACCTGTCGGCGGAGCGTTTGTTGGCCCTCATGCACCTAGGCTGCGCGGCAAGCGTTTGGGGGTTGCGCGAGACGCGCGGACAGATCCCCTTCTTTCTTTGTCTGTTGGCCTATTTTCATTGTTTTGTTCCTTCCGCGACGCTGACCAATAAGATCGCCTTGCGGCACCTGGCGAACGTTGAACGCGAATATCCGTTGATTCGCGTGTTTGGCACGGCCGGTTGGATCACCGCAGGGCTGTTCGTCGGGTTCGCCTGGCCCGCAGCGACGGGAGCGTCGATTGAAGCGACGCGAACACCGCTGGCGGTCGGCGCGATCGCCAACTTGATCATGGCGGCGTATGCCTTGTCCTTGCCCCACACGCCTCCGGAGGACGCCGCTGCTACGAGCCGATCTCAAGATCGCAACCGCCCGATCGATCTGCTGCGCAACCGGCCGCTGACTGTTTTCTTAGGAGTCGCCTTCTTGGCGTGTATGCCGAGCATGGCGTACAACAACTATGCCAATCTGTTTCTCAACAATCGCGGCTTTCCGCGACCGGCCGCGTTGATGACATTGGGGCAAGTGTCCGACGTGCTTTGTCTCATCGCGGCGCCGTGGTTCACGTCTCGCTTCGGATTGCGAAAACTGTTCTTCGCGGGGACGCTGGCTTGGACAATCCGCTATTTGCTGCTCGCTGGCGGCAGTTACTATGGCGCCGCCTGGCCGGTTTACGCTGCGATTCTGATTCACGGCCCTTGCTATGTCTTCGTCTACGTCGTGGCGGTGATGTACATCGACCGGTTGGCCGACCCTGCGTACCGGGGGTCGGCGCAGGGGTTGTTGGCTCTGGCCTCCACGGGATTCGGCCATCTTCTCGGCGGTCTGTCGGCCGGATACGCGCAAACGCTGTTCTTGACTCCTCGGGGCGTGTCGCCGCCTCCGTACCAATGGTGGGCTTTCTGGCTTGTCCCCGGCGCCATCAGCCTCGCAGCGGCGATTCTGTTTCTCGGCGCGTTGGCACCCGCCGCCGATCCGCGGAGCAATCGGTCTGTTGAAGCTGATGCCCCACGGTCGAAAATTCCTGAATCGGCGCGCTGAGATTTGAAAACTGCTGCGTGCCGAGCGAGTGCTTTTCTGTGGATCGCAGAAGCCGACCTCGTGTGTTGCATCCTGCGAAAACGTTGCCGATGGGAAGAGCTGCCCCTCTTCACGAAAGCTGGTCCCTCGACTAATTCGCGTTCTAATCTGAACGCGCATTTAGCAAGGACCGCAAACAACTCATCTTGAAGAGACGGCGCCAACTAGCAACGCGATATTCCCAGTTCGAATGCGTAGAACGCGACAAAGCCGGACGCTCAGGGTCTTTTTGAAGGTTAACCACTTTTGAACGATATTCGGTCTGCGCGAGCGAGGATTTCTCGATCGCGACTCTCGGCCGAACGCCCTTGACAATGATGATTTCGACAGCAGGGCCCTCGAACCGCAGAACCTTCGCGGGGGTCGTTGCGTAGTCAGGTTTGGAAGGGCTTGGAGCAATTCCGAGCCTTCTGCAAGCCCGCGACATGACGCGATTTCGCGGGGGCGTCGCTTCCGGCTGCCGCCCCCCGTGCGCATCGTTTCTCCACGGGACGATTGGGCGCTTGCCGCCAATCCACCGCGCCACGTCGAAGCATTCGAGGCGTTTCGTACAGCCAGACCCAGGAATTAGAGAAGATGACTTCAGCAACCTCCGTCACGCATGAAAAAATCGCAGCACTCTCGCAGAAGATTCAGGCCCACAGCGAGCCGTTCCGCCAATTGATCGCCGAGGTCGGCAACACGATTGTCGGCCAGGAGGTGCTCATTCATCGGATGCTGGTGGGCCTGCTTGCGAACGGCCATTTGTTGATCGAGGGCGTTCCCGGGCTCGCTAAGACAACAGCGGTGTCCTGTCTGGCCAAGGGGGTGCAGACCGGGTTTCAGCGACTGCAGTTCACTCCCGACCTGCTGCCGGCCGACTTGATTGGCACGCTGATCTACCGTCCTCAGGACCAGAAGTTCGTGGTGCAGAAGGGCCCGATCTTTTCGAACATTATTTTGGCCGACGAAATCAACCGCGCTCCCGCCAAAGTGCAAAGCGCGCTGTTGGAAGCCATGCAGGAACG
>JAGQOU010000475.1 GCA_020427145.1 Planctomycetales bacterium | reverse complement strand
CGCCCATGCCGAAGGTGATCATCGTCGTGGTGATCTGAACTAGCTTTTCAATGGACGTGCAATCTTGCGGCACGAGCGTCATGCCCCATAGTTGCCAACCTGCTTTCATATGCTCGGGCGAATAGACGAACGTATCGAGGATCCAATACCACAAGCAGATATCCAGCAGACCAAAGCCCACGACGACCAAGCCCATCACCGCGCCGGAGCGAAACGCAACGGTGAGGCCGCGGTTAAGACCTTCGCTGCAACCTTGGGCGGTACGAGCCGAGGCGTTGGTCGCGGTGCGCATGCCGATGTAACCGCACAGACCGCTGAAGAAGCCACCGGTCAGAAACGCGATCGGCACGAACGGGTTCTGGATGCCGTACTTGGCCAGCACCGTGAGAATCACCACAAGCACGACAAACACGAGGGTGACGACCCGATATTGCCGTGAGAGGTACGCCATGGCGCCCTCGCGCACATGTTGGGCGATTTCCTTCATCACGTCGGTGCCTTCACTGGCTTCCATCATCTTCTTGTAGAAGTAGACGGCGAACCCCAGGGCCGCGATCGAGGCAATCGGCGCAATTAGCCAAGGGCCAGTAATGACACTGCTGCTTGCAATGACGCCGCTGCCAATAATGACACTGCTGTCCATGACTGTGATTCGACTCCGTTATCGGAAAAGGAAGTGGCCCGTCGGCGATGGCGAAGGGACCACGCTGGGCCTACGCCAAGATCGTCGTGCGGCAGGGCGGCGTCGCGCGGGCGCTAAGGCGCCCTGCGCTGCGGCGGATCGCCATGAAGAGGCCCAATTTAAGCCAAGAGGGGGAGTCTGCCTACCTCAGACGCCCCCCGCAAGAGAAGGAAAACGAGACGCGGCGACCCATGCACATCATCACCGGCCGGCACGCTGCCTTGCGGTGCGGAATTGACGAGTTGTCCCCGGCGAAAGCGATCGGGCCGCGCTCCCGGTACAGGGAGCTGGCCCGGTTGCGTGTCAGATTCGCACACTTGTTGGGGCAATCAGTAATTTGACGCCCGGCCGCACGCCAAAGCCGTGGAAAGCCAGGTCGCCGAGGAACCCCGAGTCGCTTTCCCATCGCTGGGCTTCCCAGAAAATGCCGCCGAACGGGTCCACGACTCGAACTGCTACTCCCGGACCTGGACGGATTTGCCGTGAATCGTGTCGTGGTCGCGGAGGCATCAACGGGCAAATCCGTCAGGGTTTGCCGCTGAGGGGGTCGTCGACTCGCCGTCGGCAAGCACTAGCAGGTTCGACGCCATGGCCTGCTTCCGCTTGCGAATCTGCCGCCAGATGAAGTAGACCAGAAACGGCGGCCACAACACGTGCACCATCTGCACGATCTGCACCGCTTGCCAGCGAATGCCTTGCTGGGCATTGGGTGCGGCCCAAACCCATAGGGCGACCGGCAGGCCAACAATGACTGCAGGCATGACCAGCAGCACCAACAGCCCCATGCCCCATCGAAACTTGTGCGTCAGCCGCGCGTCGTCGAGACCGGCGACCAGGCGAGTCTCCCCGCCGGCGCGCTCGGCGGCAAAGTGCATCTGTACGCCACCTTGTTCAATCGAGAAGCTCGTGGGCGTGGGGCGGGTGAATTTCGCCATCGCGGCATACTGCTTCACCTGATCGATGACCGCGGAAATCGCCTCGGCGGGAGTGCGTCCCGGCATCCGCGCTTCGAGAAACTCAGGATCGCCTGTCGCTGCCATCCGGCGATAGAGCGACAACGCCACCAGCCACACGAGCAAGCCCACGAAGCCGCCGGCAACGATGATGATTCTGGCCGTTTCTTCGGACATGATGATTGTCCGGTGTGAGTGGTGCGTCGATCGGTACGGCGGGCGCGCGGAATGCTGCGGAAACCCCGCAGTCTTGGCATTCCGAGTGAACCCACCAAACGCCAATCATCGCTCTGCCAGGGAAACTTGGCAACGGGCCGCCGAATCCCTCCGCTACTGCACGATGGTGCGACTCATCATCCCCGCCAGGCGGTCGAGAGCGCGGCTGCGATCACCCGGGGCCAGATGCACGTGAATGAGGCTCGGCCCATCCACGCCGTCCCAGGCTGCGGACAGAGCCGCGTCAAATTCGCCTTCGGTACGCACTTCGTAGCCAGTCCCGCCGCCAAGGATCTGCGGCAGTTCATGGTACTTCCAGCTGGGGATCTCATTGAATTCGTAGTCGCCCGGGTGCAGTAGCCGCTCGGTGCCGTAGCCGCCGTTGTTCAGCACGATGACGATCACCGGCAGCTTGTGCCGGATGATGGTCGACAATTCCATGCCCGTCATTTGGAAGGCTCCATCGCCGACGACCGCGATGACGCGGGCGTCCGGCCGAGCGATCTTCGCCCCCAGCGCCGCCGGCGTGGCGAAGCCCATCGACGTATAATAAGCCGGGCTGATGAACTCCGTCCGCCCGTGGGTCGTCAGCTCAGTGGACGCGAACAACGCATCGCCGATGTCGGCGATCACGATGGTGCCGTCGTCGAGCTGTTCGTCGAGCCGCCGCATCAACCGGGTGATCGTCAGCGGGGCCGCGGGCTCCAAGGCATACGGCTCGGGCTCCCAATCGGTCGGCGCCGGCGGCTGGGCGTGCGCTCGTTTGAGCTTGCGACCGGCGAGGCCCTTGAGGAAATCTTCGAGTCGCACATCGTGGTAGTGGTGATGGCGAATCCGCAACTGCTCGCTCGTGGCGTAGATGCAGTCGCTGATGTCGAGCTCCGCCGTGTAAATGCCCAGGTTAATGTCCGTCATGAACGTGCCGAGCATGACGACGCAATCGCTTGCCTCGACGTAGCGCGTCACCTCCTCGCGGCCCAGGGCCCCTTCGTACAGCCCCATGTAGAGCGGGTGCGTCTCGCCGACGACTCCTTTGCCCAGCATCGTGGCGGCCATCGGGATGCCCGCCCGCTCGGCCAGCGCAAGCACCGTGTCCTGGAGCCCGAAGCGATGCACCTCGACGCCCAGCAGCAGCACTGGCTGCCGGGATTGTTCGATTTTCTTGGCCGCCTCGTCGACCGCTTCGACCAGAGCGCGCTGATCGCTGGTCGGTTCGGACGGGGGAGCCGGTCGCGGACCCTCGGGGATCACGTGCACCATGTCTCGCGGCAGTTCCAGGTAGACCGGGCGTTTGAATCGCTGACACGCGGCCAACACGCGATCGATCTCGCGATACGCCGTCGCGGCGTCGTTGAGTTCCGCCCCCGCGATGCAGAGTTTCTCGAACACCTCAAACTGCGTGCGAAAGTGCCGTACCATGTGGTGCAGGAGCGGATTATGGATTCGCTCGCGCATGCCCGGCGAACCGGTGATGACCACCACCGGCGACTTTTCGGCGAACGCGCCGGCTACGGAGTTGCAGACGCTGAGGCCCCCCACGCAGTAGGTGACGCACAGGGCGCCCATGCCGCGTACCCGAGCGTAGGCGTCCGCTGCAAACCCGGCGTTGTCCTCGCGCGTGCAACCGATTGCGTTGATCGGGCTCTCCTGAAGCATCGTGTAGAACGACAGGACGTAGTCGCCGGGGATGCCGAACACGTCGGCGATGCCGTAATCCTGCAGTCGCTGCAAGAGATACTGACCAATCGAGGGGCCGTTGTCAGGCGATGCCATAGGAACCTCCGTGTTGAGGAGCAAACCGCTAGGGGAAGCATAGGCGGCTCGCCACGGGTCGCCAAGTTCGGCCGGCCAGTTTCGCAAATCACGACGGCGCGGCATGCACGCCGGTTCAATGATCGGGGTCGTTGCGCAACAGTCGCTCGACGTTCGCCCGCTCGACCGGGGCAATCACGCCCCGTTCGGTGATGATACCGCGGATGAGCCGCGCCGGAGTGACGTCAAACGCCGGATTGAACACCGGTACGCCCGCGGGCGCGGTGGCGCGGCCGAAGCCGTGCGTGATTTCCTCGCTCGCCCGCTCCTCAATCGGAATGTCGGCGCCGCTGGTTAGCGTGAGATCAAACGTGCTGGTCGGCGCCGCGATGTAAAACGGTATGCCGTGCGCCGCGGCGAGCGTTGCGACGCCGTAGGTGCCGATCTTGTTTGCGGCGTCGCCATTGGCGGCAATGCGATCGGCGCCGGTCACGACCGCACTCACGCGGCCCGCCTGCATCACTGCCGCGGCCATCGAATCGCAGATCAACGTGCAATCGACGTCGCGCTGCAACAGCTCCCAGGCGGTAAGCCGGGCGCCCTGCAGCAGCGGCCGCGTTTCGTCGACCCACACATGGGGGCGCCGACCACGACGGGCAAGCTCGAAAATAACGGCCAGCGCCGTCCCGTCGCCGCCCGTGGCCAAAGCTCCGGCGTTGCAGTGGGTGAGAATTCCCGCGCCCACGGGCAACTCGCCCAGCGCGTCGGCGCCGTGGCGGCCGATGGCGGCGCACATGGCGGCATCTTCGTCGTGAATCGCTCGCGCCTCGGCAAGCAACAAATCAGCGAGTTGCGTTGCATCATCGGCGCTTTCGCCCACCGCTTCCCACCGAGCGACGACGCTGCGCATCCGATCGAGGGCCCAGAACAAATTGACGGCCGTGGGGCGGCTCGTGGCGAGGTGGTCGCAAGCGGCGCGCACGGCGCCGACGGCGGTGTTGGAATCGCCGCCGCACCCGTCGGATTGGCAGTCGCGGAGCGCCAAGCACGCGGCGTAGGCCGCGGCGACGCCAATTGCCGGTGCGCCGCGCACGACAAGCCGCTTGATCGCATCCCACGCTTGATCGACGGTCGTGCAGGTCAGCTCAACTGCTTCTCCCGGCAGGCGCGTTTGATCCACGAGCACGAGCGATCCGCCCAGCGCGGGGCCCTCCCAACGCAGCGTTGGCAAGATTTGCGTTTCGTTCACGAAATCACTCCCGGAGATATACTGATCGGCAACCCAGGCAACTGGTCGTTTCCAGACCAAAAAGACGCGTTGCCGCGGGTCGCGATAGCATCTCACCATAGGAGGCGTTGATGATCATTACCACCACCCCGATCGTCGAAGGCTACTCGGTACGCGAATACCTGGGCGTGGTCACCGGCGAAGCGATCCTTGGCGCCAACGTCTTCAAAGACTTTTTCGCGGGGATTCGCGACATCCTGGGCGGTCGCAGCGCCGCTTACGAAGGGGAATTGCGCAAAGCTCGCGACCTTGCGTTTGCCGAGATGGCCGACCGAGCTGCCGAGGCGGGCGCCAACGCCATTGTCGGCGTCGACCTTGACTACGAAACGGTCGGCGCCCAGGGCAGCATGCTGATGGTCAGCGTCAGTGGCACCGCGATCCGCGTCGAATGAGTTGCGTGGAATGCAAACGCGTGTGACGGCGCAATAGGAAGAATCACGCCCATTAAACGCCGTGCGCTGAGCCCTGCAGCTAGTGTCCTTCGGCGGCGCGCGCAAAGAGACGCACGGCGCGATTGCACCGTGCGTCTCCCATCCGCATATTGTTTTCCCTGCGCGGCATGTTGCCCGCGCAAATCTGCGGCGATGCTACCTGACTACCGTCGACGGCGTGCGACAACGGCCATTCCCAGACCGGTCGCGATGAGCGCCACCGTGCTCGGCTCAGGAACGACGGGCGTTCCCATGAATGTCTGCCGAAAGTCGGTCAGCAACACGCGGGTCGGTTCGCCGTTGGGGGCGCCGCCGTAAACCTGGAAGTCCTTGCTGATTCGGAGCTTGTTCGCCGGCGTGACGATGTCCTTGCTGTCCATCAGCTGGCTGACGGCCGGATCAGCATACACAGCCAGCGTGTAAGGCGCCTGGGTGCTGTTGGGATCCATCGGCATGACCGTTTCGTTGATCAATGCGTACGGATTACCCGTGGTGTCGAATAGGAAACTCGGACCGAACGACAGGCCGTGGTTCATGAACGCCGAGCCGTCCGGGGCCAAGGCGGTGAACTCCAGAACCAATTCGGTGAACTCGCCTTCCGTCCACACGCCCGGGAACTGGAATAGCAGGTCCACTTTGTTGTTTGGCTGAGCCACGGCCGTGACCGACAATGACTCCGGGGCAATGTCCTTATTGTTGGCAGCCGAGCTGTTGGTCAATTTGAAGTCCGTGAACGTATAACCGCTCACCCCAATCGACATCCCTGGCGTCGACAGCTGGTCGAGCGTCGCCCCTGCGCCGAGAAAGCCCGCCTGGGCAGCCGGCACAATCAGCAGGCATAGCGCCGCGATAGTCCCGCGGAACGCATACTTCGTAGTTCGTCTCATTGTTCTGGTCACTCTTTGGATTGCAGATTCGAAAAATGGGAAAACAATTACGGAACAAATACGTGAGCTTGGCTTGTG
>JAGQOU010000474.1 GCA_020427145.1 Planctomycetales bacterium | reverse complement strand
ACCAATACGCCGATGATGGCGATCACCACAAGCAGTTCCACAAGCGTGAAACCTCGGGGGCAGGCGGCGCGGCGGCGCGGTGCGGCGTGCCTTGCGCCTTCGTTGAGTCGACGGCCGTCCATGGGGTGTCTCGGCTTTGCCAGGGGAAACATGCGGGGGAAACGCTCGCGGCCGTCAGGGCGTCAAGCAAAGCGGGGGAGAGCGCCGGCGGCGCTCTCCCCGCACTCCATGTCAATCTGCAGGGTCGCTACTTGCGGCGGGCGAACATCACGCCGCCGGCAATCGCTGCCAACATGGCCGCCAGCGAACTCGGCTCGGGGACGCGGTAGGCGGCGAAGCTCTGGACGCTTGCGCCGCCGTCCCACACGTTGGGCTGGCCGAAGGTCGTCGAAGCGCCGTCGTTGTAGGGGCCGCTGGGGCCGACATCGATGCCGGGCGCCGGGTCGGCTTCCAGCTTCAGGACTTCCGAGGAGTTCACCCCCTCGTCGGCGATCGCCTCGCCGGCCGGGCCGAACACGATCGTTCCGCCGGGGCTGTCGCGCACGATGATCTGCGTGTCGGAGTTGCTGATCGGCAGCGTCGCCGTGGTGCCGGCGGCCAACAGCGTGGCGTCGCCGAGGAAGATGTTGCTCCACGACCAGCCGGCGGCCGCCCGTTGATCGTCGAGGAACAAGCCCGTGTCGAGGCCGCCGGTGGCAGTGTCTTTTTCAATGAAGGTGAGGATCGAGCCGTTGGGCACGGCGCTCCAAAAGGGGTCGTTCGACAGATTCACTAAGCCGGCCGGATCGCCCGAACCGTCGGTCACTTCGATCGAGTAGCCGCGCACGTCGCTGGTTCCTGCAGCGCCGTTGCCGACGACAACCATCTCGAACCAGTTGCCGCCGTTGCCGGGGGTCAGCCCCCAGAACGGGTCGGCCGTGCCGGTGGAGCCGCCATCCGCGACGCCGTTGTATTCGTTGAGGATCATGCTGGCGAAACCGCATTGCGGAGCCAGCAGCAGCGCGGCTCCCGTCACAGCGGCCGAAAGGGCAAGGCGAATACTCATGAGCTTTCCTGGGGTGCAATGTCAATGAAACGTGATGTCAAAGCGCGGCCTGCGTCGTTCAGCGGCCGCAACGAAACCTGCGCGGCCGACCGGTGCGGAGGGACGCGATTGCCAACAGGGCGAGTACGACGGCTTGCGGTTCGGGAACGGCCGCCCCGAGCGGGGCGCCGACCGGGCCGAACTGTGATTGCCACGCGGTCAGATCGTTGGCGTCGACCGCATGATCGGAGTTGGCGTCCCCGTCTGCGACGCCCGCCCCGGAAGCGGTGGGATAGTTGCGCTGCCAAATCAGCAGATCGCCGCCGTCGACGGTCCCGTCGCCGTTGAAGTCGGCGTTGTCGGCGGCCGCGGCCCAACTGCGTAGCGCGGAGAAATCCTGCTGCATCCCGCCGTCCCATTCGTTGGGCTGACCGAACGTGCTGGACGTGCCGTCGTTATACAGGCCGTCGGCTTCGGTGCCGGTGAGCGCCGCGGAGGGCGTCCCCTCGAGCTTGAACACCTCGCGGCTGTTGAGCCCCTGGCCGATTTGGACCTCGCCCGACGGGCCGAAGACCACGTTGGTCTGGGCGTCGACGATGGTCAGTTCCCAATCGTCGTTGCCGGTGGAGAAGCTGCCGGCCGGGTCGAGGCTGAAGCTGGCGTCAACCGTGTTGTACACGGTCGTGACCAGCGGGCTGGCCTTGCCGGCTTCGTCGCGGGTGCTCACGTGAATCCACCAGTCGTCCGCCTGGGGAGTGAAGCTGACGTCAGTCGAGAGATCGACCTGCGCTTCGTAACTGCCGTCGGACGAAAGCGGATCGGCGAAATCGTTGAAGTTGATGTTGGAGCCCTGGGGCGTCGTGTCGACCTGGAAGCCGGCTAACTCGCTGAACGTGATAATCGTTCCGGCCCGCAGGTCGGACCAGGCGGGGTCGTCGGCCAGCGTGATGATCCCCTGGTTGGGTGCAAAACCGCCCACCGCGGGGGCCCAGATCGTCGTGCCGTCGTTCTCGAATTTGTCCATCTCGGCCCAGCGCAACTGCCAACCGCGCATGTCGACGTGGTCGCCGGTCACCACCAGTTCGAACCAGTTGCCGCCATTGCCCTGGACGCGCCCGTCGCCAGCCAGCGCTGGCAGCGTGGCAAAATAGGCGTCTTGCTTGTCGACGCGGACTCCGCTGAGGTCGGCGTAGTTGTCGTCGTCCAAATACCGCGAACTGCCGACGGAGTTGTATTCGTTGAGGATGACGTCGGCGGCGGGAGCCGTGGCGGCCGCGAGGAGCCAGAGGGAGACCCCAGCCAACAGGTGCAGGCGAGTCATGAGCGAGGGAGGTGTTCCGAAGGAGGGAAATGCGAGCCGCGTCGTGCGGGCAATGCAGGCATCAGGACGGCGGCGCCGGCGCGGGCTCTGGCCGGGGAGATGACGCAGGGGCGGCGATTCCGCCCGATTTGCCCGGCATGCTACCGGAGGAATGTGAAGAAAATGTGATGGCGGGTGGTGAGTTGTGTGAAGATGCGGTGAAGAACGCGGCGTCTGGGGGGCGAGCAACCGCGGCAACTCCTGCGGCAAGTTGACGTTGCGCTGCCAATGCGCGATAGTGCAGCGGTTGGGGCCGCTTGCGGGTTTCCCCACGCCTTGTCCTTGAACTTCGCAAGAAACGCATATCAAACGGATTGGGGGCGCAACGATGGCTGCCGCATCAGGTGTTTGGACTGGTTGGATGATCCTGCTCATGATCGGGGGCGCGGGTTCGTTGCCGCTGGGCGGCGCGCCGCTGCCGGAGGATCCGGTCCTGTCGGCGATCGCTCCCGAGGAGTGCCTGTGGTACGGCAGTTATGCCGGCCAGGGGCCCGCCAGCGCCGAAAGCACCAACGAAACCGAACTGCTGTTCGCCGAGCCGCAGGTGCAGCGGTTTGCCGAGGAGATCGAAACGCAGCTGATGCGGGCCCTGCGTCGCGCCGGTGGCGGCGGGCCCCAACAGCAGGCTCTGATTGAAACTCTCCCGGTGGTGGTGCGAACGCTGCTGACGCGGCCGTTGGCGATCTATGTGGAAGACGTGCAGCCGGCGCCCGGCGGCGTCGCCGTCGAGGCGGCCGTCGTGCTGAGCGCCGGCGAGCGGCGCCCCGATTTGGAGGCTGCGATCGCGCGGTTACTGGGACTCGCCGGGCCGCGCGGCCCGCAGATCCAGGAGGAAACCCTCGCCGGTCTCACGTGGAGCCGCCCTGCCCTGCCGCCCCAGGCGCCGCCGGTGCGGTGGGCCTGGAAGGACAGCTACCTGCTGATCGCGATCGGCGAACAGACACCCCAGCGGCTGGTCGACCGGATGGACGGCTCCGCGCCGGCGTGGCTCACCGAACTGCGCGCCAAGCACGACCAGGTCGAGCGCGAACTGAGCGTCGGCCGCCTGAACGTTGCCGGTATTCTCGAGCGGCTGAAGCCGCTGGTGGTCCAGCAAGAACCCCAAGCGTGGGCCGCGGCTGAGCGTCTGGGACTGACCAGCATTCGCGACCTCACCGCCCGCAGCGGCTACGACGCCGTGGGCTGCGTGAGCACGGTGCATTTGGCCACTGACGGACAACGCCGCGGCGTGCTGGCGCTGTTGCCGCACGAGCCGCTGTCGAAACACGATCTGTCGCTGGTGCCGCACGACCCGCTGCTCGCCTGGGCGTGCCGAATTGATCCGGGCGATTTTTGGGACGACGCGCTGGGCCTGATCACGCAGTTCGAGCCGCGGGCCGAAGACCAGCTGGATCGCGTTCTGATGGAAATCGAAAGTCACCTCGGCGTGGACGTGCGCCGCGACGTGATCGATTCGCTCGACGACGTGTGGGTCGCCTACCTGCCCGGCGGCGACCTGATGTCGTCCTGGCTCAACTCGGCCGCGGCCGTGAAGGTGAAGGACCACGCCGCGCTCGATCGGGCGATCACCAAGCTGTGCGCGGCGGCGCGCATGCAAATGCGTTCCGACGACGCCGTCATCACCGAGTCGCGGATCGGCGATCACTCGCTCTACTCGCTGCAGTTTACCAGAGAGCCAGTGCCCTTCTCGCCATCGTGGTGCGTCAGCGACGACTGGCTGGTCGTCGGCTTGTTGCCGCAGGCGGTGCGGGCGGCGGTCGAACGCCGCGAGGGCGAGACGCTCGCCGCGGCCGCGGGGATCGACGACGCGTTGGTCGCCTCGCCGGCGATGATCGCCTACCAGGATACGCCGCGGCTGGTGCAGTCGGTTTATCCGTGGCTGCAGATGTTTGCCCAGATGGCAAGCGGGCAATTGCGCCGCGAGGGGGTCGAGATCGACCCGTCGGTGTTGCCGTCGGTCGACGTGATCGTGCGGCACCTGCGTCCCAGCGTGACGACGTGGTCGCACGAGAGCGACGGCTTTCACATGACGAGCCGCGGCTCGCTGCCGGGCGGCGGCAACTCGGTGGCGGCGGCGCCGGTGGCCGTGGCGCTACTGCTGCCCGCCGTGCAAGCGGCTCGCACGGCGGCGCGGGACGCTGCGGACATGAACCACATGAAGCAGATCATGCTGGCGATTCTCAACTACGAGAGCACCTACGGATATTTGCCGCGCGATATTGTCGCCGAAGACGGCACGCCGCTGTTGAGCTGGCGGGTGGCGATCTTGCCATTCATAGAACAGAACGCCATGTACGATCAGATCCACATGGACGAACCCTGGGACAGCCCGCACAACAGCCAGTTCCACATGGTGCTGCCGTCGGTCTACGCGTCGAACAACGCTCCTGCCGGCGTCGGCGAGACGCGGTTTTTGGGGCTCAAGGGCCCGCAAACGATTTTCGCGGGCGACAAGAAGATTCAGTTCCGCATGATCACCGACGGCACTTCCAACACGGTTTGTTTCGTGCAGGCCGATCCGGACGTTGCGGTCGAGTGGATGAAGCCGGGCGACCTGCCGTTTGATCCACAGCAACCGCAACGAGGGCTGTCCGGCGGACCGCGCGGCGTGCTGGTCGCCATGTGCGACGGCAGCGTGCACCACCTCGCACCGCCGACCGACTGGGACACGCTGCGGGCGATCGCCACGCGCGACGGGGGCGAGCCGGTGAATTTCTGGCAGGATGTCCGCGGACGCTAGGCGGCCGCGTTCGCCGCGTCAAAAGTCGTACCAGATCCCAAAGCCGAACTTCTGTTCGCTGTCGTTGAACAGCGAGAACTGCTCGTTCTTGCCGTTGTAGTACTGCAGACCCACCCGGAACATTCCGGAGGCGGGGTCGCGGCGCCACGCCCAGCCAGTCTGGGCTACGAAGTTGCCGCCGAAGGCGACCTCCTCGCGCAGGTACGAGTTCACCGCAAAGAACGGGGCGCCGCGGAAACCGGTCCACGTGGAGGGGGCCCACTCCACGCCAAACTGGAATTCCCACGGTTCGGCGATTTCGACGTCGAAACCGTAGCCAACCTCGCCGTACACCCGCCAATCGTCCGCCGGGTTGACCGAGTGGCCGTAGACGAGCACGTTCTCGCTGTAGTTCAGCCGGGGGAAGCCGGGGTGCTTCAGCAAAAACTCGTCGCCCAGGTGCGAGCTGAGGTGGTAGATCGCGAGCTTGTTCTGGTGCACCGCGTTGCCCCAGGTGATCGGCACGCCGAAGCGGTAGTCGGTCGCCTCGACGTCGCAGTTCTCGTCGCGGTCGAGCCGCACCTGGCCCGCGCCTTCGATGGAGATTTGAATCCCCTCGGGTCGGCCGTTCCCCGGCACGCCGTAGCGCACCAGCGGCGCCTGGCCGCCGAGCGTGATGTCCCAGATGCGGCCATTGCCGTTGTCGTAGTTCCAAACGCCGGCCATCCGCGATTCCTTCACCCCCGCCAGATAGGGGCGGTAGATCAGCCCGCGGGGCAGCAGTTGCCATTGTTCGCCGCCGGTCGCCGCGGGATCCGGGGCAAACAGCGACGTCGTCTGGACGCACTCGTCGGCAAAGATCGGCTCGTCCGATTCATCCGTCGCCACGCTGGCGGCGGACAGCGGCCCGAACTGGATCGACTTGGCGATATCGTTGACCAACGCGTCGTTGGCCGACACGCCCTCGGCGGCGGCGGCCTGCGCCGAGCCCAGGGCGAGTGTCAAAACAATTGCGATCAGTGGCGCATAAATCCTACGCATGGCAACGCTGCGGCGGGGTCAAGGCGGGGTGTCGGCGCAACACCGCAGCAAGGCGGCCAGCGCGGCGGGATACAGGCACGTTCATCGGCAAATTCGACGCGCACCGTACAACCGGAAGGCCCCGAAAGACAGGAAAAACACGGCCTCAATCACAGTTTGGGTAAGCTGGGTTCTGGTCGCCGCATGTGCCGATTTTAGCCGTCGCCAGAGTCCGGAAAGATGGCCCCGACAAGAGGGGCGGCCGGCCGCGATCTCGCGCGGAGTTGTCGTATTGACACCCCGACGCCCTGGTCGATGAGGGAGAGAGTGCAGGAAATTTGCAACCCGGCGGAGGCCGACCCTCGGCGGCTGATATGAAGCGGACGATCTCTTTGACTGGCCCAGCGGTGCTCGCGGTGCTGCTGTGCAGCGCGGCCCTTGGCAACGACATTGGCCGCTGGCGGATGCCAAGCACCGTGGCGCAAGCCAGCGCGTTCGGCTACGGACCGGGCCACCATGCGCCGATCGTGCGGGCGCCGGGCTATCGAACGCCGCCGGCGCCCCGGATCGTGCTGGCGCCCCCCGGGCAGCCGCCGTTCTGCCCGCAGGCGTACCGCGAAATTGGCGGCTGCGGCGCGGGCTCCTGCTCAGCCGGATACGGCGCGGCGTCACATTG
>JAGQOU010000473.1 GCA_020427145.1 Planctomycetales bacterium | reverse complement strand
CGCGGTCTTCGTCCGTCGCCAGATAGAGCGTGTCGGATTTCTTCAGCTCATCCTTCAGCAGCTTGATCTGCTTGGTCTTGCCGGGCGAGACGACGTAGATTGGCTCGAACCCCTCGTTGACGTTGACGCCCAGGTTGGCCCAGGGCTCGCCTTTGTACTTGGCGGGCACTTCCTTGGCGCCGTGCGGCAGGTCGCGCACGTGACCGATGCTCGCCTCGACGCGGAAGCCCGGGCCCAGGAACTTGCCGATGGTGCGCGCCTTGGCGGGCGATTCGACAATGACCAGCGCTTGTCCGCCGCCGGTTGTTGCATTCTTTTTGGCCATCGAGTTCCGCGGGGTTGGTCGCGTGGGGGAGAAGGGAAAGCTTGGTAGTTTCCCTCAAGCGAGGGAAGGAAGTCCGTATTAGTACGTCGCGGGGGCCGACGTGCGCAAAGTCGCTCTGGTCTCTCTTATCCTGTCGCGAGGCGATCCGCCCTGAGCAAAGGTTCGCCAGCCGGCCTCACCGGAGCAAGCTGCGCCAGCGGCCCGCGATTGGAGGTTGGCTCGTAGCGAATTTGCGTGGAACGCGGAAAATCACGGCGTGGGGAGCGTCTGGTTTGTGATCGCGACGGCAGTCGGTCGGATTCGGCGAACGGACGCGACAGTTGGGCCGTTGCCACGCGACCCCTGGGGACGGCTCTCGCCCCGCGCCGGGCGACCGCCGCGTCGACGATAGTCCCGTTTGGGATTGCATTTACGTCGATCCGCAATAGAATCACGATCCTTTATTTCACGGTTCTCATGCCCAGGTCGGTCGCCGCTCGGCGTCGTCCTGCGGTGGTCAATCATTAAGTCGGGGCGTGGTCGGCTGTCAAGTAGCTGGCGCGTCCGTGGCCGAGGTTTCAGGTCGAATCGATGTCCAGTCCGTTCGGGTACTTTCGCAAGCGGCAGAAGGCGCTGCTGGCAATCGCGACAGTTTTTATCGTCTTCATTTTCGTCATCGGCAGCGCGATCAAACCGGGCGGCGGAGGCGATGCGGAGCGGGGCGCCCAGAAGGTCGCCGACTGGAACGGCGGGCAGATCACCGCGGCTGAACTGGGCACTTTGACTCGCAATCGGCGGATCACCAGCAACTTTGTGCAGGTTCTGGTGATGGAGGGAATTCGCGCCGGCGGGCAGGAAGACGACCTGCGCCTGCCTGAGGGCCTCGACCGCCTGTTGCTCGCCGGTCTGGAAACGGACGAGAACCGGCTCGAGGCCGACGTCCTGTCGACCATTGCACTGTCTGACGCCGCCGATGCCGCTGGCATTCGTGTCGACGATCGCGTGATTAACGAGTTGCTCGACACGTTGGGCAGCCATCGCGTCAAGTCGGCCGACATCGTCAGCATTTTGCGGCATGTCACGGGCGACGACAGCCGGACGGCCCAAGCGGTCGTGTTCAGCACATTGCGGCGTATTCTGCAGGCTTACTTCTACCAGGGGTCGTTCACCGATTCGGCCGTCACCGTCCTGCCCGCGCAACAGTGGGAGGCGTGGAAGCGGACCAACGAGCGGATCTCGCTGCAGGCGGCCGTGCTGCCGGTGGCGAGCTTCGTGGCCGAGGTGTCGGACCCGACCGACGCCCAGGTGAAGGAATTCTACAACGAATTCAAGGATCGCGAACCGAACCAACAGGTCATCGTCGGCGGTCGCCGGATGCCGTCTCCCGACCCTGGCTTTGCCAGGCCGCGCAGGGTGGTCCTGACCTTTCTACGCGGATCGGTTGCGGATTTGACCGAAGAGTTGATGCCCAAGGTCACCGACAAGGAAATCACCGACTTCTACGAGTCGAACAAGCGAACGTTATTCGTCAAGGAAACCGAAGACGAATCGATGTTTGAAGACGAAGGCGACGAGGACGCGGCCGATTCGATGGGCGATTCGTCGGACGACGCGACTGAGTCGGACGAGTCGATGGAGTCGGTCGAAGCCGCCGAGATGGGCGACCAGCAGTCGGGCGACGAGCCGACCGCCGAGGAATCGGACGACGCAGACGCCGCCGAGCCGAGCGAGAGCGACGCCGAGCCCGCCATGGAAGAAGTTGAGGATGACGTCGAGGAGGTTTCCGAGGCGGAAGCCGACGATGCGGCGGCGGAATCGAACGAAGCGAGCGAAGCCGGCCAAGAGACGGTCGACGCCGCCGAAGACGCCACGGAGGAAGCCGGCGAGACGCCCGCCGCGGGCGACGGGGCGGCCGTTGATCGTCCCGCCAGCCCGTTCCGACTGGCGGCCTTCCAAACCGAATCAGCGGACTCAACTGCTGCTGCCGTCGAGGACGCAGCGGACCCGGCCGAGACCGCCGCCGCGGACAGCGACACGGCGGAAGAAGCGGCCGAAGAAGCAGTGGAAGACGCTGCTGAAGAAGCGATGGTCAGCGAGGAAACCGCGGTCGACGAAGAAGCCGCGGCCGACGAAGAGGGCGAGGAGGAGGAAGAGGTCGTCGAGTACGAACCGCTGGAGGCGGTGGCCGAGGAGATTCGCCGCGAGGTGGCTCGGCAAAAGGCGGTCGAGCAGATTCGCTCCGACGTGCGCAACGTGTACGAGCAGCTTCGCACGCGCTACTCCGCCTATCGCCGCGACGTCGCCACCGCGATTGAGAACAAAACGGAACCGCCGGCTCCGCCGAAGGCGCTGACGGATCTGGAGCCGCTGGCCGAGAAGTACGGCTACAAGGTCGAAACGACCGGCAAGCTCACCCAGCGGCAGCTGTATGAGGACACCCTCGTCGGTCAGGCGTTCGAGCCCGATCGGCAGCAAGAGATCGTCGCGCAAGCCGAGTTTTCGCATCTGCAAATCGGCGAACCCTACTTCGCCGTCGAGCAGATGGGCGATTGCTACGTGCTGGTGAAGACGGAGGACGAACCCCGCGAAGTGCCGGCCCTGGACAAGGTGCGCAGCAAGGTCGTGGCCGCGTGGCGACGTCGCGAAGCCGCCAAGCTGGCCGAAAAGAAGGCCCAGGACTTGGCCGTCGCGGTGCGCACCGCCGATCGTTCCTTCACCGACTACATGGCCGACCTCGGCTACCAGGTGATCCCGCAGACCGACATGTTTTCTTGGATGACGTTCGGCCTGGCGCCCAACGGCGCGGCGCAGTTGCGGATCAGCGAGGCGCCCGGCTTGGAAAACATCGGCTCCGACTTCATGGAGAAGGTGTTCAGCCTGAAGGAGGGCGAGACGGCGGCCCTGATGAACGTCGATCGCTCGGCCGCGTTTGTCGTGAAGCTCCACTCGCGCGAGCGGACCGAGCAAGAGCTCCAGGAAGCCTACCTCACGACCGGATGGATCACGCGCGACCCGCGCGTCGCCGGCACGCTGCAGCTGTTGCAGCAGGCGGGCCTCCAAGAGATGCAGCGCGGTTTGATGGAGAACATTGGCTTCGAGTTCGACGAGGACTGGCAGCAAATGCGGCGCGAGCAGATGGAAGAGGAGCAGAACTAGCTGACGCCCGTCGACGCGCTGCTTTTGGCGGGGCGCGCTACAGCGGGTAGCCGTGTTGGGCCGAGAGCATCAGCGAGAGCATCTCGCCGGCGAACGAGCCGATCACGGCGACGTAGAGAATGCCCGTCGCGCTTTGCGTGTTGGGAATCTTCAGCGTCTCGCGGGCCATCCACGCCAACGCGGCGACTCCCAGCAGTCCAAAGGCCCAACGGCCGGCGATCATCGACCAGGTGGGCATGTCGAATGACTGCGCGCCGCTGGCCGCCAACGCCAGACCCGTGCCGCAGACGATCGCTTGCAGCGCCACGGCGCCCGCGATCAGGGCGATCAATCGCCGCAGCGGGGCCAATTGCATGCCTGGCGCGTTGAGATACCAGTGCCCCAGCAGCATCGCCGCCATCGCGGCCCCCAGCACCAGGCCCGAGGTCAACGGCGCTGCCGCGTTGAGCCATTCGCTGGCGGCGCCAGAACCACCGGCCTCGCTGGCGGCGGCGAGCGAGGCGGCCTCGTCAGACGTCGGCGCCGCGTCGCTTTGCCAGGCCGCGGTCAGGGCGGCGATCGCGACCACAACCAACAGCGTCCTGCCGGCGCGTGGCATTTCGTAGAGCCAGCACACCGCTCCGGCGTAGCTGGCCACGGCTGCAATAATCGCCGCGGTCAAACCGGGCGATCCCAGCGATCCCAACAGCAGCGACGCCATCGCCGAGAGCCCCAGCGTGACGTACAGGTGATTGCGAAAGTATCCGCTGGCCACCCACTGCGGCGAAACGGTTGCCATGCACGCGGCCAGCCCAAATGCGAGCCGCAACAAGAACTGGGCGAAGAGCGCCATTTCAGGCCATGCGAAGGTCGGAGCAAAGACGGACGATCAAGACCGACCATCGTAAACCGCCGCCGCGGCAAGACCCAGGGGGCATGCCTCACAGACACCAAGACCGCCCCGGCAACGGCAAAGCCCCAACGGCTGAACCCGCCAGGCTTGCGCGCAGCGCCCGGGGGGAGCATGAACCACGACGACACAGCGCGCACGACGGCCGCGGCGCTACGCCCGGTCGCCGTAGATGAGCGTCATGATCTCCGATCGGCTCGACAGGTTCGAGCGGAACAGCCCCTTCATGGCCGAGGTGACGCACATGCTGCCCGGCTTGCGGACCCCGCGGATCGACATGCAGGAGTGGGCCGCCTCGATCACCACCGCCACGCCCTTCACCTGCAGCTCTTCGACCAGCAGGTCGGCAATCTGCTCGGTCATGCGTTCCTGCACCTGCGGGCGGCGCGAGACCTCTTCGACGACCCGCGCCAGCTTGCTGAGGCCCACGACTTTGCCGTTGGGGACGTAGCCGATGTGCGCCTTGCCGATGAACGGCAGCATGTGATGCTCGC
>JAGQOU010000472.1 GCA_020427145.1 Planctomycetales bacterium | reverse complement strand
GCCGTGTCGACGTCGATCGAGAAGGTGCTCAGCCGATTGTCGGTGTTGGCGGCGCTGACGGGTTTGAACGGGTTGTCGTAGATGCGGGCGTACTGATCGCCGCCGGCGGCGGGGCCTTGGCCCTGGTCTTGTTGAAGCTCGCGCAGTTCCTGCTCGACGCGGACCAGTTCGCGTTGCCAAGTCTCTAGCCGCTGCCGCCGGGCAGCCAGCACCTGTTCTGTCGTCACGGAGACGTCCAGATCGACGAGGTCCTCGGCCAATTTCCGCTCGTAGGCGGCCAGCATGGTCTCAATCTCTTTTTTTGATTGCTGTAGCCGCTGAACTTCCGGGCTGTCGGCGCGGCGCTCGATGGCTCGCCGTTGCATGATCATGTTGTCGACCGCGAACAGCTGCTGCCGGTAATTGGCGATCATCGGATCGTTGGCCAGAGCCGCTTGCTGCCGATCGGCAGCGGAGACCGTCTCGCCGCGTTGCGCGAGCTGAGCGATTTCTGCTTGCAGGAACTTCTGGTTGTCCTGCAGTTCGACGAGGCGCTGCGAGTCGGCGCCCGTGGCGCCGCGTTCTGCGTACCGTTCGCGAGTCTGCCCGGGCGTTTGATAATCACCCCACTGCAATCGGTTGTTAGGCGCGCCTTGTATGCCAGCGTTGCTTGGGTGGAATTCCGGCCCGATGCCGTACTGCACATCGTCTAACAGGTAGTAGGGCGTCGGAATCTGCTGGCGGCCGCCTTGGACGCCACCGTTTGGCGGCCCCTGCGGCAACGTGGCTAACTCATTCCCGTTGGCGGCCTGTCCGCTGCGGTCGACGAGGGCACTGTCTCCCGCCACCCCAGCGTACCCCCGGTCCGAAGCCACCACTCCATCTGTCCCGTTCGCGACTTCTGGCGCGGGCGCCCCGAACGATCCCTGGCGAAACGGGACTCCGCTGCCTTGCACGCGGGGCGACCCGTACGCGTCGTTGAGCAGGCCCTCCAGCCCCACGTTGTTCTGCGGCTGCGGCGTTTCGTCCACGACCGCCCCTTCGACGGTAAGTCCGAGTCGCACCTCTTCTTCCTCCTGGATGATGATATGCGGCGTGGCCAACATCATCAGCTGGTCGGACTCCGCCTGCGACGCGTCATTGGCGACTCCCGCGGACAATATCGTCGTGTCGTCGTCAGTCGTGGGCCCCGTGGGCTTGGCGGTCGCCTTCAGTCCTCTCTCTAGGTCCCGTGAGTCCTGCGACTCGTCCCCTGTCACGGTCGACGCATCGGTCGCGGGCGCCCTTCGCGCCGCTTCGCGATTGGCTTGCAGGGCGGGCCACACGGTGATTGCAATCAGCACGCAGCCCGCCGCCGCGAGGAGGGCGTAGGCGATGCGTCGGGCGGGCCGGGGCGAGTTGTGGTCGGCCATCTTTGCGTCCTCCAAGGTTGACGGCGTGAGCGTCCCCTCCTGGCTCGCCGCGGCGAGGATCCGCTCGCGCAGATCGGGGGGCGTTTCCTGTCCCAAGCTTTCGCGCAGACCGCGGTCGACCAGGGCGTCGGCCCACGACTCGCGATCTTCCGGCGTGTGATTGGTTTCGTTCATGATTGTGTCTCACTCACTCGATGGTGCTCGTGCGGCGCTCCCCGCGCCGCAACACAGCAGTGTTCCCTGAGCCGCGAGCTGACGAGCTCGCCGG
>JAGQOU010000471.1 GCA_020427145.1 Planctomycetales bacterium | reverse complement strand
GCTCGGCGAGGACGGGCAGAAGATGTCCAAGAGCAAGCGGAACTACCGCGAGCCGGGCGAGATCTTTGACAAGTATGGCGCCGACGCGCTGCGGTGGTACCTGTTCGCCAACCAGCCGCCGTGGACGTCGATTCGCTACAGCGAGCAAGCGATCAAGGACAGCGTTCCCGAGTTTCTGCTGCGGCTGTGGAACGTGTATTCGTTCTTCACGATCTACGCGAACATCGACGGGTTCAATCCGGCCGAAGAGATGCGATCCACGGCGTCCTCGCCCGCGACGGGTTCCCAACTCACCGCCGACCAACTCGCCACCGCCAAAACCTACCGCCCCCTCGCCGAGCGCAGCGAACTCGACCGCTGGATCCTCAGCGAGTTGCACCGCACTGCCGCCGCGGTGGTCGAGCGAATGGACGCCTACGACAACTACGCCGCGTGCGCGGCGATCACCGAGTTCGTCGACGCCCTGTCCAACTGGTACGTCCGCCGCAGCCGCGATCGGTTCTGGGCCAAGGACACCGCCGACGTCGGCAAGCTCGACGCGTATTGGACGCTGTACGAGTGCCTGGTCGCCACCGCCAAGCTGGTGGCGCCGTTCACGCCGTTCTTGGCCGAGAGCCTGTGGCAGAACCTGGTCGTGGCGCCGTTTGCCCCCGCCAGTGCGCACCGCGTGGCCGACAGCGTTCACCTGTGCGACTACCCCACGGGCGACGCTGCGACGATCGACCAGGAACTGTCCGAGCAGATGAACCTGGTGCGTCACATTTCGTCGCTCGGCCGACAGGCCCGCACCAGTGCGGCGCTGAAGGTGCGGCAGCCGTTGGCGCGGGTGGAAGTGATTCTCGCCGACACGGTGCACCAGGCGTGGCTCGAAGAGCATGCCGCGGTGATCGCCGACGAACTGAACGTGAAGGCGGTCGAGTTCAGCGACAAGCCGGAGAAATACGTCGAGCACGAGGTGCTGCCCAACTTCAAGCTGCTGGGCCCCAAACTCGGCAAATTGATGCCGAAGGTGAAAGGGGCTCTCGCCAAACAAAGCGGCAGCGAACTGCTGGCGAACATCCGCGACAACGGCAAGATCAACCTCACGATCGACGGCCAGGAGGTGGAGCTGACTGGCGAGGAAGTCGAGGTGCGCATCACCGCCCGCGAAGGCTGGACCGCCGCCAACGACAAGGGCGTGGTGGTGGTGCTGGCGACGGAGTTGACCGAGGAGCTGATCGCCGAGGGCTTGGCGCGCGATTTGGTGCGGGCGATTCAGGAGTCACGCAAGAACGCCGGCTTCGACTTCACCGATCGGATTGTTGTCGGCGTCCAAACGGACGATGAGAGCCTTCGACGCGCCGCGGCAGTCTGGAAGGACTACATCAAGAACGAGGTGCTCTGTGTGCAATTTGGCTGCGAGGCGACCGACGTTCCGATCGAGTTGGGAGGTCTAAACGGGGTCGATCCCGTGACGATCGAAGTGAATGGAATTGGCGCCCAGATCCTTCTTGCACGCGTGGGCGAGGGTTGATAGCGGACAACCGGGTCGCCGGTCGACGAGCCCTGGAAGGGCGACAGTTTGTAGCCAGGGGCGTCAGCCCCTGGTTCACGCGGCCCAACGGTCGCAATCAGCCGCGGCAGGGGCGACATGAGCTCCACAAACTAAGCACATGCCGCCCCTGCCGGGGCTCACGGACTTGATAACAACACACCAGGGGCTCACGCCCCTGGCGACAGTATTTCGCCCGTCCGGGGCTCCAACACATCTCCCCTTCCGGGGCGACTACATTTCACCCCTCCGGGGCTGTTGAAAACCACTGTTCGACTCACCCGATGGCTCACTCTAAACCAAAACGCATTCTCAAGCTCGCCGTCCTCATCTCGGGCGGCGGGCGCACGCTCAAGAATCTGCTCGACCTGGCGGCAGCCGGCGAGTTGCCGATCGACGTGCGGCTGGTGGTTTCGAGTTCCGCCCAAGCGGGCGGGTTGGAGTTCGCCCGCGCCGCGAACGTCGACGCGGCCGTCTTCGTGCGCGGCAAGTACGATTCGGATCAGGCGTATGGCGACGCCATTTTCGGCGCCTGCCGCGACGCTGGGGTCGACTATGTCGTCATGGCGGGGTTTCTCAAGCTCGCCCCGGTACCCGATGACTTTGCCGGGCGGGTGCTGAACATTCACCCGTCGCTCATCCCCGCCTTCTGCGGCCACGGCATGTACGGGCATCGCGTCCATCAAGCCGTGCTTGACTGCGGGGCCAAGGTGACCGGCGTGACGGTGCATTTTGTCGACAACCAGTACGACAACGGCCCGATTATCTGGCAGCAGCCGGTGCCGGTGTTCGACGACGACACGGCCGATACGCTGGCCGCGCGCGTCTTTGAGACCGAGAAAGAGGCCTATCCGCACGTCCTGCGACTGCTGGCAGGCGGAAAAATCCGGCTGGAAGGCCGTCGCGTTCGGCTCTCATCGCGCGGTTGACGCCCGGGTTCGACAAATCGGCGCATCTTCTTTCTGCACTTTACTTTGCAGCGATTCCCACCGAATCATGGTGGCGAGAATATCCACAAATGCGCATTACTTGTCATTACTGTGATTGATTCTTTCCATATTGAAAACAGAGGAATATCATTTGCGAACAGAGATGATCGGATCATGATCGTAATATCTCTCGTATTCTCCTCGCCGTTGCTCATATGTCCGCAGAATTCCGACGCTCACAGCTCATCGAGTTGGTCCGTCGGCAGGGGTTCGCCCCCTTGCCGGAGTTGGCCAAGGCGCTCGACGTGTCGGAATCGACGATCCGCCGCGACCTGGCTCACCTGGAACGCGAGGGGACGACGCAGCGGACTCACGGCGGGGCGTTTTACACGGGGCCGTCGCCAAACCTCCCGCATTTCGAACAACGCCAGAACGCCCGGTGGGACAAGAAGCGCGCCATCGCCCGCTGCGCCGCCGAACTTGTGGAAGACAACGACACGGTGTTGCTCGATGGCGGCAGCACCACTTACGAATTGGCCCGCCTGCTGGTGGGCCGACCGCTGCAGGTGGTGACCAACTCGCTGCCGGTGGCCAACCTGTTCAGTTCGACCGTTGGCGCCGACCTCATCGTGATTGGCGGTTACGTGCATGGCCGGTCGGGCACGGTGCAAGGGCCGCACGCTGAGGAGATGATTCGCTCGCTGCACGTTCGCCGGGCGATCATCAGCGCCGCGGGCGTCAACGAGCGGGGGCTGTTCAACAGCAATCTGCAAACAGCCGCGGCCGAGCAGGCGATGCTCGAAGCGGCCGAGGAGGTGCTGGCGGTCATCGACAGCACGAAGTTCGGACACCAAAGCTTGGCATTCGTCACCGAGTTTTCCGCGATCCACCGCATAGTCGTCGACGACGGCCTGAGCGCCGACTGGCAAGCCCGGCTACAGGACGCGGGCGTCGACGTCGTGATCGCCCCCGCGGTGCAGGACGCCGCCACGCTGCAGGACGGCAATTCGAGTCCCATCAGAACTCGCTAGTTTCCATTCGCGATTTACGCCATGAGTCAACACGCTACGATCGATCGCCGCCGCGTCGAGGACATTGTGCGCCGCGTCGTGCGTCAACAAGTCGCCGCCGCGGGGAGCAGCGCCTTCGCGTCGTTCCGTTTGCCGACGGATGCGGGGACCTCCCAAAACGCGGGACAGTCCTCGCTGGTCGTCAGTATCTCGGCCCGGCATGTTCACCTGACGCCCGAGCACGTCGAGCGACTGTTCGGCGCAGGGGCGACGCTGACGCCGGAGAAACCGCTGTACCAGAACGGCTTCTACGCGGCTGAGCAAACGGTGATGGTGGTCGGACCGCGGCGGCGGATGTTGCC
>JAGQOU010000470.1 GCA_020427145.1 Planctomycetales bacterium | reverse complement strand
AGGGCGAAATCGCGTTTGGTGAGCAATTCGGTCCCCTGCAACGCGGTGGGAATCTCTTCGACATACAGGCTCTTCTTCTCGACAACCTGATCGGCCGGCGGCTCGGGATGGAACTTCTCCACGTTTCGCAGCACGTTGCGCGCATCGCGTTCGGCGCTGCGCGACTGCGTGCCGAACGCCACAAACAGCCCCAACCGCCCCCGCACGTCGGGCTGACGCAAAGCGTCGTTGAGCGCCAGTCCGCGGTAATTCCACGCCGGCGAGATCAGCGCGAGCGCTTTGACGTCCTGCCCCTGCTTGCGCACGGCCAGCGGAGGCGCCTCCCAGTCCCGTGCGGCCCAAATCGTGGCGACGTTGGCGCCCATCCCGCTGCCGACCAGCGCCAGCTTATTGAGATTCAACTCTCGCGCGTCGTTGCGTTCGACCAGAAAGCTGCGAACCGCTTCCATGTCGAAATCGACCATGTTTTCGTAGTCCGCCTGGCGAAACCGATCGACATTCAACTGCACTTCATTGCCGTCGTAGTCCACGGCCGTCTTGCTGTCGCCGTGGCCGCGTAGATCGACGGTGACAACCGCCCGCCGCGGAACGGGCTCCCCTTGATCGAGCCCGGGCGACTGCAGCAGCAGCGCCAGGTCGCGCATCACGGCCCGCGACTCGCCCCGATCGTGCAGCAGCACGACTGGCGTGGCTTCCTGTCCGGCGTCGCTGGGGAAATAGGTGATTCGCAACTGCACGCCGTCTTTCGTGACCAGCGTGTGGTCGACGGGCTCGGGGGCGGGTACCCGGTTGCTGCGGCGGACCTGGGCCCCGGCCGGCGCCCCGACCGCAAGCACGACGGCCGCCGCCAGGGCGAGAAATCTCAATTCCACGAAGCGAGTACGCTGAGCGGGCATGGGCGCCCTCCGTCAAGTTCGAAAAAACCTCGGCGATGGGGCCGGCAAGGATCGCACGGCCGGTCTCCCTATCATATCAGGCCCGCCGCCGCGGGGACGAGCTATCGAGCACCGACAAATTGGCTTTGTTGCCCGAAAACGGGCGTTAGGCGACAATACATTTGGCGACTCCGCCGCGTCGTTTCCGCTCCTGCCGCCCTGCCTTGCCGCTGATGTCCGAAGCCACGCCAGAATCGAACCCCGTCGCCGACCCGGCGTCCGCCGCCGATCGCGCGGCGATCGACGAGCGTCCGCTGCCGCTGGTCGACGCCGAGTCGGCCGCCTGGGCGACAAGTTTCGTTGTGCATCTGGGGCTGCTGTTGTTGCTGGCGGCCGCTACGCTGGTGCTGCCGGGACGGCCCGGCGACCTCGATCTGGCCTACGAACCGCTCGACCTGACCGAGCCCGAGTTGACCGAGGAGTTCGCCTCGACCGACGAGTTGTTGGACGACATTGGCGCCCTGGGCGCCAATGAGACCGACAGCGCGCTGGCCGCGGCGGCCGAGTACTCGCTCGATTCAATCGTGTCGATCGAACCCGAGCTCACCCCGGTCATGGCCGAGATGGCGACGCTCGATCTGCCCACCGAGACGATCACCGCGCCCGAGTTGTCGGAACTGACGCCCGTGCAGGGCATCGGCAGCATTGGCACGAGCGCCGCCGAGGGCGCCATCGACCGCATCACGCACGAGATTCTCACGTCGCTGGCCCAACGGCCCACGTTGGTCGTGTGGATGTTCGATCAATCCGGCAGCATGCGGGCCGAGCGCGAGCGCGTGCTGACGCGGTTCCGCCGCATCTATGAGGAACTGGGGGTGATCGAGGCCGCCGGCAACCCCGCGTTTAAAAAGCACCAGGACAAGCCGCTGCTCACCGCGGTGGTCGGCTTCGACGCCGAACCGCATCGCTTGACCGACGAGCCGACCGACGACTTCGCGGCCATCGAGAAATCCATCACAGGCATCACCGACGCCGACACTCAGGTCGAGAACGTGTTCGGCGCCGTGACAACGGCCGCTGAGCGGTATCGGCGTTATCGCACCTCCCGCAACGGCGGGCGCAACGTGATGCTTGTGATCTTCACCGATGAATCGGGCGACGACTTCGACATGCTCGACGAGGCGGTCGACGTGTGCCGCAAAAGCGCGATTCCCGTGTACGTGGTGGGGCGCCCGGCGCCGTTTGGGCGGGAGTTCGCACGCGTGAAGTGGGTCGACCCCGATCCGAACTTCGACCAACGCCCGCAGTGGCCGCCGGTGCGGTTGGGCCCCGAATCGCTGATGCCCGAGCGGCTAAAACTGTCGTTTGCCGACAATCGCGATCAGGGCGAGTTGGAAGAGTTGCTCGACTCCGGGTTCGGCCCTTACGCGCTGACCCGGCTTTGCTACGAGACGGGCGGATTGTACTTCACCGTCCATCCCAATCGCGTGGTCGGCCGCAACGTGTCCCCCGGCGAGATCGACACGCTGGCGGTGCGGTTCACGCGGTTCGTCGACCCCGACGTCATGCGGCGTTATCAGCCTGAGTACGTGTCGGTGGCCAAGTACGAGCGACTCCTGGCGACCAACCGTGCGCGACGGGCGCTGGTCGAAGCGGCCCAACTGTCGTGGACGTCTCCCATGGAGGACGTGCGGCTGCGGTTCCCCAAACGCGATGAAGCGGCGCTCGCCCAGTTGCTCAGTGCGGCGCAACGCTCGGCGGCCATTCTGCAGCCGAAGATCGACCGCCTGGTCCAAGTGCTGTCGGCGGGGGAGGAGGATCGGGGGCGATTGACCGAGCCGCGGTGGCAAGCCGGCTTCGATCTGGCGATGGGCCGCGCACTGGCCGTGCAGGTGCGCACCGCCGGCTACAATGCGATGCTCGCGCAGGCCAAGCAGGGCATGGCGTTTAAGGTCGAGCGTAACAACACCTGGGTGCTGCGGCATGGCGACGACTACGCCAACAGTATGCTGGAGAAAACGGCCGACGCGGCCCGCCAGTATCTCGAACGCGTTGTCGCCGATCACCCGGGCACGCCGTGGCAGATGCTCGCCGAACGGGAGCTGGAAACGCCGCTGGGCTGGGAGTGGCGTGAGGCTTACACGCCAATGCGACCGGAGAATCCCAACAACAACAATCGCCCGCCGCGGCCGCGGCCCGAGCCGATGGCGCCGCAGGGCCCGCCCCGCCGCAACCCGCCGCCGCTGTGACCCGGGCGTGCGGCTGACAGGTCTCAGTGGCAGGTTGCGGCCCGCTCTGGTCGCGCTTTCCGGCAAATGGGGCCCACGGGCAAGGCGCATCCAGGATCTCGCTGGCCGCCGTTTCGCATATTGAGGCATGTATTTCGGTAATACACGTGGTCTCGTTTGCGCTGGGCAATTAGCTTCTATAGTGCCGTTGGATTGTGCCGCCCGCTGGACGACCCGTCTCGCGACTTTGCGCATGAGGGCGGCGCGCACTTTTCAGATCACTTTTCCATGACAAGTCGGCCCCCATTCATTGGGCGACAGGCATTCCGTATAGCTTTGGAACGAGCTTTGGGGCTAATGGTCTCGTTTTCCACACGATGTTCAACCTGGGAGTGATCATGAGTTTTCGATTAGGTGCGTGGGCGGCCGCCCTCGCAATCCTTGTCTCCGGCGCGTCTCAGCGCGCTAACGCCGCGGTGGCCGATCTTGAGGCCATGCAGCAGGCAAACGCGAATCTGGCGTTTCAGTACGGATTCGAAGGCGCCGATGATAGCACTCGGCTGGCCGACAGCAGCGGCAACGGATACGGCTTGCAGCGAACAGCCGCCGGCACGGGCGACCCCGGCGACGTTCAATTCGTCCCCGGCTGGGGCGGCGTCGGCCAAGCCTATCAGCCGTCGTTTGACACCTCCGCCTACAACTCGGGCGCGGGATTGAATACCATCAGCACCGCCGTGCCCGTGGGTGCGGCCGTTACGGTCGAGTTGGTGGTGCAACTCGACGGCTTCGTGCAGCCGACCGGCAGCACGACGGGCGCCTACCTCCTGTCGGCTCGGCCCCAGCCGGGCAATGGTCGCGCCTATTTCTTTCGGCAAATGAATGACACTTCGGTGCGCGTAACCACGACGCTGGGCAACACCTTCGGCGACGTTCCCCCCGTGCTCGATTACACGGCCGACGATTGGTACTACCTGGTGTTGACCGCCGAGTACGACTCCGGCGCCAACCAGACGACAGCCAATTGGTACGCCGCCGACCTGTCGGCGGGGGAAACAACGCTGACGCTGCTAGCCACCGACAACACGACCTTCCAAGGTCTGTTTGACGGCGACTCGCAGATCGGCGTCGGCAATTTCCTGAATGGAACGCAAGAGTTCATGCAGGGTCGCATGGATTCGGTGGCGCTGACAAACGAAGTGCTGTCGGTGAACGATCTGCAAGGACGCCTGGACGCCCTGAATCGCCCCGGGCAGGTCCCTGAGCCCGCGACTTGCGGCTTGCTCGCCCTGGCTGGCGGCTTGGCCCTGGCGATTCGCCGTCGTCGCTAATGACGCGCCGCAGGCAAGAGCGTCGGCAAGTTTGCTGACCGGCCTGACGGATTTGATCAACGCGGCGGGAAGAATCGAAAGGTTCTTTCCGCCGCGTTTTTTTCATGCGCACCGACCAGGAATCCGCGGTCGCTTGGGCCGGGCAGGCGGCGGAGCCCCGGAAATGCAGCGAGCCGTGTGATTGTCGCCCCGCCCTTCCTCGGTGCGAACTCGCCGCGCTTCGCACGACCGTTCACGCAGCAATTCGGGCCAATCGACAGAATCTCGCCAATATCGCCCCCGCTGCGCAGAATAGCCTGTTGGAGGATGAACTCAATGGCTTCCAACGAACAGGCGCAGTCCGACGAATATTACCGACGGCTTCGCCGCAATATGATCAGCTACGGCTTGGCGGCGAGTCTTGTGGGGCTGCCGGTCGGGCTCTGGCTGAACCTGCCGTACGTCTGGGGATTGTCCCTGCTGGGGATTGCGGTCGGAGGCGCCAAGGTCTGGTTGTGGGCTCGCTGAGCCTCGATCGCCGCCGCGTCCCGAGCAGACTCCCGCCACGCCTATTTGCGGCGTCGCACGACCGCGGTTCTGCTCCGCAAAGCCAATCCGACCACCGCGGCGCCAGCCAGTGCAAGCGTTCCCGGTTCAGGCACATAGCGTCCGCTGACGACTTCGAAGTTATCGAAGTAGGCCTCGTCGCCGGCGACCGAGTAGCCCTCGCCGCGGGCGCCGAAGGAGTAACGCAAGGCGCTGGCGCCCCATTGGCCCTGGACCAAGCCGTCGAGATTGGTGCTGAGCGTCAGCGCCGGCACGGCGAGCGTGAGCCGATCGAGCGCCGTGTCGTAAGCGGCCACCAACGTGATCGCTCCGGGCAGAGCTGTGACGTCGGGCCCGGCGCCAAGCAGGCTGGGGCCGGTCGACACGTCGTTGACGCGATAGTCGCTGACGATCGTCGAAAGCGTGCCGACGCCAGCGTTGCCCAGGGCCCAGCCAATGGCCGCCGAGTTCTGCCCGTCGAGATCCTCGCCCACGCCAAACACGAACGCGAACCCGTCGCCGAAAGATCCGACAGATGCAAATGCTTCAAGCGTAAACTGAATCTGAATCTCAAAGTCGGCGGCCGTGGAGAGCGCAAAACCCGCGGTGGCGTCGCTGAGAAAAATCGCGTCGTCGATTGCCGAGCTGGAACCGTCGGCGTCGACCTCCACGTGGCCGTTGACCTCCGCGATGCCGAGCGCGGCCGCGTTGTCCTGAATGACCAGCCACTGCGGAGCGTTGTTGTTGTCGGCGAAGTCGTCGTCGCCGGCCTGGGCGAGCGGCGCCGCGGCGAGGACGGTCATTCCCAGGACAAAGCATCCGAAGCGGCGCACAGCGAAGCGATTGGCGAAGAGATTCATGGCAAGACTCGCAGCAGGGTGGAGCGGCAAGGGCTCAAGGCGTAAAAAAAGCCAAGCCGTTGCGAATCGGTCCACGGATCAGCTCCCCCGAAGAGGGCGACTGTGGCTCGGATTCGTAACGGCTTGGCGTGAGATCGAACTCGTTAGAAGGATTTCGCCGCGGTACCCCGCGGTCCTCCCAGATTAGTCGGCGCCGGCCCGCGCGGCAAGCAGAAGCGGCAAAATGCCCATATTTTGGCCCACCACCGCCCCGGACGGCGAGAAAACTCGGGCATCAGACCGCTGCCGGACCAGCGGCCGGTCGAGGCCCTGCGCTTCGGGGCGTGGTCGCGGCGCCTCGGGGACGTCGCTTACCCGCCGCTGGTCGTGGCGCAGGAGGCAGTCGCCGCCAAACACGCGCGCAAACGCCGTTTTACTTCTGCAGCGCCGGCGGCCATGATAGAAGGGCTGCGGGGCTTTTGCCCTGAACGGACTTTTCACCGCTGACGGGCTCATGCGATGCACGACTTGCTGAGACGCTGGTTTGCCGACGTGGATCGGCTGTTGCGAGGCGACGCGACCCGGACCGAGTTGCTCGCCGAGCGCGGGGGACTGGAAGTCGAAGTGCGCCGATTGCTGGGCGCGGTCGCGGCGCTCTGCGTATGCTACGGCGCCTGCATGGGCAGCTTCTCGCTATTGAAAGACGTGCCGCCGAATCTTGCCGGGACCAGCGGGCGCGTGATGCAGGTCATCGCGTCGATGATCAAAACGCCGTTGTTGTTTCTGCTCACGCTGGTCGTGACGCTGCCGTCGCTGTACGTCATGAACGCCCTGGTCGGTTCGCGGCTGCGGCTCGCCGGGCTGTTTGATTTGCTGGTTGCGTCCCTGGCGGTGAATGCCACCGTGCTGGCGTCGTTGGGTCCCATCGTGTTGTTCTTCTCGTTGAGCACCAACAGCCATCCCTTCATGGTGCTGTTGAACGTGGCGATGTTCGCAGTGGCGGGCGTGATGGGACTGAACTTCCTGCTACAGACGTTGCATCGCCTGACCAACCTGCAGCAACTGAAATCGCCCCACTTGGCGGCGGAAGCAAAACCGGTCGACGCGCCGCTCGAGTCGTTGGCCGCTGATCAACCGGCCGAGGACGCTGGCCAGCCAAGCGACCAGCGCGCCGCCGGCGCCCTCGACATGCCGCCGGGGCAAGCCTTGGCGCACCAGACGCGACTGGTCTTTCGCTGCTGGATCGTGCTGTTCGCGCTGGTGGGCGCACAAATGGGATGGGTGATGCGGCCGTTCGTCGGCTCGCCCGACCTGCCCTTCTCCTGGTTCCGCGAGCGGAATTCCAATTTCTTCACGGCGGTGCTGGTCGCCCTGGGCAAACTGCTGTTTGGGGACTGAGCCGATGGCCACCCTGCTGACCGCGGCCGACGACATCCTGCGGCGCGCCCCCTGGACGACCCGCTCCGCACGCAGCGGACCGGCCATCGTGCGGCTCGCGGCGTGCCTCGCGGCGTTTGCGCTGTGGTACGGCGGCGTGATGGGAGCCTTTCGCGGACTCACCGGGCAAGATCAGTGGCTGCGGCAAGTCGCCTACTCGGCGGTGAAAGTGCCGCTGCTGCTCTCGGGGGCGTTCGTCATCGGCCTGCCGAGCTTCTTCGTGCTCAGCACGCTCGTGGGCGTGCGGCGCGACTTTGCCGAGTCGCTACGGGCGCTGATTGCCGCGCAAGCGGGGCTGGCCATCGCCCTGGCGGCGCTGAGCCCGCTGACGCTCCTGTGGTACGCGTCGAGCACGCAGTACGACCTGGCGTTGGTGTTCAACGGCGTGATGTTCGCCGCGGCGAGCATGGCCGCGCAATACCTGTTGCGGCAGTATTATCGCCCGCTGATCGCTCGCGACCCGCGGCATCGCAAGCTGCTGATCGCTTGGGCGGCGATTTACATCCTGGTTGCCGTCCAACTGGCGTGGCTGCTGCGACCCTTCATCGGCTCGCCGCACGCGGACGTGCAATTCTTGCGGCCCGAGGCGTGGGACAACGCCTATGTGAAGGTGGCCAAAATTGTCTGGCAAGCGCTGGGACTATGAAGCCCAGGTGAGGACAACCGCCGCCTAATTCGTCGCGGGGTTAGGTTCACCGACGAGTTCAGTCGTTATCAACACCACCAGAACTGTTTCTTCGTCCTCGCCTTTCGCCGCCGACAAATCGCCCCGATGGCGATGGCTGCGCAATCCGCCCAGAACTTGGGTATCCCCGCTTATTGCTTCGATCGGCGCGGCGAATTTGCGCGTCAGAACTGTTGGGTTCGTCCCTGCCTGCGTCGGGATCGCGCGACCCGCGTCAAGCGTTTTGACGCTCAGCACAACCGACGCTCGGATGCGATTGCCCTCGACAGATAGGTCGCTGATTGTCGCCCTTGTGCCGAATTCCTGGCCAGGCTGGGTTTCGCCGGAAGGCGACATGCTCGGCGACGTCGTTCCCCCAGCGAAGAACTGGGCGGGACGACCAGGCGTTGCCTCAATCTGGGGGTCGGCCAACACCCTGGCAAGGTCATGCTCAATGAGAAAATCGACGAAGGCCGCCTGGGCGTCATCCGCAACGATACCTTGCTGGGCCGCGGCAAAGTCGAAGTAGAACCCCAACCGCCGGCACTTCGTGATCGACGCCTCAACCATCCGCAAGCGAAAATGGACCAGTCGTGGGTTCTTGGCAAACAGAGTCACGTCACCGCGAGCCTCTGGACGCCGGTCGGCGTTGAGTGGCCCGGCATCAGCGGCATGCACCAACGGCGCTAGCAATACGAGAACGAGAACTCCGGCGTATCGCATTGATGGTCTCCTGGCGCGCGAACCCAATGACCGCCGGAAGACGTTCTACTGATTCGCCACCGCGTCGAGCGCGAAGTCCGTGTTCGGATTGTGTTCGTAGAAGTGCTGCGCGATTTGGATCGACACGACGTCGACGAACTGGCGCTGGAACGCCTGCACCGGTTTGTCGGCCGCGGGGATGCCGCTGTTGCGGGGAAAGAGGACCTGTCCCAGCGGCTTGTCCCACATGAGCTTGCCCTTGTTGTCCATGTCGTACACCGACACGGTCACGTCGGCGTCGCCTTGGTACAGCGTCTTGCCTTTGTACAGTTCAAAGTCGTCCAGCTCGATGTACACCACGCGGTTGGCTTTGACGCTGCGGCCGAGGTCTTTGAAGTTCTCCCAATCCTGCTCGTCGACCCAATTGTCGACCTCGCTTTGGCTGACCACGTCGATCTTCTTGACGTTGATCTCCAGGAGTTTCGCGACCCGCTCGCCGATCGAGCGGGCGGCGCCGGCGTGGCGGTACTCTTGGGACGAGGGGGGCCGGCAAACGACCACGACGCGCTGTCCTTCAAGCACGTCGCAATCGGCGGGGACGACGTTGCCGCCCTGCCAGAGGTAAATCCCGGTGGCGATGATCTGATGCACGCAGCCAGTGCCGGTGACCGTCAACAGCAACGCGGCAACCAGCGCCGTGCGACGGGCGACGGTGAAAGGGCGATCCATGCGGCTTTCCTTGCGGGCGCGGCCCGCGTCGGGTTGAGTCGGCTCAATCCGTTGAGTCGGTTCTAGTGCTTTGTCAGCTCTTCATTAATAGATTGGTCAAAGCGCTCGTCTCGCTGCGCCTTGCGGCGTTACATGCCAGTCGCCATGCGGCGCACCCAGTCGAGGGCGACCAGGGCCAGCCACAACGTCCCGACGTATAAAATTGGTTCCAAACACGGCGCCCGCCACAGCCAGACTCCGCTCGCCGCGGCGAACAACAGCCAGGGAACGGCGGCCATCGCCGCCGCGCCCAGCACGGCGCCAGCCATGTTGGCCTTCAATGCCCGGGGCACGTCGCCGCGCACCAAGTAAGCCCACGCCGTGGTCATGCCGCAGGACGGACAGGCGTGGCCTGTGAAACTGCGGAACTGACACGGCGCCAACCCAAGCTGTTCGTGCGTGCCGAAGCCGCGTGCGTCGGGCACGGCCCACGCCGCCGCGATCAACAGGCCGCTGAGCGCCGCTGCCATAGCAGCTGCCGCCCACCGCCCGCGCGACGCCAGGGCGCGATTCGACGCTCGCAGTTCGTCGGACACGATGGCCTCGGACAATGAAGCGCGGGGAGAGTAGGAAACGGGTCGAAATGCGGCAAGGGGAGTCGGCGCCGAGCAGCGCGGCAACCATGCGGAATGCCGCTGCCGCCACGCACGCCGCTGCAATGTCGCACCGCGCGGCCGGCGCCGACCGTAGCGCGACCTGCGGTCGCGGCTTTACGGGGCTTGTTTCGCTAGCGCTGCTAGCTCGGGGACTTCGTCTTCGCGGACGCAGATCCGGGTGATCGACTTGGCGAGGCCCGTTTCGTCGTCCGCTTCAACAATTGCGCCGTTGATGCGGACGTCGCCGGAGGCGACCTCGAATTGCGTGGGGTTGGCGGTCAGCTTGGTTTCCATCACCCGATCGATGCGCCGGCCCAGGATGCTGTTGTGGGGGCCGGTCATCCCAACGTCGCACTGAAACGCGGTGCCGCCGGGCAGCACCTGCTCGTCGGCGGTCGCCACGTGCGTATGCGTGCCCAGCACGGCCGTGACGCGGCCGTCGAAATACCGGCCCAGCAGTTGCGCTTCGCTGGTCGCTTCCACATGAATGTCGACCATCCGCACGACCGCGTCGCTGGGCATGGCGGCCAGGGCCCGATCGGCCGCGCGCCACGGATTGTCGTTGGGGTTCATATACAGCTGGCCCAACACGCAGCAGATGCCTACGTGCGCGCCGTTGCGAGCGGGGACGGTCGCCCAAATGCGGCCGACGGCTTCCTCGGGCAAATTGGCCGGCCGCACGATATTCGTTTCGCGGTCCAGCACGCGCTGGATTTCCCGGCGGCGGTAGACGTGGTCGCCGAGCGTGATCCCGTCGACCCCCGCTGCCGTCAGCTCCTTGTAGATCGCGGGGGTGAGCCCCGAGCCCCCCGCGGCGTTTTCGGCGTTGGCAATCACCACGTCGAGCCGCTCGCGCACGATCAGTCCGGGCAGCGCCTGCACGACAATCTCGCGTCCCGGCTTGCCGACAATATCGCCAATAAATAAAAGTCGCACGGTTGCTTGCTCAGTGAGGTATTGCGTCGCGGCTGGTCAGAAGCCTCGCGTCGAAGCGTTAAGATGCACCGACCAAACCATGTGGCGGGTCTTGCGCGCCGGCGCTGAGCCGTGGTCGATCCGCGGCAACTTTGCATCTCTGCGGGTGGCTTCCCGAGCTGTCGATCAGCGGGCCATTTCCGTCACCCGCGTTTCGCGGATCAGAGTGACCTTAATCTCGCCCGGGTAGGTGAGTTGTTTCTCGAACGCATTGGCAATGTCGCGGCACACCTTGGCGGCCGTTTCGTCGGTGGTGTCGGTCGCGCTGGCGATCACGCGCACCTCGCGGCCAGCCTGAATGGCGAACGCCTGCTCCACGCCGCTGAAGCTGGTGGCGATGGTCTCCAACTCCTGCATCCGCTTGATGTAGCGATCTAGCGTTTCGCGACGGGCGCCGGGGCGCGAAGCGCTGCACGCGTCGGCCGCGGCCACGAGCACCGTGTACGGCATGTCGGGGCGAATATCGTCGTGGTGACCCAGCGCGGCATGCACCACTTCGGGACCCTCGCCAAACCGCTTGAGCAACTCGGCTCCAATCTTCGGATGCCCGCCTTCCTGGTCGTGATCAGCGGCCTTGCCGATGTCGTGCAGCAAGCCGGCCCGCCGCGCCAAGTCGCCGTCCATGCCGAGCTCCTCGGCCAGCATGCCGGCGATGAAGCAGACCTCGATGGAATGTCGCAGCACGTTTTGACTGTAGCTGGTGCGGTAGCGGAGCCGCCCCAACAGCTCGACGACCTTCTTGTGCAGGCCGAAGACGTCCGCCTCCTGCATCGCCTCCTCGCCATGCTTCATGATGGCGGCCTCGACCTCTTTCTCGGTTTCGGCGACGAGTTCCTCGATCCGGCTGGGATGGATGCGGCCGTCGGCAATCAGCTTGGCCAGGGCAATCCGGGCGATCTCGCGCCGCACCGGATCAAACGCGCTGACGATCACCACGCCGGGCGTGTCGTCGATGATCACGTCCACCCCGGTCGCCTTCTCCAGCGCCCGAATATTGCGTCCCTCGCGGCCGATGATGCGGCCTTTCA
>JAGQOU010000026.1 GCA_020427145.1 Planctomycetales bacterium | reverse complement strand
ATGACTTGCCACTCTTGGCCAAGGCAGCGGACATAGCCCACACCTGGATCTTCGAGCAGACCCAACCGAGGAACGAACAATGACCACCGACAAACCTGCGACACCCGCTGTCGCCGCCAGCGCGACGCCAACTTCAACCCGCGCGTCCGACACCAGCTACGTCTCTTCACGCTGGGTGTTTCTGCCGCCCCACATTCGCGAGGCGATCGTGACGCTGGTCGATGCCGGAATGATCAATCACGAACGCCAGCACAATTTGACGGGCATCGAAGGGGAAGTCAGATGAAACACGACAGGATTGTTGGCGCGGGAGACATCTCCTTGAAGGAGGTAGCGAACCTACTGCCTCGTCGACGGGGCAAGAAGGTCCACTACTCGACCATCTACCGCTGGACCATGAAGGGCGCACGCGGTCGTGTGCTGGAGTCTCACATGGTCGGCGGCGTTCGCTACACGACCCATGCAGCCCTTCGCCGATTTTTGGACGGCGACTCGAAGCACAAGCAGGAGCAGCCGCTCGCTGAGGAACTGCGTCAAGCACTTTACGGAAGTCGGCGTTAGCCCATCTCGCTGGCGACTTTCACGGCCAGCTTCCAATCACGCTCGGCGTAGACCTGCGTCACGTCGGCGGTTGAGTGACCGCAGATTACTTGGGCCGCTTCCAAGCCGTAACGGCTCCGAATTTCCGTCGCAGCCGAGTGACGGAGCTGATTGGGCGTCCATATCTCTATTCCGGCCTTGAGGCACCCACGTCGGACTGCAAGGCGGTAGCTAGCGACTCGATAGCGTTCGGATGGTTGCCACCTCGGTCTTGTGGTGCGGTTGGTTCCTTCGCGGTTACCACACGAGAGTGGCGTCTTCCGATTCTCGCGTTGGCGGCGTCTTGCACGAGCGATCGACTCAGCTGGTGAGAAGCAGAACTGGTCCGAAGGTCGGAGCAGGTAGCGTGCAAGGACCGCCTGGGCCTTGGGCCCGATGAAGATGTGGCGGGACTTCTCGTGGTGCTCGGTCTTGTGTTCATCAGGGGTGTAGACCCAGACATCGCCGCTGCGGTCGATGTCGCACGGACAAATCGAGCAGACCTCGCCCGGCCGTGCGCTGGTGAGTCGATGGAATCGGACCATATCTGCGACAATCTCCGGCAAGTGAGGTAGAGTCGCATTCACGAGACGGCCCTCCACAACGGAGACGCCAGCCGTCTCTCGCGCTGCTGAGCGCCCTCTCTTTAGTCCCCCCAACGCTGACAGACGCGTATAGACCTCGGGGTCGCACAGTTCCTTGGCGACCGCCCACTTGAACATCGCCACAACGCGCGTGACCTGTTTGTTGATGTACTTCCGTGACCAGTCCTTGTCCGTGATCAGGTCGTCGCGGAAATCATCGAGGTCAACCGGACCAAAATCTTCCAAGTGGTTATCGCCGTGCTTGCGGCCGAGCAGGTCCGTCACGTCGCAAATCATGCCGGCTTCGCGCGTGATCTTGCCGTGCTTGACGTAGTACTCGCGTGCGTGACGCCGGTAGACGAAGATCAGCTCGTCGAGTGTGACGCGGACGCCGTCGCGTCGCTTCGAGCGGAGTGCCTTGGCCGTCACGACCTCGGCAAGGCTTGCTTCGACCGTCTCGGCCGGAAGCGATTCGGAAGATGCTTCACCCGCGTGGCGGGCGTGCCACTCGTTAAGGACTTCTTGATATCGGCGACGACTCGCGTCGGAGCCGTACTTGCCGAGGTAGACACGTTGGCCGCAGAGCGAAACGATCGCTTGGCCGGAACCCTTGTGCAGCCGATACTGGGGAGGCTGGTGCTTGAGATGGGGCATGGTGGTAGCTCGCTGTGAGACCGCCAAAGGAGAAGCCACCGAGGCGACTACCCCTTTGCGGGAGCGAGTCTACCCCTTTGACTACCCCTTTGCGCTCGAAAACGAGCCGCGCCACCGAACCCGGCGGGTTACCTAAAGCTAGGTATCAGCAGGACTTAGAAAAAGTGGCGGGGGCCGGATTCGAACCGACGACCTCGAGGTTATGAGCCTCGCGAGCTACCTGGCTGCTCCACCCCGCGTCAGACCGGTGATTCTATGTGAAAGCCTTCCACCTGGCAACGGGGGCTAACGTGCTCGTGAAAGAAGTTGCAGAGGCCTGCCGCTTCGTGGATGCGGTTGTGGCGGTTGCAGCGACGGGGCAGGTTAGACGTTGAAAGTGAATTGCAGGGGGTGCGTTGCAACCTTGGCAGACTTGCGGCGCCATCGTGGCCATCGATGGGCAATCTCCGCCGGCGTTCGTGATGGGTGCACATCTCTGGACTCGCTGGCAAACTCCGTGGGAAACCCAGAGATCATGGCGTGGCGAATCGGCGAGAGTCAGCAAGACTTGAAATGTGCTGCTTGTGAATGCCCGCGGGCAATACTTGAGTCGGCCGGCGCTTGCCGTAACCAGTTGTCACAATTGCACTTCGCTTGCTTCGCATGCGTATGAGGGGTACACTAAGGGCAGACCCGCCGCGGGCGAATCTCCGCCAAATTGCCCGCCGTCGTACCTATTCGTTGCCGTCTTTCTAGGGGCCCTCGTTGAGCATGAGTTCCTCGGACGCAGGCCCGCCGTTGGAGCTTCCGCCCGCAGCGGAGAGCCTGCCCATGGCGGCTCCGTTGGGAACTCCCCCCGAACCTGCCGTGATCGTGACGGCAGCTGGCACCGCTGCAGACCTGCCGTCACACGTCGCCAGTTTCTCTGATACGACGCCGGCCGTGGTGGCAGGATCGGCCGATTCGCAATTGCCCAGCGACGCCCTGCCCCCTTTGCCAACTTCGGGCGAATTGGCGCGCGAGGCGCCAGCGTGGCTGGCCAGTGCGATCATTCACATGTTGTTGATGATCGTGCTGGGATTGATGGTCATCGCCCAACCGATTGCTGAGCGATTTGTCCTCAGTCTCAGCCCTGACGAAGCGGGCGAGGATCTCAGTTCCGGCGACCTCGACATGCCGTTTGATCTCGACGAGCCGACGCTCGACGAAGCGAGTTCGTTTCAGGCGCAACCGCTCGACGTGGTTGACGCTAGTGACATGCTGACGTCGCTGCCCACGCCCGTTGCGTCCCTGGGCGCCGTCAGTGCGGCGAGCGCCGATCCGATCCGGCTTGCGCTGAGCGGGCGCGAAGCGGGCATGAAGGACGGGCTACGGCGGGCGTATGGCGGGACGGCGGGCACTCAGTTGGCCGTTGAAGAGGCGCTCAAGTGGCTCGCTCGATATCAAGATCGCAAGACTTCGCTATGGAATCTTGACGGGCCCTTTGCCGATGGGGCCACGCCGAACAACCGCGACGCGGCGACCGCGCTGGCCTTAATCGCGTTTCAGGGCGACGGCCACACGCCAGCCGGCGACCCGCAAAATCCGTTCACGCGCGTCACCGCGCGCGCCTGGAACGCCTTTCTCAAACGCCAGGACGACGAAGGCAACTTCTTTCAAGAAGGCGCCGCTCACGGTCGGCTCTACACGCACGCTATGGCGACAATAGCTTTGTGCGAGCTCTACGGCATGACGCGCGACGAACAGTATCGCGAGCCCGCGCAACGGGCGATCGATTATTGCGTCAAGATCCAGGCTGCCGAAGGCGGCTGGCGGTATTTTCCGGGGACTGACTCCGATCTTTCGGTCACTGGCTGGTTTGTGATGGCGTTGCAGAGCGCTCGGATGGCCGGGCTGGACGTGCCGGCCGCCACGCTCGATCGAGTTCGCGGCTACCTGGATCTCGTTTCGCACGATGGCGGCGCTCAGTATGCTTACACGGCTCGCGATGGGCAGAAGCTCAGCATGACGGCCGAGGGCCTGCTGTGTCGGCAGTATCTTGGCTGGACGCACGACAAATCGCCGCTGCTGCGAGGCGTGAACCTACTGACACGAAATCTGCCGCAGTGGGTTGAGAACGAGCGCGATTGCTACTACTGGTACTATGGTTCGCAGGTTTGCCACCACATGGAAGGCGAGCCCTGGCAGAAGTGGAACGGCGCCATGCGCGAGCTACTGCCGAACCATCAGGTGCGAGAAGGCCGCGAGCGGGGCAGTTGGGACCCCAAGGGAGACCGCTGGGGCGCCCAGGGCGGCCGCCTGTTCGTCACCTGCCTCCACACTTTCATGCTGGAGGTCTACTATCGGCATCTGCCGATCTACCAGATGCGGCTGCTAACCGAAGGCTCCGACGGCGATTCGATGGCTTGGTAGCGAGACCAGTCGAGGGCTCGGCTTGTCACATGCCGGAGCGGCCGAAAACAGCCGGCCGAGAAGACTTGCCCGCCGGTCCGCGTCGCGCGTCCCAAGCGTTCAAGAAAGTAAACCCCGGAGGATTCGAACCTCCAGCCTTCGGATTCGTAGGCATCTCTGAGCGCGCACGCTGAAAAGCATTTCACCCTGTGCTTATCGAATGATACGCGATCGACACCACGGTTTCAATTCTTTTCGCGCTCTTTCATGGCCATTTAAAAAAACACGGTATTTGCACCATCTCGCCATCGCGCAAAACCGTACGTACGGTTTATGCTGAGAATACGCGCTGAGCCGCGCGTGGTTCGCCTCTGCGCTCCATAAACCGCACGACCTACTTCCCCGCGGCCGCGTCTTAAGGAGATGTTTTCTCAAGGCCTCTCCGCGAGCGGCAAGGCCGTTGAGGGACTATCGGCGCCGCGGTGGTCGAGGCCCGCAGCCGCTGCCGGAGCCTGGGCCCGGGGCCATCATCGACCTACCGCTCACTAAGTTAAAGAACCTCATCGGGAACGGGCCTCGCCCCTCTTCGCCTATTGCAGCGACATCGCGGCCCGAGGACGCTACGTTCCGCGGCGTGACGCACCGCGTGATTTACGCGTTGGAATTCACCCTCTAAGCCGACTGAGCGCTGATCGTCCCGCCGGACCGCCTGGAGCTGCCGGGACATAGTTGCCCAAACGGCTTGCTGCGTCGAACGAAACGCCGCACGATTGACCTGCGGGCCAGCGACGCGGTGTTGAGCGAGGGGCGCTTGCGTCCGGTGCGGAAAGTCGCTGCGTACCGTTGGCACTGGCTGCGCGAGGTGGATGCGATGGCGTTGCCGGAGGAACTCGGCGGATACGCTTACCGGGCCGCGGGAGAATTGTGGCAGGCGGTGCTGGGGACGGGCGGCTATTGGGAGCTGACCGGCGATTACGTCGCATTTTGACGGGTTTGGCAGCCATCCATTTTCCGGTCGTGATGAGGCACGCCGCCGCAAATAGCGATCCTACGTATTCTGCGGAGGTGCGGTTCACACCGCCAGCAGTTTGCCGGAATCCTAAGACGCAGCGGTTGATGCAATTGCGCCAAGGAAAGCGTGGGAAAGGGGAATGAAATGCGGTTTACAAATCTGAAACCTTTCACCGGAACGTTGCGGGTGAGAACCCCGTCCAGTCGAGCCTGACCAGCAACTGGAAGCGAGTCTTGCGTGGTGTCGGGTAACCGGCCCTGCGCAACGTAGACAGCGAGTCCGCAAGCCATTCTATTGAGCGTCGAAAGACCCAATCGTGGGAGCCTTTGCTTTTGCATACCAGGGGCCACGCTGCTGCACCTTATGGTCTGGTGCAAGCAGTCCTGGCGGCGTCGGATTAGAGCATTTGCAAACGGACACTTGAGGTTCCCCAGGAACTTGGGAAATCCTGCTATCTCCTCGGCAACATCCCGGCCGGAGACACCGGGTGAACAACTCCAGGCCCTGGCGGTGCACTCGTCCGCCCGGGAGCGAAACTAGCGAGTGCCACCGTGGTATCGCCAAACGAAGGAAACGAAGTGCGGCGATACGAGTAGTAGGAAGGGTAGCGAATTAATAGTACTGCTGAAGCAGGGGATCTCGCGCCGGAGGACCCTGTCGAGGAAACCGAAGCGTCGGTCGGCAGACTCGATTGAGAGATACATGTCGGGCACATCGAGGCCCGATCCACATGTCACCGTCATTCGGTCGGATAACCACGGGGACCATCGTGGATGGCAAACCTGTCGACTGAGAAATCGGATGCGCTAGTGTGCGCACATCCGGACCTGTGGGATCCCTGGGTGAGTAACTACCCAGGGTCACCCGGCCCGCAGCAGAAGTGAAAGACGGTGAATGGTGATGGGTCTGTCTCGAGCAGAAGGGAACGACCTGCTGAGGCTGTCACTCCTGAATTCAGACGAAACGAAGGTCCACGACGTCGCGGCACTCCGACCTGTGGAATCGGAGATCGGTGATTGTGACAACTCAGATTGAGTGGGGAACGTTCAGGGACGCCGCTTCTTGAATTCGCCGCCTGCTAGCGCCGCCTGAATCGAATCCGCCGGCCTGCCGCGACAACGGCAAGAATCGCAGCCATCAGGATCGCAGGCGGTTCCGGGACAACCTGATTGAAAAAGACTTCAGCTTGGCCGGCGTTGACGAACGCGTCGCGCAGCAGCAGCCAGTCCATGAGTTCCACGGCGCCGTTGCCGTCGATGTCCCCCAGGCCATGGCGTCCCGACAGTCCCAGCGCGGACGTGTCGGCGAGCCAGTTTTGTTTGAATCGGGCGACATCGCCGGGATCGAGCATGCCGTTGCCGTCGAGATCTCCCAGGATGAAGGCGTCGTCGAACTGGAATCGCTTCTCCACTTCCAGCGAGGTCAACGCATAATTGAAGAAGCTGAACTGCGCGATGTCGCCGGCGAACCCCGTCGTGCCGAGGGCGCCGAGGCCGGGGCCGTTGGCCGCCCCCAATCCCCCCTGGATCATCCCCAACCCGGCTTCGCCTGAACCGTCCCAGTCGACCTTCGTCCCGTTGAGCACCACGTCGGACTCGGCAGCCAGCACGCCGTTGAGGTAAATCCGCGCGGCCTGTGAGTTGTCGAGCGCATTCTCGTCGATCACGGCCACCAGGTGCACGAATTGGCTGGTCACGTCCGTCGCCGCGAGGCTTGCCGTGACGACGATGGCCTGATTCGTACTGCTGTCGGAAGCCCGCAGGCGCACGTCGTCGAACTGCCCGTCGCCATCGGCGTTACCGAGTGAAATCGACAGGCCGCGCGTCGTCCCGCCCGTTTCCAGGAGAAGCTGCCCCTGATCGAGCGCGTCGGCGCGGAGCCAGAACTCGAAGGTGGCGGAGTTGTTGGCGTCAGCCGGCGCTGTCAGGCGATTGGAGAACGGATCCAACTCGGAGACGTGGAAGAAGGTCCGCTTGAATCCGGCGCCGGCGTCGACGTGGAACGCCTTGGTCCCCAACTCGGCCTGAGCGGGCGCGATGGCGACCTGCGACACCGTGCCGCCGGTCTCGTCGACGAGCCACTGTTCGCGCGAGCGCTGATCGACGTCGGTCACGCTGCGCCAGTCGGGGCCTTCCAAGCCGCGCGATCGAGAGTTGTCGTTCGCGTCCCACGTGATGGCCACGGGCGTGGCGATTTCGTAGGGCAGCGAAGCGTCGACGTCCTGGATCCAGCCGTCAAACTTCTGCTGCATCGACGCGAGTTGCCCGGCGTACGCCGGGTTGTTCGCCAGGTTGCGGGGATCGGTCACCGCGATGTCCTCCCACGTCTGCAACGGGTCGGTAATCGGCACGTTCATGTCAAACAAGTAATCCTGCGTCGGCTGGCCAGCCGCCCCGTAGATGCGCACCAGCTTGAACTGGCCGGTCCCGTCGACCATGCCCGACATGGGGGTCGTCCCCTTGTCGTGCTGGTAGTGGGGAAAGTGAAAGAACAATTCCCCGTCCTGGCCGACGCCGCGTTGGAGCGAATCGACGCCGTTGGGTAGGACGCCGCTGTTGTTCAACAGCGCCGTCAGGTCGGCGCTCTCACTGGCCGCAGGCAACGGCGCCGTGGCGCCCGTCAAGCTGCTGATCGTCGCGTAGAGATCGGTTGACACGACGGGAACGCTGCTGACGGCCCCGGCCGCGATCCCGGGGCCTCGCACGATCAGCGGGACGCGGATGCCGCCCTCCCAGGTGGACGCCTTCTCGTCGTAGAGTGGCAGGTTGCTGGTCTGCGCCTCGGTCGCGCCGTTGTCGGCGATGTAGAACAGGTAGGTGTTGTCGGCCAGCACATGACCGGGATTGCGCGGGTCGGGCGTGCTGTCCAGGTAGGTCATAATCTGCCCGACCGTGGTGTCGAGATCCTCGGTCATGCCGGCAAAGGTGGTGTTGTTCGCGCCGTCGGGATGTCGAATACCGGGGTCGGTGGCGAACTTGGCGTCGTATTTCGCCTTCGTCGCCGCCAGGGTCTGGCTGCTGTCGTGAACTGCGTAGTGCGAGATTTGCATATAGAACGGTCGATCGTCGCCGCCGACCCCGGCGTGGTCGTCCACGAAGTCCAGGGCCCGGTTGGTCATCGAGAACATCTCTTTGGGGTCGTTGGCCGAGTTGATCGGGTTGTTGGCCCGCGCCCCGTCGTGCACGTCGTAGCCGTAGTCGCTGGGATCGCCGGCGCGGTACGGCACGGCTCCGCCGGGCGTCGAGGGCTGCACGGCCGGGGTCGTCAGATGCCATTTGCCGAAATGCGCCGTGACGTAGGCGGCGTCGGCGTCCTTGATGCGTTGCGCGATCGACACGGCGCCGACGGGTAAGCGGCCAGCGCCGAAGGGCGCGACCAGATCGTTGCCGGCATAGAAGTTGTCGGCCCCGACGTTGGTGAAGAGATCGCCCCGACCGACGATATCCGTCAGGTTCAACGCGGCGGGGCTCATGCCCGTTTGAATCGACGCCCGCGTGGGGGAACAGTTGGGGGCGGCGGAATATGCCTGCCGAAAACGCATCCCCTGCGTTGCCAGCATTTCAAGGTTCGGCGTTTCATAGAAATCGCTGGCCGAAAGCGGACCCAAGCCGTTGGGGTCCATCTGCGCCGAGGTTCCCGTCCAACCCTGATCGTCCGACAGGATCAAAATGACGTTCGGTTTCGGCTGAGCCGAGGCCGACGCCGCAGCGACCACCGTGACGATGAAAGCGACAAGTCTCGCGGATGCTCGCATCAGGCGGCTCCTCAGGCCAGTTTCGTTGATCGAGTGGAGTTCACGGTGCATTGGTCGCGCTGTTGCCATTGGCAATGTCCCGTCGTGGAGTCCCGCGTCCCAGATTCTCCGTCGCGTGACAAGGATCGCCGCCACGCCCGCCAGCAACAGAGCGGCCGGCTCCGGTACGGGCGTCGTCGCCGCCGAAGCGGGGGCGGTCGTCCCGTAGGTCGCCGTCCAGTTGGCCAACTGAGTCGCGTCGTACAGCAGGGGAAACCCGCGTTGCCATTTCAGAAAGTCGCTGCCATCGACGTCGTCGTCGCCGTCGAAGTCCGCGGCCAGGCCGACGAAATTGACGACCACCGGCACGAGTTGCTTTGCCGCATCGCGAAACTCGACGGTGAGGTCCTCCGCGGGACTGTTGATCCACACGT
>JAGQOU010000469.1 GCA_020427145.1 Planctomycetales bacterium | reverse complement strand
GCAAGCGGCTGTTAACCGCTTTGTCCGAGGTTCGAGTCCTCGCGGGGGAGCTTTTCCGGTTTCTACGAAACCGACCGACCCACCAGTCAACGCCCGGGGCCGAGAGATCGGCCGCCGGGCGTTTGGCATTTCTGGCCCCGTTTCGCCGAGTTTTCCGCGTCGACGATCCTGCTGGGGAGTTCTCGGTTTGGAGATCGCCATTTTGGGGACCGAAGGGAACCCACTGGGTTGCTCCCGAACCCCGGGATTTTTCGCCGAAACTCTCTCGATCTCTGATTAATTCGGGGCGTGGAGTTATCGCAGTTGCCTCTTTCGGCCCCCGATTCGTCATCTCGAACTCTCGCCGGGCGGATCGCACGAAGCGGCTCAAACGGCGGCCCCAAAGACGGCGCCTACTCCTGCCGTGAGCGCCATCGCTAAGGCGCCCCAAAACGTCACGCGGAACGCTCCTTTCACGACGGGGGCGCCGCCGGCATGGGCGCCGAATCCACCCAAGAGCGCGAGGAACAGGATGGAGGTCGCGATCACGACAGGAATCAGAAACGCGCTCTTGGTGACGAGTGCGGTTAGCAGCGGCATCGCGGCGCCGACTGCAAAGGTCGCTGCCGAGGCGAATGCCGCTTGAATGGGCCGTGCAGTCGTCATCTCCGAAATGCCCAGCTCATCGCGAGCGTGGGCGCCCAGCGCATCGTGAGCCATGAGCTGCGCCGCAACCTGTTTGGCAAGCTCCGCGTCGAGACCGCGCTTGACGTAGATGGCGGCCAGTTCCTCGTGCTCGGATTGGCTATCCGTCACCAGTTCCTGACGCTCTCGTTCGAGATCGGCTCGCTCCGTGTCAGCTTGCGAACTGACCGAAACGTATTCGCCGGCGGCCATCGACATAGCGCCCGCGACCAAACCGGCAACGCCCGCCACCAGTACTTCGCTGGTCGCGGCATGAGAGGCGGCCACGCCAACAACGAGACTGGCCGTGGAGACAATCCCATCATTCGCCCCCAGTACCGCGGCGCGGAGCCAACCGATGCGATCCGTGCGATGTTGCTCCAGGTGTAGCGATCTCATTGTTTGTCTCCAGGACCTTGATCGCTTCATTCACGAGGGTACCGCCTGCACGAGTGTAAGAGCTCCGCGCACCGGTTCCGTTATGCAACGAAGCAACCGGGTAGGTTAGCAGATAGTCGCTGTTGACCACACTGTCCCGCCAGACAGCGCGGACCGATGCCCGTTCAATTCCAAAGAAATCCGTTGACGCCCCGTAAGAATGGTGTTATATATCTGTAGTCAGTTGGCCGTGGTGGATGGGAGGGTGGCTGGCCGTCGTTGCCGACGGCGCTAATCGCGACGCTTCGTTTTCGATCACCGATCACCGAATCGCTTCATCCCTATGTTCCTTCGCATCGAAAAAGGCTCCGCTGTGCCGATCTCGCGGCAGCTTGCTGCGCAGATCGAGGCGTTGGTCTCGACCGGGAATCTGGCGCCGGGGGCGAAGTTGCCGTCGGTGCGGGAGCTGGCCCGCGAGTTGGCCGTCAACCAGAACACCGTGCTGCGGGTGTACGAGCGGCTGGCCCGCGAAGGGCTGCTCGACATGCGGCAAGGGCAGGGGACCTACGTCGCGGCGCGCCCCAAGGGCCCCGCGATGAAGGGGCGCCGCGAGCGGGTTGCCGAGGAGTTGCGGCAGGTCGCTCGGCAAGGGGTGGCGTTGGGGCTGACTGCCGAGCAGTTGCACGAACTGCTCTCCGAGGTGCTCGCCGAGCCGGCGACGCAGAGTCACATTGCCCAAGTGGCCGAAAACAAAGTTGCGGAGAACGCATCATGACCGCCGCTATCGAGTTGCGTCACGTCGACAAATCGTTTCGCCGCACGCGGGTGCTGGCCAACATGTCGCTGTCGGTCGAGCAAGGCTCGACGTTCGCCTTCCTGGGTCGCAACGGCGCCGGCAAGACGACCACCATTCGCATGCTGCTGGGGTTGCTGCCTCGCGACGACGGCGACGTGCGCGTGTTGGGGATCGACCCGGCGGTCGACCCGTTGGCAATTCGCGCTCGGGTGGGTTACCTCGCCGAGGACCAGCGGATGTACGGCTGGATGCGCGTCGACGAGATCATTCGCTTCGTCGCGCCGTTTTACGAAACGTGGGACCACGACCTGGCGCTGAAATACGTCCGCGAGTTCGAGTTGCCGCTCGCCCAGAAGATCAAGACGCTCTCGAAGGGGCAGACCGTACGGCTGGGCCTCGTGCTGGCCCTGGCGCATCGGCCGGAGTTGGTGATCCTCGACGATCCCGCGTTGGGCCTCGATCCCGTGATGCGGCGGCAGTTCAATCGCGACCTGATTACACACCTGCAGGGCGAGGGCCGCACCGTGTTCTATAGCTCGCACCTGCTGTACGAAGTCGAGCCGGTGGCCGACGAGGTGGCGATCCTCGACGGCGGCCGCGTCGTGCGGCAGGCCGACACCGAAACGCTGCGCCGCGACGTGAAGCAGTTTGTGTTGCCGGTCGCGGCGCTTGCTACGATCCGCGACGACTTGGCGGTGCTCGACCTGCAAGTCGACGGCGACGAGGCGGCGGTCATTGTGCAGAACGCCGGCGCCGCCAGTGCGCTGCTGACGCGCGAAGGAACGACCCACCGCGTGGTGGATCTCAATCTCGATGAAATCTTCGCGGCGTACGTGTCGGGTTCGATTGACGACACAACGCCCGCGACGCAACAACCAGCGATCGTCGGCGAGCGAGAGGCGTGAGCCTCCTGTTTCTGCGCCGCGCGTTCCCCTCCGCATTTCAACAGGGGGGCTCACGCCCCCCGCTCGCCTCAATCGCATTTGGTCCCGTGCAGGTAAGGAACGACCGCCATGCAATCCACCTGGCAGGCTCTGATTTGGAAAGAAGCACGCGAGCATCGCTGGAAGATCGCGGCGCTGACGGCGGTCTTTCTTGGCACTTTGCTCGTGGGGATTTGGAGCATCGGGCCGTCGCCCACTGTGGCGTTTGACGTGGCCGACGGCGTGCTGGCGGCCGGCGTGGCGTTGGCGGCAGGTCTGCTGGCGATCGGCATTGCCGCGGGAGAACAATCGGCCGGGACGATTGGTCTGCTGCAGATGTTGCCGACGTCGACGCGGCGGGCGGCCATCGTCAAGCTCGCGACGGCCATTGCCGCGCTGGCCGTGCCAATTGTCGCCACACTGGCGACGGTCTGGCTTTTCGCGCAATTGGTGTCGGCCGACGTGACGCCACGAGGACGATTTTGCGGCATCGAGAACTGGTATCTCGCTCGCTTTGCCGCGAGTTGGCTGGGTGGTGCGAGCATCTTGCTCTGGATGGTCGCGGCGGGCGTCAATCGCTGCGATGAAATTCGGGCGGCGGCATTGGGCTTCGTGGCGATTGTTTTTTCGTGGGGGGCGCTCGTGTTGGTGGCGTACTTGTGCGGAATTCTGGGGGAAGTTGAAGTCAACGAAGCCCCCGGATACTTCATGGCGACGTCCATGTTGCCCGCCGGTATTTTGGAGCTGCCGATTGACGCCGCTGTGCATGACGCTTGGGAGCAAGAACTCTTAAGCGATCGCGTGACGACTTCAACGTCTTGGTTCGCCGTCTGGTTGGGGACGATCTGGCCGTTTGCGCTGGCGGCTGTTGCGAGTCATGCCGCGTTGGCAACGTGGTATGTCCGCCGTTTCGGCCGCGTCGTGCCGGCCAGGTTGCAAACGGTCGAGTCTGCCAGCGCCGCGCCAGTGCGTACGGCGGCGCGGGCCGATTGGCTCGCCCCGCCGCGGCGTTCGCCCGTTGCATCGCTGTTGTGGAAGCAATTCCGCGAATCCGCGCCGATGGCAATTCTGGGGGCGGCGCTCATTGTCGGCATCTTTGTCGTCGTGGCGCTGGCGGCCATGCGCGACGCCGCTGGTCTTGGATTGCTTCGGCGCGAGGAGTTCGAGGTCCTGGCGTTGGCACTGTGGGCGTACGTCGGCGCCGGCATCGCGCTGGTCGCGGGGGTCGGCGTGTTGATGGACGATTTGAAGCCGGAACTCCAAACTTTCTGGCGCTCAAGGCCTATCGCGGTCGGCAAGTGGTTTTCCGTGAAATATGCGGGCGGTCTGGTGGTCACGATGATCGCATTGCTTGTCGGGTTGATCGTGACTTGGTCGGCGTCCTGGCTCTTTGCGGAGGGGGGGGTAGCGGTATCCGCTGAACCTGACCTGCCAATCATCATCTGCATGATTCTCGCCCTGCAGGCGGCCGTCTACACCGCGGCAGTGGCCGCGATGGCGTGGTTGCGGCACCCCATCTACGCGGGCATCCTGGCGTTGGCCAGCCCGATGGTGTTCGTTCTGGTCATCTCGCCGGTGGCGAACCGGCTGTCGTCGGCCGATCGTCCGCTGCCGGAAATCCTGCTTGGGCTGGCAATCGCGGCATGCATTGCGGCGCTGATCGCGGCCGCATGGTATGCCGTGAAGCACGATCGGGGTTGGAAGCATTGACGGCGGGGCCGGGCGTGACGCTCGCGCGTCGGCAATTCTTGGCGAGAATTGCGGGCCTTTCGCGGTGAGAAGGGACCGCCGGGGCGGGAACGCTGGCCTTGTGGCCAGGACGAGTGGCGGGAGCGCAGGAGAACTGCAAAGTCCTTTTTCCCTTGGTTTCCAACCGCCAA
>JAGQOU010000468.1 GCA_020427145.1 Planctomycetales bacterium | reverse complement strand
CTCCACTGGGGGCTCCCTGCGGTCGGTTCCCAGCCACCCTGATCGAGTTTCACCGGACCCGCACCGCGGTCGCAGCGTTTGACCTGCAGGTAAGGGCGCCAACCCGTCGCCAGACCGCCACGGGGAAGCAAGGGTGCGACGCAATTTCCGGACGGCGTGGCCGTCGGGCCGCGTCACGCTGGCGTCAGCGCACGTGCTGCACGGGATCGTAATCGCCGACGTCGACCAGGAAGTCGCCTTCCAGGAAGTTGCGGCCGATCAGCAGCGGGTACTGCATGTGCGAGCGGTCGTTGAGCGAGACCAGCACCCGCTTTTCGACGCCCTGGCAGCGCAGCGTCATGAAGACCTTGTAGCGCTGCTCTTCGCCCTCGGACGTGGTGACGGTGGCCAATTCAACGATTTTCCGTTCCAGCCACTCGGCTCCCCCCTGCCCGTTTTCGACACAGAAGCGAATGACCTTGCCCACGTTGTCGATCATCGAATCGGCTTCGTCTTCAATCGCCCACTTGGCGGCGTGGACCGAGCAGGTCGTGGCGCCGGTGTCGACGCGGGCCTCAAACGGCAATGCCTCGGCGTCGACGTGTTCCACCAGCTCGGTGGGGCCCAGGACCCGCTTGGTGCGGGCGCCGGTCGCCGGGCGAAGCTGCAAGACAACCGCCCCCGCAATCACGGCAAGAACCGCGGCGGCAAGAAACCGGGGCGCAACGCCTCGCAAGCTGGCAAGCTCGAAGACGCGTCCCGGCGGCACGGGAGAGCTACTGGAGTTGGCCATATATCAAACCTGCCCGATAAAACACTGTCGTGACGGCGAAAAACGCCAGCCACCGGGCCCCTGACTCTGTCCGGCGGCATTATAGACAGGTCAAGCGGCGTTGCTTCCCCGTTTTGAAGCGTACAAACGGGCGGAAACGCTTCACTCGGACCGCCTTTGCAATCCTAAGTCATTTGTCATTAAGGACATGCGATTTCCGCTGCGGCTTTCCTCGCACGTGCGCAGAAATACCTCGTCATTTGCGCTCCAGATGTCGCCCACTGGACAGCGCCACGGATTCCGAACGTCGTCGCGGCGTGCGGAGCGGTTGGCAGGCGCTAGCTGCGCTGGGTCGATTTCGGCTTGGTGCGGAGCTTCTTCTCGCTGATCCGGGGGCTCTTTTCCACGTCGACCAGGAAGTCGCCTTCGAGGAAATTCCGCCCCAACAGCAGCGGGTACTCCATGTGCGAGCGGTCCTTGAGGGACACGAGCACCTTCTTTTCGACGCCGCGGCAAGCGAGCGTGATGTTCACTTTGTATCGCTGCTCTTCCTGGACCGAAGTTTTGATGGTGGCCAGTTCCACGATCTTACGTTCGAGCCACTCGATCTCGCCTTTGTGATTCTTGATACAGAAACGAATCACTTTGCCGACGTTCTCGGTCATGTCGTCGGAGCCGTCCTTGATGGTCCACTCCTCCACGTGCAGCGACGTGGTGGTCGCGCCGGTGTCGACGCGTGCCGGGAAGGTCAGCCCGCCGTCGACGACTTGCACGGCGGCGGTGGCGCCAATGACTTGCTTAGGGGCTGGCTCTTCTTCGCCGGCCCCTGCGTCGGCGGTCGCCGCATCGGCTTCGGTGTTGGCGTCGGCGGACGCTGCGGCGGCCGGCGGTTGCTCGGGCGAGGTCGTCGGTGCGGGCTCCGCGCCGGGGGCGCGCGACGCCAACGTGGCGACGGTCAAACAGGTCAGTGCCAGAAGTCGCCAAGACTCCAGAGAACGGATCATCCTGATCGTCCTTGTGGGGTTATCCAAACGCGCAGACCGGCAATCCGCACCGGCCGCTTCCATGCAGCGTCACATTCAAGCCGAAGCCACCGCGGCAGGCAAGGTCAGGTTCCCCGCGGCGCCAGCAGCGCTAGCAGGGAACCGTCGCGCCCGGCGGGCCCACATGCCGCACAGAAGCGCTCCGCACGCCACAAGTTGCCATGCTGCGGGTTCCGGCGCTGCTATTAAATGCACGTTCCCACCCGCGGCGCCCTGACCAGCGCCGCTCAAAGTGGCCAGGGACGAGCCGAATTGCCGCTGCCAGGCGAGAAAATCGGCGCCGGCGACGGCATCGTCGA
>JAGQOU010000467.1 GCA_020427145.1 Planctomycetales bacterium | reverse complement strand
CTAACCTCGCAGCTCTCATGCGCATCAAACGCCGCGAACTTCTCCTGATCTTGCTGGTCGCCAGCCAGTTTGGCTGCATTGCGCTGGGGCTCGTGTGGGGAGCATCGTGGTTGCACAAGTGGTTGGCGCAGTCATTCGAGTTGCGCGCGCTCGCCGAAGCGCACGCAACGACTCAGCAGGTCGCAGTACGGCTTACCCGCGACGGCACGAAGAACTTTGAGCCCGGCACGGCAGGTTGGGAGCGTCTGCAGTCGCTATGCGAGCGAACCACCGTGCCATACGACGGTCATCTCTGGGCGCTGCGGCGCGACACCGGCGCGCTGATCTGTCATCCGAATCTTCATGAAGATCCGAGCCTGCTGCGCTACTCGCTGGGGCGCCTGCCGATCGTCTCATCGGGACGGGCGCCAACGCTGCTGGAAGCGATCAACGACGCCGAGGCCAATGACGAAGAGATCGCCTCCGGGACAATCATTGTCGACGGCGCGCTGCAACTGGCCTCGGCCGTCAGCCTGCCCGGCACGAATACCGTGCTGCTGATACTGCAACCCTATGCTCACATTGCGCAGGCGGCCACGGACTTCATTGCGCCGCTGGAGCAAATCGGGTGGATCTTCTCGTTCGGCGTGGTCGGCGCGACGACCGTGCTGACCGTCGTGTTGATCAACCGCTACGAGGACACGCTGGCCCAATCGAACGCCGAATTGGAACGCAAGGTGCAGCGTCGCACGCAGTCCTTGCTCAGCACTCGCAATGCGGTGATCTTCGCCCTGGCGAAACTTGCCGAGTCGCGCGATAAAGACACGGGCGAACATTTGGGGCGAATTCGCTCCTATGTGACGATCCTCGCCGGCGAGTTGGCACGGTCGCATAAGGAGATCACGCATCAATACGTGGCCGAGCTTGCCATCGCGTCGTCGCTGCACGACGTGGGCAAGGTGGGAATTCCCGACTCGGTGTTATTGAAGCCCTCGCGCCTCACCGCGGCTGAACGGCGGGCGATGCAACTGCACACGCAGCTGGGCGCCGAGTGTCTGGCATCGATTCAGAAGCAACTGGGCGACGACGACTTCCTGGAGCTCGCGCGGGAGATTGCGTATTCGCATCATGAACACTGGGACGGCTCCGGCTATCCGTGCGGATTGCAGGGGCGGCAGATTCCCTTGCCGGCGCGCATCGTGGCCTTAGCCGACGTGTACGACGCGCTGACGTCGGCGCGGCCCTACAAGCGACCCATGAGCCATGCGGCAGCCCGGGAGTGGATTGCCAGCCGTTATGGCTCCCAGTTCGACCCTGAAGTGGTCGAGGCGTTTATTGGGCGCGAGGCGGAATTCCGGCGCATCAGCGAGGCTCGCTTTGGATCGGCCGCGTCAGAGTGCGACGATTCGGAGTCGACCGCCGACTCTCCCGCCAATGAAGAAGCCATTGCAGCGATTGCCGCGGGGATCTGACGCCGTTCAGTCCTCGTCGAAGTCGGGGTCGTCCGAAAACGGCGAATCGTCGTTGTCGTCGTCCGACTCGAATTCGCTCTCCTCTTCTTCTTCGCCGCCGAAGGTGTCAGGGAACTCGTCGTCCTCGGTAAGGTCGTCCTCCCAGTCCTCTTCAAAATCGTCGTCGAAGTCGTCATCGAAGTCGTCGTCGTCGAAGTCGTCGAACGGGTCGTCGCCGTCAGCCACGGGACTGACAAGCGGGGCGTCGGCCAAATCGCCGCGGTCTGCAAGGAGGTCGCCGCACCGCGGCGCGAAGCCGCCGAGCCCCCAAGGGGGTGTCTCTTCCCAAGGTGAAATCGCAACCGTACCGGCGAAGCTAACCATCGTTCCCAAATCCCTCTCGTTGCCGCGTTCAATTTACCCTCGACGACAGCATGTGCCGGGGGCCAGGATTTTCGCTAGCAACGGCTGGTTCTGTCAAGCAAGGGCTTGGCGTCGCGGCGGGATTACCCGGGGACAGCGATACGCTACGCCTCCACGAACGCCTCCGCTAGGGTTCCGGCGGGCGTCTTTTCCCTCGGCACGGCGGGTGCTGGCGCCGGCAGCTTCGCCAGCGTGTTTGTCTAGGCCGATCTGCGCGATTTCGCTAGACTGCCGGGGATTCGACCCTCGTCGACGCCGGCACATGGTCGCCCGCGGCTTGCCGCGCCGTCGCCGCCTCGCCCGGCGCAAACGGGTTTCCCGCATTGACGCGATTTCGCATTCCGGCAGGATTTGCCAGCCGGAGTCGGTACAAGGACGCGCGTATGGACACCGCATCGCTGCTGATTTCGGCTTGTGCGCTGGCAGTTCAAGCTGGCTGGCAACCCGCTGAAAATGCGCCCCAAACGTACGAATACTCGCTGGCGATCGATGCGCAAACCGCCGCGAAGCTGGCCGCCGGCGACGATGTGGAGTTGGCCGTTGACGTGCCGCAGGACCTGCAGCGAATCAGCCGGATTCGGTTGGTCGCCGGCGAAGAAGCTCCCCCACGTCAGCGGCGCGTCACGGCATTGAAGCCGCCGCTTCCTGATGGCGTCAAGCTGACGCAGCAGTACCAACCGACGACGACCGCAGATCAGCGCTACGCCGCGGGCGGGACGGCGAGTCCCGCAGGGTTTGATCCGTATTCGCCAACTCAGCCGTCGGGCGCACAGCCTTTCACTGGCGCGGCGCCGCGCTATCCAGGGGCTCCCGGAAGTTCCACCTGGCCGGCTGCACCGGCGTCGGCCGCCGCCACATCGGCGCCGCCAGCCTACGGGCAGGGGGTCGGTGACTACGCCCAGGGAGTCGCCAACCAATTTGGCCAGGCTGCCGGTCAAACAGCAACGCAGTGGCAGACCGCAGCGGAGAATCAATTCAACGCCGGCGTGCAGCGAACCGCGACGCCCGTGCGCGACGCGTTCGGACGGATCGACGATCGATTCCGCACGGCGTTTGAGAATCTGGGCGATCGCTCGCGGGAAGTCCTGCAAGGCGCCACGCCCCAACTGAGCGGACAAGGGATGTATTCCGCCGCCACGCCGACGTCCGCCGCGACACAGCCGCTCGGCCCGCCATGGGCGCCGCCGTTGGTGCAAACCACGCCGACCACGGGCAACTCGAACTGGACGACGCCAGCCGCCGGGTCGAGCGCCACGACGCCGGCGCTCGCCAACCCGTGGGGTCAGCAACCGCCCGCCGTCGGCAATGCGCCGACGCCTGCCGGGGCTTGGCCCACCTCACCGCAGTTCGTCGGGGGAGGCTCCCAACCCGCACCCGCGGTCGCGGCGACGAATGCCAGTTGGCCGTATCCCGGCGGCGGACAACCGACGCCAGCGGCCGTCGACCCGCGACAGGCGTATCCCAACGGCTATGCCCAGCCGGCGCCAACTTCGACGCCGGCTCGCGAGCGAATCGACCGGCCGATCGAACCCCAGGACGCCGGGCGGTGGTACGGCGCAACGCAGCCCTCACAACCAGCCACCCAGCCCCAAGGGCCGATTGTCGAGGTGGCCGACCAGCGCTACGCCGGCGGGAACACCACCACGGCGAACGGCGGCGCTGCTGGCGGCGCCACGGCGGCGTCGGCGTGGCCGGGGCAGGCGGCGGCGACTGGCGGGACCACGCCGACTGCCGCACAGCCGACGCGGCCAGGCTGGGAGACCGGCCCAACAACGACGACCGCCGGCGGTCCCGGCGCCGCCCCAGGCAGCTCGACCAACTGG
>JAGQOU010000466.1 GCA_020427145.1 Planctomycetales bacterium | reverse complement strand
ACGAGCACGAACATCGCGACCGCCAGCCCGTCGTCATTTCGCTGACGCTCGCCGTAACCGACACCTACGACGGCACGTCCGACAAGATCCTCGACGTCTACGACTACGACATCGCGATTCGAGCGATCCGCGAGACGGTCGAGGCCGCTCACTACAATCTCATCGAGACTCTCGCCGAAACTCTCGCCCGCCGCGTCCTCGCCGACAATCGCGTCCGCACCGCTCGCGTACGGATCGAGAAGCCCGCGGTCCTGACCGCCTGCCGCTCGATCGGCATCGAAATCGAGCGTTGCCGGCGGTGAACGGGTTCATCGTATCGGCGATTCATCCGATAAAGTTCTGCCGGTGACCTACAGTTGCCGCATTTCAACCGCACCCATCCCAAACTAATGCCAATTTGATAGCCAAACTATCAGCCGTGCGACCACCTATTTAGAACGCGTTAACGTTAACGCGGTTTAATCGTCCGACCGAAAATCGCGCCCGATCCGCGCGAATAGATTGATGGGTGTAAAAATGAGTTTACGTGCCGGAGCCACCGCCGTCACCCTCTCCGCAGGTCTGTCGACCGCAATTGCCTTTGGCATGGTCACGGCAGCCGCCGCCGGCTCGATGCCGGGCGTCCAGCTCACGCCGTCGAACCAGCCGCGCCAGTGCACCACTCCTGGCCGTCTCATGGCCTTCCTTCGCGACCGCAATCCCCGGCTGCAATCGAAGTTCGACAAGATCGCCGTCGACTACATGCGCCATGGCCGCGACCTCGGCATCCGCTGGGACTACGCCTTCTTCCAGATGGTCGTCGAGACCAACAGTCTCAAATTCACCGGTGACGTCCGTCCGAGCCAGAATAACTTCGCCGGCCTCGGCGCAACCGGCGGCGGCGTCCGCGGCGAGCACTTCAGTTCCGTTTCCGACGGCGTCCGCGCCCACCAGCAGCATCTTATGATCTACGCCGGTATCCGCGTAGACGACCCCGTCGCCGACCGCACCCGCAAGGTGCAGTCCTGGGGCATTCTCGACAAATGGCGCCGTCGCCTCCGCCATCCCGTTACCTTCGCCGATGTCGGCAAGCAGTGGGCGCCTGTCGATCGCGGCTACGCACGCGACATCCAGGCCATTGCCGATGCGTTCTATTCATCGCAGTGCGCTCGCCCCGATCCCGATCCCGGGTTGCTCACCGAAGCGACCGGCCGCACCCGTCAAGCCTCGTTCGACCGCGACACGCGTGCCGGGCTCGGCGCATCGAATGTGCCGGTCATGCCCCGCTACAAGACGCTGAACAGGCCACGCGACGAACAGCAGAACCGGCCCGCCACATCGGCTCCGCCGCGCAACGACAGAACTGCCGCCGTCTCGAAATTCGCGGCTCCTGCCATCAAGCCACCCGCTACCGGGAAGTGCCGTGTATGGACGGCGAGCTACGGCGGCCAACAGGCGACCATCATCCGCTCCGAGGCCGACGGCACGATCAATTACACCGTCCTCGACGTGAACAAGGGCCGTGAGGATGCCGAGGCCAAGGCCTACATCGCCGCATACGCACAAGGTGGCAGACGCATTGAGAACTTCGCCACCAAATCCGCAGCGATGGATCGCGCCTTCAAGCTATGTCCCGAGGGTTGAGGCGGACGAACCGGTCGACATCAGTGGCTGAACTCTACCTGACGCGACACGCTGCCGGCAGCGCCCTCGGTGCCGCGGCATGTTCGGCAATCCTTGCCGTAACGGGCGCTCATGCAGCGCACGCAGCGAGCGACGTGGCCATTCGAACGTCTGCCACCAATCGCGTCCCTGCCTGCGCAACCCCCGGACAGCTCGACCGCTTCCTCGCCGACCAGTCGGCATCACGTGGCGGCTCACTGCTTCCCCGTTTCCAGGGCATCGCCCAGTGGTACCGCAGGTTCGGCACGAAGCACCGGGTCCGCTGGGACTACGCCTTTTTCCAGATGGCGCTGGAGACCAACTTCCTCACCTTCCGCCGCGGCAACGGCGATCCCGGTGACGTCCTGCCCCGACAGAACAACTTCGCAGGTCTCGGCACAACTGGCGGCGGCGTCCGCGGCGACAGCTACCCTGACGTGCCGACCGGCGTCCTCGCCCAGATTCAGCATCTCGTCGTCTATTCTGGTGAAAGGCTGCAGAACCCCGTCGGACACCGCACGCGCCTCAAGCAGGATGTCATATTGCAGTCGGTAAGCCGTATCGCACGCCGCCGCCCGGTGACGTTCTCCGACCTCGCCCGTCGCTGGGCCGCCGATCGCAACTACGGCCGTTCCATCCAGCGCCTCGCAAGCCTATTCTACTCCGGCTATTGTACCGCCCCGGTCCGACATGCCGCCATCACCGCTGCGCCATACACGAAGCAGGGACAGCCGAAATCGTCAGGCCCGGCCGTGCCGGAACTGAAGCCTAACCGGTTGGCGTCGCCCCCCCACTCCAGGCAACCTGCATCTCCTGTCGCCGCTGCGCCTCCTAAGTCCATCCGCTCGGCCGCTGTCGCATTGCCGACGCCCAAACCGCCCCGCGTAGCTGCAACGGCAACCGTCAGGCCGGGTTCCGCCACACTGCCTCGAACCACATCGCCCCGAACCACCCCCCAGACCGACGCGACCGAAACGTCCAGGCCCGCCGGACCTCGCCGCTCGCCGCAGCAACGGGATCAGACGCGGGTGAAAGCCTGCAATGTTCAGGTCGCGAGCTACGGCGGCAACCGCACGATCCTGATCGAAA
>JAGQOU010000465.1 GCA_020427145.1 Planctomycetales bacterium | reverse complement strand
TTGCTGATCGACTCCTCCAGCGCCATGCGAATTGCAAACAGATCGGCATCGCGCCAACCGGCCGCCGCCAATCCGTCGATCACGTCGTCGATTAGCTCGTGGTAGGCTCCCAACGAACTGGGCAGCGTGACGCGCGTCGCAAATTCGTGGTTGGCTGCGCTCATGGGGAATTCGTTAACGCGATGTCGACAAATCAAGGATGCCGGCAACCTGTTTCCGGGAGGCGGCCTTCGCTGAACGACTGGCGGCCGATTCAACGGCCATACAGGACGACAAGACGACTTTAACGCAAGTCGCCGGCGCGACGGCTAAAGAACAGCCAAGGCGTCGGCCTCGGTGTCCTTGATCTGAAACAGCTTGTCGAGATTGGTGATGGCGAACACCTGATAAATCTCAGGCGAGATGTTGGTAAGGATAATGCTGGCGCCTTCTCGCTTGGCCTTCTTTTCAAACGTGATGAGCTTGCCCAGCGCCGCGCTGGAGAGAAACTCGACGTTGGCGAAATTCAGTACGAGCTTGTGCCGCTGGTCCTTGTCGATCAGGTCAAACAACTCTTGTCCGAGTTCCTGAATCGTTTCGGGGTCGATGATCTTTTGATCGCGAAAACGAACGACGCTGACGCTGGCCGACTCGGCGACTTCAATGCGGCTTCGACTTGCCATGGATGGGCGCTGCGGTTGGGAGTAGTAACGGGACGGACTGCGCCGCGACGGCGCCAAACGGTCCCTGACGATGGTAACGGGACAGCGCGCAATGTCAAGCTGGCGAAGCGGTTAGGGTGCGTCGAGACGTCCCGGCGGGCCCGCGGGGCGAGCGGCCTGGCGACGGTCACTGCGAGATCGTTTCGGGAGCCGGGGGGGGCGCGGCAGCCTTAAAGACCGCCCGGCTGATGAGCAGGTAATTTCGCCCCGAAAACTCGGTGATTTCGCCGCTGACGCTCCAATAGACGCTTTCCGGCTCGTCGACCGACTTGAGCATTTTGACCACCCGCTCAAGGTTGAGATTCGGCAAGCCGCCGATCTCCAGGTCGTCCTCGGTGACCAGCGTGGCGACATCGCCGTTGCGGCGGAAGTAGCCGATGACGTTCTCGATTCGCGTGCCTTCGCGCAGGCGACTCTTGCTCGCGTCTCGTGCGCCGTCGTCGCCGCGGCTGGCGGAGCTGCGCCGCTGGGAAACGGGGCGCTGGTCGTCGTTCGGCGCTTGCGGCGCCGCGGACAGCAGCAGCGGAAGCGCCATCAACGGAGCGCCGACGGCGGCAAAGACGGCCGCTTGACGAGGTCCAATACGGGGCATCGCGAAGACTCCAGGACAGGGCGTACAAGCAGGGGCCGCTGTGGCGTTACCCGGCGCCAGGTTTCTTCATCGCCAGGCTATGCAGAATGAGCACGCCGCCGACGGACATCAGGCACCAGCCGAGCCACTCGGGCGGTTTGACCACTTTGCGAGGGGCGGCGCCCAGGTCGGTCGACAGGTTCATCAACGTCGATTCCGAACCGGACTTGTTGGCGCGCTCCGCGAGGAAACGCGTCGCTTCGGGCGTCAGCACGTAGTGGCTCACGGCTCGCAACTGCACGCCCAGCAGCAGGATCACCATGCCGATGAAAAAGTACTGATTGCGATTGAGTTCCATAAATGCGTTCCTTGCCCAGCGAGGCCAAAGGTGCGCGTCGACCGATGCGACAGGCCGCGCGCCATCGACAGCGACTGGTCTCCTGCGGAAGTTATCGACGCGCCGCCCGAGCAGCGCTCAAAACATCCTGGCAAGGCGCAATCACGCGGGTTCTCGCTGGCGCAGCGAGAACAACGACAGCAACGAACTCGCCGGTTGTGCGATCGGCGATTGCGGAATCGACGGGTTGTGTCGATGCTGCGGCCGGCCACCGCGGCGGGCGGCGAGAGTTCAGCGGTCCGCACCGGCGCCCGCGCGCGGGAGGACCCGATCAAGCACTCCGTCGATCGTGCCATTCGTCGCACTGTCGATCAGCGCCTGGTTCTTGGAACTCAGGATCGCATCGGTCACCTCAGGGTGCTTAACCCAATCGGCGGGCCGGAAGTTCCGCACGTCGACATACGTGTTGGCGAGCGTCGCTGAGGTTTTGCCCACCAAATGCAGGCCGTCGCGAGCGCGAATGAGGTGGTAGTTCAGCGCCATCCACAGCAACGCGCCGCCGACGAGCATGCCAATAATGAAAGTCGAGAGGCGTTTCATGGGGGGCCTGGAGTTGCAATGAGCGGCGAAGCCGCGTTAGGAAATCGCCTTGGGCGCCGTGCCCGCGCGGGGCATGTGAACCAGCACAGCGACACGGCCCGCGATGGCGAACTTCCGCGGCCATGCCGCCCCTAGTTTAGAGAGCAAACGGCTCGGGGTCGACGGCGGCCAGCACGACTGCCGGCGGCGCAGTTACCCGCGGGCGGAGGACGCCGCGGCCAGCATCGGCTCGGCGTCGGTGGGCGCGATGGTCGCTGCGGTCGCCTGAGCCACCAGTGCTGCGACCCGCCTGAGCGACTCCCTGGCAAAGCGACTCTGCAACCGGCGGATCAACGGGTAGGCCAGCCGCGACAGCGAGCAACGGGGTTTGGAGAACGCGCGGATTTCGTACCAAACCTGTCCCGAAGCATGCATGACAACCGAGAACCGCTCCTCGCCGCACTCGGCGTGCCCGGGGAGCGTGCCATAAGCAACATCGTAGCGACGCTGGCCGGACTCCCAATGAGTCGCGTCGCAGACGTCGACGACCCGGCACGCGTTGAGCCACCAGAGCCCTGCATACCGAGCAAGTGAAACCACGACGTCGCCGACCCGTGGTTCCCTGGGCGGGGCGTAGGGCCGAATCCACTCGCTTGGCATTTGCCTCCAGCCTGCCAAAACGTCCCGGGCCGCGGCAAATACCTCCTCGCCGGTTCCCAGCAGGATGCGGCGATGGTCGACGTCAAATCCGGCCGGCCAACCAGCCGCCGACTGGCCTTGTTGCGAATAGGTCAGAGCAAGTCGACCCTGCTGCTGAGCAAATCGGGCGACATTCGCAGCGTTGGGCTTTCTGAGACTCCAGGTAAGATGGCAATCGCTGCGTGGCATGGTCGGGCAAGCAAACTGTCAGGCGTGGGCGTTGGACAGATAATCCGAAAAATTGCGCGATGTTGTCCAGTGGATTTGGGGAGTCGATTATGTCTGGCTGAAAAACCGCCCGGACAATGGTCGACTTAACTTGAGCTGGGACAAACACGCCGGCGTTGCCTGAGTTCGGTTTGTCGCGATTGTGGCGGCAGCGAGGGCGGCGTCTGGGGCATAGGCCCGGATTTCCTGCGGAATGACGCGGGCTGGCGATGATCTGGCTCGCCGGGAAGGGGGCTGAGAGGGGTGCGCGCCGCGATCCGGGTGCAGGCCCACGCGACGTAAGTATCTGCTGTCGAACAACTTACTTGACATTGTCCGGGTCGCTATCAATTCTGGAAATATCCGAAACTGCGCCCAAATTCCGCAGACTCGCAACTTACACTTGGTTACTTAACATCTAGGACACTCATTACGGCGCGGTTTGCCGACCGCGCTGCAGCCGCTATGGGTTTTTGCAATCGACAACGGCCGGCGGCGGGCTTGCCCGCTGTGCTCATTGCGGTCGTGGCCGTCATGGGGTGCCGCGAAACGCCGCCGCCCGCCGGCCCCGGTGCGCATGCCGCTGTCGGCCCGCGCCGCGTGGTGGCGTTGGGGCGTCTTGAGCCTGCCGGCGGTGTGCTGCAAATCTACGGCATCCCGGGGTCCCGGATCGAACAATTCGGCAGCGGACTGCGCGACAGCGCCGACTTGCCCGGCATGACCCGCGAGGGCTACGGGGTGCGCGAGGGCGACAAGGTGGAAGCCGGCGCCGTGTTGGTGCAACTTGATTCCTACAAGCTGCTGCAAACGCAATACGAGGCGGCCGAAGCCAAGCTCACGCTCAGCCGCGAACGCCGTTCTCAAGAAATCGCCGTCGCCGATGCGCAGGTGAAGCAGGCCGAAGCGGCCGTGGCGCAAGCCCGCGCCAAGATCGGCGAGGTGCGGGCCCAACAGGTCAAGATCGACGCCCTGCAGCAAGCTGCCGGCATCGCCCAGGCTGACGTCAATCTGCTGGCATCGATCCAAGCGAGCGACGATGAACTGGTCACCGAGCAGCAGCTTCGCCGGCAGCGCGGACAGGCTGCCATGGCGGAGGCCGAGTACGGCGCGGCCGCGGCGACGCTCCCGCACGCCTTGAAAGCGGCCCAGAAAGCCGTCGACGCGGCGGTTGCCAATCTCGAATTGGCGAGAGCGAATCGGGATCTTGCCCAGGCGATCGATCCGACGATTGCCGGGAAGCTCGAAGTGAAGGCAGCCGGTCAGGCGCGCGACCAGGCGGAGATTCGCGCCCCGGCGGCGTCGACGGGATCGAGCGACTTCACCATACTCGACGTGGCAGTTCGCCCCGGCGAGTTTGTCACGCAGTTTCCCATTATGCAAATCGCCGACTTGAGCAAGATGGTTTGCATCGCCGAGGTCTACGAGGCCGACGCCAAGGAAATCAGAGTCGGTCAGGCGGCCACGATCCAGAGCGCCGCATTCAAAGATCCTTTCGATAGCAACAAAGGCTTGCGCGGCGTTGTGCGGCGGATCGGCAGCCTGGTGTCGAGCCCCGGGATCACGAATCGCAATCCGCTGGCCCCCAGCGATCGTTCGGTCATTGAAGTGCGAATTGAGATCGATCCCACCCAGGACGGCGCGATGGAACAAGCCGCCCGCTTGGTGAGTATGCAAGTGACCGTCGAATTTGGAGCCCCGGAAAAGGACGCCGCCGCCAACGTCAAGGCGGACGCCCCTGCCTCGGCCGCCAAGTAACTGGCGCCGCCTAGCCGCGATTCAACCCTCGCCCTGCGGGGCTTGCCGACAATGTCCCTCCATGAACACGCCGCTCGCCTGGAAGAATCTCGTCCATAACAAGGTGCGCACGGCGGTCGCATTGGCCGGGGTGGCGTTCGCGGTCATCTTGATCTTCATGCAGTTGGGCTTCAAGAACGCGGTCCGCAAGACGGCCACCCAAATCTACGACGCCCTCGACTTTGATCTCATGCTCCGCTCGCCGGAGTATTTGCATTTGACCGACCCGGGGATGTTTCCGAAGGAGCGGATCTATCAGGCCGAGTCGCTGCCCGAGGTGGAGATCGTGCGGCCGCTGTATCTGGGGCTGAGCGAGTGGCAACGGCCGCAATCCGAAAGCATTCCCGACTCGGGCTGGGAAGGGCAATGGCGCGGCATCATTTGCATGGGCGCCGATCCCAATGACCCGCCGTTCGCCCGGCCCGACATACGCCGCGTCGCTCAGCAACTGACCGACCCGCGGTTCGTGGCGATGGACACCAAGAGCAAGCCGGAGTTTGGCCCGGCCAACGGCCGTCGTTTCAGTTCGCAGGACTTTGGCGTCGAAACCATCCTCGGCGGCGGCCGGGTGCAAATCGTCGGCATTTTTGAGTTGGGCACGGGCTTGGCATGCAACGGCGCTTGCCTGGTCAGCCCCGAAGGTTATGCGACGGCGTGCTACTGGCAGCCCGCCGATCAGGTGAATCTGGGGCTGGCGCGGCTGGCCCCCGGGGCCGATCCGCTGGAGACCCAGGAGCGATTGCAGGCGTTGTTGGGAGCGCCCGACGTCAATCCCGTGACGCCGCAAACCTCGGCGACGCCCGCCGACGTCGAAGTGCTGACCCGCGCCGAGGTGATTGCCCGCGAGGAGTTCCGCTGGGTCGAACAAACGCCGCTCGGCAAGATCTTCACGTTCGGCGTGTGGGTTGCCATGTTCGTCGGCGTGGCCATCGTGTACCAGGTGCTTTCGACCGACATCGCCAACATGATGGGCGAATACGCCACGCTCAAGGCGATGGGTTATCCCAACAAATTCCTGACCCGCGTCGTGCTCGAGCAATCGGTCCTCCTGGCATTGATCGGCTACGTGCCGTCGTTAGTGATCTCGTGGATTCTCTACCAAGTCGTCGGCGCCTGGTCAGGCATGCCCATGATCCTGACCCCGACGATCGCCGGAGCGGTGTTGATGCTGGCCGTGGTCATGTGCGTGCTGTCGGGTTTGGCGGCGTTGCGAAAGCTGTTTCAAGCCGATCCCGCCGATTTGTTCTAACCAGCGAAGGAGTTGAGCCACGCCCTGGTGGTTCAAACGCAAACTAAGCAGCCGATGCCCGTCAAACTCCGTAAAACGCCGCTCGCGTGGAAGAATCTCACGCACGATTGGCGCCGGCTTGCCGTCGCGCTGGCTGGGATTGCGTTTGCGGTGTTGCTGATGTTCACGCAGGTCGGGTTTCAAAACGCCCTGTTCGACAGCCAGGTGAAGGTGATCGACGACCTGCACGGTGACATCTTCCTGGTCAGCCGAGCCAAGTACACGCTCGCCGCCGAGAAGCGATTCCCCCTGGCGCTGGTCAAACAAGCCGCCAGCGTGCCGGGGGTGCATGGGGCGTATCCGTTCTACTCGGAGCTGACCTTGTCGCGGCTGAAAAATCTCTCGCCGAATCGCCGCAGCAAAGCGTTTCCGATCCGCTCGATCGGCATCCAACTCGACGACCCCGTGATTGACACGCAGAGCATCCGCGACCAAATCGACAAGCTACGCGTGCGCGGCACGGCGCTGATTGACGTGCATAGCCGGCAAGCAAATTTCGATTTTCCCAGGGACGACGACAAGGCGCTGGCCGCCTCGCCGGCCGAACTCGCCGACAAGTCGATCAAACTCGTCGGCACGTTCGACTTGGGCACCGACTTCGCTCACGACGGCAATCTGGTCATGAGCGCCGAGAGCTTTGCGGACTTCTTCCCGCAGCGCGTTCCGTTTGGGGACCCGTTGAGCGTGGTGGATCTGGGCATCGTCGACGTGTCGGACGACGCCGATATCGACGATGTGCGAGATCGGCTCGACGCGGTGATCGACGACCGCGTGTTCGTTTACACGCGCGAGCAATTTCGCGACAAGGAGGTGTCGTTCTGGGATACCAGCACGCCGATTGGCATCGTGTTTTTCGCCGGCAAGGTGATTGGGTTCATCGTGGGGATGGTCATCTGCTACCAGGTGATTTACTCCGATATCGCCGACCACATGTCGGAGTTTGCCACGCTCAAGGCGATGGGCTACTCGCGGGGGTACTTCATTCGTTTGATTGTCGTGGAAGCCGTGTTGCTGGCGCTGATCGGGTTTGTGCCGGGTTCGATTGTCAGCTACGGGCTGTACCACGTCTTGGCGGGCTCCACGGGGCTGCTGATGCGCATGACGATTCCCGCCGCATTGACCGTATTGGTGCTGACGCTGGCGATGTGCGTCGCCTCGGGGCTGCTGGCCGTCCGCAAGCTGCTGTCGGCCGACCCGGCTTCGCTGTTTTGACGAAACAAGAGACTTGACGAGGCGAGCGGCGCGGCCGCCGCTGCGAACGACACGCCGACAACGCTTCCCTTGGTATTTCGAATCCTTCATTCCCCGATTCCGATATGACTGCCACCTCAGCGTTTCCCGCCACCAGCGGCATGTTCGTCGACGGCGCCCAGTTGCCCAAGACCGTCAAAGTGGGCGGGGTGAATCACTATTTCGGCGAGGGCGAGTTGCGCAGCCAGGCGCTGTTCGACAATCACCTGGAAGTGCGCCGCGGGGAGATTGTGATCATGACCGGCCCCTCGGGCTCCGGCAAAACGACGCTGCTGACGCTCATCGGCACGCTGCGCACCGTGCAGGAAGGCAGCCTCAAGGTGCTGGGAAACGAGCTCAATGGCGCCAGTCGCGACCAGATCAACAAGCTGCGGCGCGATTTGGGATTTATCTTTCAGGCGCACAACCTGTTCGGCTCGCTCACCGCTCACCAGAACGTGAACATGGCGTGCGAGCTGGTGGAAATGGAACGCAAGGAATCCGATCGACGAATTCGCATGCTGCTGGAGCGATTGGGGCTCGGCGAGCGGATCAACTATAAACCCGACCAACTCTCCGGCGGGCAGAAGCAACGAGTGGCCGTCGCCCGCGGGCTGGTGCATAACCCGCGCATTGTGCTGGCCGACGAACCGACCGCGGCCCTCGATGAAAAATCAGGACGCGAAGTGGTGACGCTGTTTCAGGAAATGGCCAACGACCACGGCTGCACGATCATCATGGTCACCCACGACAGCCGCATTCTCGACGTTGCCGACCGTATTGTGAAAATGGAAGGGGGCAAAATCAAGGCCGACTCGGCGGTGCAAGAGACCTCCGTCATCTGCGAATTCCTGCGGCAATTCCCGCTGTTCTCCAGCCTGACGCCAACCACCCTGACCGAAGTGGCCGACATGATGCGAGTCGAGACGGCCGAGGCGGGCGACGTGGTGATTCGCCAGAACGACCCTGGCGAGTTGTTCTACTTGATCCGCACCGGCGCCGTCGACGTGGTGGTCGACGACGGTCAGAAAACTCGCACGGTGGCTGAACTCAAGGAGGGTCAATATTTCGGCGAAGCGGCCCTCATCCGCGACGAACCGCGCAATGCGACGATTATCGCCAAGGAACACTCCGTGTTCTACACGCTCGGCAAGGCCGACTTCACCCGCACGCTGGGACGCGCGGCGAGCTTCCGTGAGGAAATCCAACAGGCGTTGTTCAGCCGCAGTTAACGCTGCCTGCCCCGAAATGCTGGCAACTCAACGAGATCGTGTCGGTCTCTCCCCATCGCAGCGCTGATCCAACAACGGCCTAACTGCCGGCGTTGGCCGCCGCGCTGCCGGCGGCGGCATTCGCTTGCCCGGTGGCGCTGGCATTCGAACCGGACTTGCCGCTTTTTGCTTTGCCGTTGCCGCCCGCGTTGTTGTTGCCTGCGCCGGCGTTCGGATTGGCAAGCCCGTCGTAGCCGTTGCCTTGCATCGATCCCCGCATGCCGTCGGGCGTCACTGTCTCGCTGTTGGCGGCCGTCTGCTTGCCCTCGCGCTGCAAGGTCACCGACTTGCGGACGGAGCGGCCGAGAAACACGCGCGGCAGCAGGTAGCCGTTGCGCATGTTGACGGGCACGTCGAGTTGCACGGTGACCTGCTCGGTGCTTGGCAGAATCTCGGCCGGAGTGACCGTGAGGGTGGCGTCGCTTACGCCGATCAGTGCCAACTGGCTCATTCCTTCGCTGCGGATCTCGGCGGCGGTGGCCCCGGGAATGATGCTTTTGCGAGCCGCCTCGGTGGCGGCGATCGACGCCGTATGCACCAGCATGTTGGCGCGGCTGAACTCGATAGCCCCCAACACCAACATGAACAAGATCGGCGCCGTGAGCGCCATCTCGACCGCCGTGGCGCCGCGGCGCTGAGAGGAGCAAGGGACGCGCGGGCGAGTGGTTTGCTGGGCGTTCATATCGATTCTCACGAGGAAAAGACTCAAGGTGAACTCAATTGGGCGGGGCGGCAGTCGACGTGCGGCGGCGATTTACTGTGTCAAGGCGGTCGTCGTCGCCGCCAGTTCCTTGAACACGTCGCGTAACTCTTCGGCCGTGTTTGCGTGATAGTGTTTGCCCTCCGTGGCTGCCGCCACGCTTTGCATCAAGGATTGGTTGGCCTCGTCGCTGAACGTGATCGTGTGAATCGTGACGTCGGTCGTGGCTGCGACCGCGGCGGCGGCCATGGCGCTGCCCACGTTTTCGTTGCCGTCGGTCAGCACGATCATCACCTTGGTGGCGTTCTGGCGTGCGAAGCGAGCGTCTTGCAGGGCGCCAAGTCCGGTCAGCATGCCCGATTCGATGTAGGTGTTGCCGTTCCAGACGCTCGTAGTGAGGTCGTCCATGGCCCTGGTAATCTTCGTAAGGTTGGTGTCCAGCGGCGCATCAAGCGAACTTGGGCTGGAGGACGCTCCGCACACGCGGCCCATCGTGGAGGCGAGGTCGCTGCTGTACGTCGCCAGGGCGACTTGCTCTTCGGCGTCGCTGGCGCGGAGTTCGTCGATGAACACGCGGACCGCCGCGTCGAGAGCCACCCAGCGGCTGGTTGAGCGCGGCGGACTGCAAAACCGCGGATCGTTGGTGTACATGCCTCCCGATTGACCGGTCACGTTCAACTTCATGGACGTCGAACGATCGAGCACCAGACAAATGTCGACGTTCAGGAAGCTGGCTGTGGCGCTCTGGATAGGTTCGAAGTCGGTCTTGCCAATGAGGCCGCCGAAGAACAACGACACGGCTCCGCCGCGGGACCCGGCGTCGCGGGGCGCGGTGACGCGCACCGCATTGCTCGGCGTGACGCCGGCGGTGAACGCCCACTTGCCGTCGGGTTGCTCCACCGAGCGGCCGATCTCGATGTCCGAATTGCGCAGCAGCAAATTCGATCCAGCGACCGTATTGCGGCGGGCGATCTGTTTGGCTGTGGTGCGAGCGAACGTCGGATCGTCCGTCTGAGACAGTGCGGTCGCGCCGGCCCGAGCGGCCGCGTCGGCGGCGGCGCGCAACTCCATCCGCGTGGTCTGCATGTACGCCAAATCGACGGCGAAGCCGAGAAACAGCAGCACGACGGGTAAGAGCAGGGCGATGAGCGCGAGCATGGCGCCCCGGCGCGGCGCCCGCCCACGTCGAAAAGTTCGCGTCATGGCAGTTCGTTCCTAGAGCTTGGTCAGTTCAGTAGTTCAATCGGGTCGAATGTGACGAATCGCAACGCCGCGGACCCCTGGCGACAAGCAAACCGTCCGCCCCGAACGGCATGCGTTGCCAAATCTCTAGCGCGTGCCGACCAGGCGCACCTGCACCTGATTGGGCAGGGGGAACCAACCCGAGAGGGCCATATTGGGCGCCACGTCGGCGCGGATATCGATGATCAGGGGAGTGCCGCGCGCCGAGTTTGACGCTTCGGTTCCGTTGGGCAGCACCCGCAGCGTGGTGCTGGTGATGCCGCGGGCGTCGAGCACCTGTTGGGCACGGGCTTCAATCGAAGAGTTCGTGGCGTTGGGTTTGGCGAGTTCCAGCGTGCCCTCGTAGGCGGCAGTCACCAAGCCGTGACGCAAATAGATGAGATTGCATGCCTGAATCGAGCCAAACACGATCAGCGTCAGCAGCGGCAAGCAGACGGCCAATTCGGTCACTGCGAGTCCCCGCCGCGAGCGCGAAGCGAGACTGTGTGCGGCATCGCCGCACCGTCGTCGACGGCGGCTAGGGTGAACGCTCATAGTACGTGTCCTGAAATCCGTGCAGCGTGTTTCGCAATCGGCGAACTGGGGTTGCCGTCGCATCCATAGGCACCACAAGCCTATGTCGAAATTGTTCCTGACACGGTAACGAGGACACTGCGAGAGCGACAAAAGTCAGCTGGTCTCGACCGGATTAACGCCTACGATCCTCACAACCGGCGCCGGGACGCAGCGCGCAAAAAAAAGCCCGCCGCCACATGGTGTGACTGCGGGCTGATTGGATCTGTAGGCAGGTCGTACGCCGGCGCGGGGCCGAATCGCGGCCTATTGATCGGCCAGCGGCTCTTTCTTCTCCGTTATGACGGGGCACTGCGGCGCCATCTCGGCATTGAGCTCAATGAAGCCTTTCCACTCCTCGGGCACGTTGTCCTCGTGGAAGATCGCTTCCACCGGGCACTCAGGGACGCAAGCTTCGCAGTCAATGCATTCATCCGGGTGGATGTACAGGATCTGCTCGCCCTCGTAGAAGCACTCCACCGGACAAACGACCACGCAGTCGGTGTATTTGCAGCCGAAGCACGGTTCGCAAACAACGTGGGCCATATCGATTCACTCCTGAAAATTTCACCGAGTCTGGGCGGCAGGACCGAACGCCGTCGCCAAAGCGGCAGCCGCTCACTCCCGCGGATGATACTAGGGGCCGTCGCCGGGGCCCCAAAACGCCGGGGGTGACAACCGCCATCTTCCGCGGATGATAACCCTATCGGCGAATCGATGGCAAGTGTTTACCGTGACAGGAGTTTTGACCGAATTGGCCCGGCCGCCGGCTCCGCCCGGGGTTGATTGGCCGCACCGGGGCAAGAATCGCCGTTGCCTTGCTCCGGCCATCCTTGCTATCTAAAATTGAGATACTTGGGGAGGGAACGCCAAATCGGTCTCGCCAGCGACTAGGCCAGTGTCGCTGGGGGCTCGCTTTGCGCCGTCGCTCGGCAGCCGACCGTGACTCAGGGGCCCATTTTGCACGCAGCCGCCGCTGCGACCGACCGTGGAGACGCCGTGGCGCTTTCGGACATTGATCAATCGCTGCTCGAACGCTGTCTGGCGCGCAAGGACCGCGCGTGGGAAGATTTCGTGGACCGCTTCTCGGGCCTAGTCGTCCATGTGGTCAATCACACCGCGCGGAGCCGTTCGGTCGTGCTGACCGCGGCCGACCGTGAGGATCTGGTGAGCGAAGTTTTTCTGGCGATCATCCAGGACAATTTGGCGATTCTGCGGCGGTTTCGCGGGCAAAGCAGCTTGGCGACCTACTTAACGGTGATTTCCCGCCGCGTGGTTGTCCGCAAGTTTCTCGCCGGCCGGTCCGTTCCGGCGACGACGGCAACCAAGGAAGTCGCCGACGGGGCTGCCGCCGCGGAACAGCGGATCACCGACCGCG
>JAGQOU010000464.1 GCA_020427145.1 Planctomycetales bacterium | reverse complement strand
CGCTGGTGCTGCTGATCTTCGGCGTCATGCTCACTTCGCAGCAGCAGTTCGTCGAAATGAAAACGATGGCCGGCGACTGGGTGCTGGGGCTGATGGCGGGCGGGGCGCTGTTGTCCTTTCTGCTTTGGGCGGCATTCAGCGTGCCGGCGTGGCAGCCGCTGGACCGCGCCGCCGCCGAGGCGGTCGACGTGCAACCCACCGCCACCCCCATTGGCGTCGCACTGACCAATGGTCGGGTCGATCAACTCGACCAGCCCGATGACACGCTCCGCGCCGGCATGTCGTCGTACCTGTTGCCGTTTGAAATCGTGTCGGTGCATCTGTTGGTGGTGCTCATCGGGGCGGCTTACTTGGCACGCGCCAAGCGACGCTCGTCGACGGTTGCCGCCGGCTAGAGACGAAATTGCACGAGACGACCGATCGCCCCATTGCGACTGACTTTCGCTAAACGACTCACGACATCATGCTCAATTTACCCCTTGCCAATCTGCTAACCGAGCCCGTGGGCGTGGCCCATTACATGGCCGTGAGCGCCGTGCTGTTCGTGTGCGGGGCGCTCTGTATGGCGCTCAAGCGGAACGCGCTGGGCGTGTTGATGGGCATCGAACTGGTGCTCAACGGGGCCAATCTCAACTTCATCGCCCTGGGAAGCCGCTTCCTGCGTGGCGACGGGCAGAGCCTGGGGCTCGACGGGCCGTTGATGGCGCTGTTCGTCATCGTGCTGGCTGCGGCCGAAGCCGCGGTGGCGCTGGCCATCGTGCTGAATTTTTACAACAACTACGATTCGGTCGACGTCGACCGGGCCGACCAACTACAAGGTTGATTGCCGCGCCCTGCCGGTGCTTTAATCCATGGACGATTCCTGGCTCCCCACGCTGCTCGCGACCGCCTGGCTCACGCCGCTGGCGTCGTTTGCGTTCATCCTGTTCTTCGGGAAGCACGCCGGCCCGCACGGCCGGTTTGCCGGCACCGTCGCCACGGGGGCGATCGTCTTTAGCTGCGTGCTGAGCGTCGTCGCGTTGTTTGGCGTGTGGCTGCCGAACCACGAACTGCCGGAAGCCCACCACGGCGGTCATGCAACGCAAGAGGACCACGATCATGGCGACTCTGCAGACCACGGTGACGAAGCGGCCGCGGCCCGCAGCGCCAATCCGTTCTTGCTCGCGTCCGCCGATCGCACGGCGCCGTTAACGCTGACCGCCGCCGAAGGCGACCACGCAGGCGGCGGGCCTGCCGCTGCACAAGACGAAGCGCCCAATCCGCCGCCGGAGGCGCTGTACGGAGTTTTCTACAACCTCGTACAGTTTGGCAATCTGAAACTCGATATCGGTTATTACATCGACGCGCTGACGGTGACCATGTTCTGCGTGGTGACGCTCATCGCGTCGTGCGTGCATTTCTACGCAATCGGCTACATGCATGATGAATTGCACGAGCCGTACACGGACCACGAGGTGACGCTGTCCGATGGCACGCACCTGGTGCGCAAAGGCCGTTTCTACCGGTTCTTCCAGTACCTATCGCTGTTCTGCTTCAGCATGCTGGGCATTGTGATTGCTGGCAACCTCGCCATGGCGTTCGTGTTCTGGGAGTTGGTCGGCATTTGCTCCTACTTCCTGATCGGCTTCTACATTGAACGGCACAGCGCCAGCACCGCCGCCAACAAGGCATTCATCGTCAACCGCGTCGGCGACTTCGGCATGCTGATTGGCATGATGGCGCTGTGGGCGAGTCTCGGCACGTTCGCCTTTGGCGATCTGCAAAATGACAAAGGCGAGATCGTCGAGCCGGGCGTATTCACCCAACTGCATACCGAAGAGAATCATTACGCCCTGCACCCGACCGAGTCGATGGAGATTGAGGGCGCTCGCATTGTCGGCAAGGGCGAAGACGGCGAGCCCAATCACGCCGGACATTGGCTGCTGTTGATCGCCGGCGTGGGCATCTTCTGCGGCTGCGTGGGAAAAAGCGCTCAGTTCCCGCTGCACGTCTGGTTGCCCGATGCGATGGAAGGCCCGACCCCGGTTAGCGCCATGATCCATGCGGCGACTATGGTCTCGGCTGGTGTCTTCCTGGTTGTGCGCATGTTCCCGCTCTTTTATGTGGCGGGGGAAGCGGCGCCCGGCGCGTTGACCTTTGTCGCCTTTATTGGCGCCTTCACGGCTATCTTCGCCTCGACAATTGCGGTGGCGCAGTGGGATATCAAACGGGTGCTCGCCTATTCGACGATCAGCCAATTGGGCTTCATGATTGCGGCATTAGGGGTTGGCGCCTATGTCGCGGCGCTCTTCCATCTGATCACGCATGCCTTCTTCAAGGCGTTACTCTTCCTTGGCTCTGGTAGCGTAATCCACGGTGTGGAACATGGTCTGCATCACGTTCATGAACATGGTCATGGTTCACACGGCCACGATTCTGAACACGAACACGAGTCGGCACACCAAGAAGGCGCACCCGGCGAATCGCATACAACACGTCTGTTAATTCCGCGTCCCGACGGCGCGCTTGATCCCGAAGATCCGCAGGATATGCGCAACATGG
>JAGQOU010000463.1 GCA_020427145.1 Planctomycetales bacterium | reverse complement strand
TGGTACATAAATCGGGGGAAGGCCAGATCCGCGCATCCAGCACGCCGAGATCGTCGGTTCTGTTCGCCGCGGCAAGACGGCTGTCGGCGATCTCGATCTGCTGATCGTCACCGACGACCCGTGGGCGTTCTTTGAAGGGGATCGCCGCGGACCGCGGGATCCGCAGCGCGTCGCGCATGTGTTCGTCGCCACGCCGCAGACCTACGGCGCCGTGCTCGCGTTTGGCACCGGGCCGCGGCAGCTCAACGCCAAGCTTCGCGAGCGCGCTAACGCGCTGGGCCTCATCTACGACTTCAACGGCCATCGCGAACAGTGCTTCGCGCAGTTCAGCCCGTTCGTGTCGCTCCGCAAGCCAATCGGCGAGCTTGTCACCACGCCGACCGAGGCGTCGTTTTTTCAACGGCTCGACGTGCCTCACGTCCCGCCGGCGTATCGCGAGTGGCTTGCAGCGAGCGACTTCGTGGACGGCACGCTGCGACCAACCCTGACAACGCCCGAGCCGTGGCGATCGCCGTGTTGCCACATGGGCCAGCGGATTGGCCAATTGCGCGTTGGAGACGGTGACCAATTCGCTTACTCCTGCACGGAACTGGGGCGTTGCCTCCCCGACTATCGCCCAACGGAAAACGCTCTGGCCGCATGGCTCGTCCGCGACGAGGCGTCGCATTACCACCTCTGCCACGGATGCCGTTTGCGGCAGCCGACCGCCCCAGGAGAACCGTCCCTTGCCCACCACGTATGACGATCTCGCGACCGGCGCACTGCTCGACTGGTCCGACTGCCAAGCCGCCACCCCGCAAATGTCCGTCGAGGCCATGCTGCGCCTCATCCAAACCGCGCCGCCAGGCCCGTGGCCGCACGGCTGGGCGTCCTGGGACAACACGATCGAGGCCCACCGCCGGTTGGTGTTGGAGTTCATCGCCGACCTGGAGGATCCGCACGTCCGCTATCCGCAACAGCGCGGTATCGTCATCGCCGGCGGCGGCCTCAAGTATTTCCCGAGTGTCTGGGTCAACGTGAACCTGCTGCGGCACTTCGGCTGTCAGCTGCCGATCCAGTTGTGGTACATGGGGGACGGCGAGTGCGATCCGTACCTCAAGCGGTTGCTCGCGCCGCTGGGGGTCGAGTGCATCGATGCGCGGAAGCTGGAGCCGCAATACCCGGCGCGGATCCTCTGCGGCTGGGAGCTGAAACCGTATGCGGCGCTCCACGCGCCGTTCGCCGAGGTGTTGTTCCTCGACGCCGACAACGGCGTCTGCCACGACCCGACCTATCTGTTCGACGACCCGGAATACCAGCGGACCGGCGCCGTCTATTGGCCCGACTACGCGAACTGGACGCTCAAGTGGGACATTTGGGAGATCTTCGGGATTGATTGGTTGGCTAAGCCCGCCGCCGCGGGCGCCGAGCGGGCGTTCGAATCGGGCCAATACCTGATCGACAAGCGGCGCTGTTGGCGCGAGCTGCGGCTCGCCCTCTGGTACGGCGAACATTCCGACTTCGTCTTCCAGCACGTCTACGGCGACAAGGAGTGTTTTCATTTGGCGTGGCGGAAGCTGGGGACCGAGTATGCGATGCCTGGCGCCGGGCCTGGCTGGGACGTCCACACGATCACCCAATACGACTTCCAGGGCCGCATCGTCTTCCAGCACCGCTGCCAGGACAAATGGCGCTTCGCCGGCAACCGGTTTAACGACTCCCTGCGGAACGAGCAGCTCTGTTTCGATCTCGTCCGCGATCTCGCCACCAAGTGGGACGGGACGCTCTGGAACAACCCCGCACCGACGCCGGCCGAACAGCGGGTCATCGATTCGATTGCCGGTCAGCGCTACGTCTATCGCCGCGTCGGGTACGACGAGCGGACGTTTGTGCTGAACGCCGACAGCTACGTGGGGGACGGCGCCGCCGAATGCGAGCGGCGGTGGTCGATCAATCGCGACGAGGACGTCGATGTTCTCACGCTGAGTCGGCTCGATCGGCCGACGTGTAATCTCCGGCAAGGTCCCGACGGCACTTGGCGCGGGGCGTGGCTCGAACACGAGCGGATGCCAGTCGAACTGTTTCCCGCGTCCTCATCCCAGGGAGGCTCCCGATGACCAACGCTGCCTGCTACCGCGCCTTCGGCCGCGACTTCCACATCGAGCCCGCGAGCGCCCAACACGCCAACTCCGTCTTCCAGGACGAATACCGCATCCGCGAACTCCGGCAACACGATGTTCGGACGATCGTCGATGTCGGCGCCCATGTTGGCAGCTTTACCGTGCTCTGCCACGAATGGTGGCCCGAGGCGAAAATCGTCGCCGTCGAACCGCATCCTGAGAGTTTTGAGTTGCTTGAGCGGAACACGGCCCACATCTCGGAGTCGCAGTTGCTGCGGATCAACGCGGCCGTGACAAGCTTCGACGGAAAGTGCCTACTCGCGTCGGCCGTTTCGCATAGCCGCGTGGGCGAGTATGTCATCGAGGTTTGGAACGAGTTGGAGCCGCGGTTCGACGGGTTTGGGGTCGAGGCGACGGCCATCTCAGTTGAGACGCTCTGGGAACGCGTTCAGAAGTTCGGCGTCGAGCACGTCGACTTGTTGAAGCTCGACTGCGAGGGGGCGGAGTACGGGATCCTTGAAGGCTTGGCTGCGACAGGCAGGCTCGCCGACGTCGGCTGGATTCGGGGCGAGTGGCATGGGCGAGTGCATCGACCGCGGATTGCGAAGGCGCTCGCCGAGACGCATGTCGCTCATGTCGACTCAAACGCGCCACATGAGTGCGGATTATTTGTGGGGCATCGGATGAGCTCTTGACGATGGCGGCTTCGCGATGGCTTTCCTGGCCCCGTGGACCCAACCGCACCATGTCGAGTCGGTGAAGTGCCCGCTCACCACGGTCGACGAGCTAGCCCGCGACTGGCAGCGGCTCGATCTGGTGAAGATCGATGCCGAGGGGGCAGAGCTGGCAATTTGGCGCGGGAAGCAGAAATCGCTACGTTGGTTCCCCAACGCGGTGATCGTCATTGAACTGCACTTCGACCGGGCGGCCGGGGAAGTTCACGAGTTGCTGGGCGAGCTGCAGCGGGCTGGGCGGCCAATTCGGCAAGTGGCGGACGATGGGCGACTGGTCCTGGTGAGCGGCCAGGAAATCCACCGGGCAGAGGGGCTGCATTGGACACTATGGGTGCAGGGGTAACAGGCAGATGGGGCTCTCCGACTACACTTTCATGTTGCGCCTCGGCATCAAGGCGTTAAACGCCCCAGCGCAGGTGCCCACCATCTCTTCGACTGTCCCGCGATACCCTACCAGGGTATAATTCGGAGGACCAACTCACTTCTGCGCTAGGCCACTACCGTGGGAAAGACGATCGATCCAATATGCGGCATGACTGTCGATCCAAGTACCGCCCTCTCGTGGTCGGACGGCTCGACAACGCATTACTTCTGCAGTGAAAGCTGCAAGGCGAAGTTCGCCAATTCGCGATCGCGAAGCGAACCACACGGGGCATACGACCACCATGAGTGCTGCCACTCGTCCAACGCTTCTAACAAACTTTCTCGTGGTAGCGACGACCGTGTCTATACGTGCCCGATGCATCCCGAAGTGGAACAGATTGGGCCTGGTAGCTGTCCGAAGTGTGGCATGGACCTTGAGCCTAAGACCGCGACGGCTGACGA
>JAGQOU010000462.1 GCA_020427145.1 Planctomycetales bacterium | reverse complement strand
GTCGGCGACAGAGAGCATGAAATGTTAAGTGAGTTGCAAGGGGTGATAAGTCATCGCGAGCGCTGCACAGTGGCTGCCAAATTGAAATCGCAACTCTTGCTTGCGTCCGTGTTCCCGTCGCAGTGAGCGGACAGGTCGCTGACGTGAGTCTTAGCTATTTTCCGTTGGCGATCTGAATGGACGAGGCCAATCTGCTCCACGCGGGCGCCGAGCAGTCCCCCGATCAGCCCTCCGACGACCGCTGCGATCGTGGCGGCTGCGTGAAGTGGATTGACTGGCAATCCGCCGGTCGCGACATAAACGAACCCGATGACAGGCACTGCCACCAGCATGATCAGTCCTGCCAGAAAATACGCCGAAAAGACTCCGAGCAGCAGCGCTCCGCGCGTCGGAATATTGGCGAAGGCGATCAACGGGCCAAGGAGTCCTGGCATGAGGCAAGCGATCAGAAGCGGACGAGTATTCTGCAGACCGAGAAAGACTCCCAGGCAGGTGACGACACACATGAGTTGCCGCAGCGAAATGCGAATCAGCGGACCGTTGCGATCCGAGTCGATCATCCTCACACTTTCAAAAACGCCCGCAGGATGTCGAACCCCGCGTGCGTGAGAAAACTCTCCGGGTGAAACTGCACGCCGAACACGGGCAATTGGCGGTGGGCGATCGCCATGATTTCGCGCTCGCCCGTCGCGGGGTTGTCGCTCCAGGCGGTCATTTCGAACTCGTCGGGAAGCGTGTCGGGTTGGATCACCAAGCTATGGTAACGCGTCGCCTGCAGCGGGTTGTCGAGCCCCGTGAACAGGCCCGCGCCGGTGTGGTGAATGAGGTCGGTCTTGCCGTGCATCAGGCGGTCGGCGCGCACGATGGAGCCGCCGTACGCCTGGCCGATGGATTGGTGCCCCAGACAGACGCCCAGCAGCGGCATTTTGCCGGCGAGCCGCTTGACGCACTCCAGCGACACCCCCGCCTCGTTCGGCGTGCAGGGGCCGGGTGAGATGATGACCCGGTCCGGTTTGCGGGCGAGAATCTCGTCGACCGTGATCTGGTCGTTGCGGTCGACGCGAATGTCGAGCGCCGGGTCGATCTCACCCAGTCGTTGCACCAAGTTGTAGGTGAAAGAATCGTAATTATCGATGATCTGGATCATGGCACGGCGGGGCGAGCGGCGACGAAACTGGCGGGGAGATCACATTGTAGCCCGAGGGGTTTGCGGCGGGCTACGGGCATCCAGAAACTGAAAAACTCCCGAGAATTCGCAACGGCGGTCGTGGAGAGCTCGCGATTCATGCCAATGGGCGCCAAGGAGTTGGCTGCTCGTCGTGCCGGCTGGCAACCGCGCGGAGACGACGCGCCGCACGTCGAGATTGCAAAAATGGGGTTCGCCAACCGGCCGCTGTTGCGACTATGGTAGGGGCGGCCATTCGCGCAATTCGCGGGCAGTTGCGGCTGGTCGTTGTTGCGAGATATTGCGGTTCCCTGAGAGACCCATGGCCAACCTGCACAACATCATCGCCATTGCGATCGGCGGCGCGATCGGCGCCGTTTGCCGACACGGCGTGAACATCGGCTGCCGACGGTGGCTCGGCGAGGCGTTTGCCTACGGCACGCTCACGGTGAACGTGCTGGGGTGCTTTGCGATGGGCCTCTTGGCATCGCTCGCCGCCTCGCCCCAATGGGCGGAGCGGGCGCCGTGGGTTGCCCATTCGGCCATCACCGTGGGATTCTTGGGCGCCCTGACGACCTTCTCCACCTTCGGCGTCGAGACGGTGCGGTTCTCGCAAGCCTCGCATCACCACCTGGCCGTTGCGAACGTTGCGGCCAACCTGACGCTGGGCGTCGCCGCGGTGCTCGCGGGCATGTGGGTTGGCAAGCAAATCGGCGCGTGAGCGCCTCGCCGGGGTTCATGCCTTGGCGCCATAAAAAAACAAGGCCGCGCAACCGGTTGGCTGCGCGGCCCTGTCGTCTCAAGTCAATTCTGACCGGCGCGTGATTACTTGATCTCGATCCGCTTGGGGAGCGTCTCGGGCTTCTTGGCCACGGTCACATGCAGCACGCCGTTGATCAACTCGGCGCTGATCGAGTCGGTGTCGACCGAGTCAGGCAGAGTGACCGTGTGGGTCGACTGGCCGTAGCGGCGCTGATCGACCAACCCCTTGCGTTCCTCGCTGGGCGCGGTGCGCTGGGTGACGATCTTAAGCGTTCCCTTTTCAAACGTCAGCTCGACGTTCTCGCGCTCGACGCCCGGGACGTCCAACTCAACATGAAACGAATCGTCGTCTTCCCACATGCTCCCGGGGACGTAGAACGGCTGCACGCCATGCACGCTCGTCGGGCCGAAGACCTGATCGATCATTGAGTTGAGCTCGCCCCAGGTGCTGGGAACAAACTCACGCAAACGATTTTTGGCGACGGAATTGGACATGGTCATTTCCTCCTATTGCGGTTACCTCTGCATTGGGCCGCACTGGGAAATTCCGGCGCGGCGAAACCCGCCCTCAACCGGCCGCGGTCCGGCAGTGGCAGGGTGATGGTTACGCAGGAGTGAAAATGCAAGGTCCGTGCCAATGCCTTGCGGCGGGGCGCGTTTCGGCGCGGCGCGATCGCAAATCCTTGTCCGATAGAGGTTTTTGTCGAACCGCAGCCGGCGGCTGGCGCGTGTGTCGGCCACAATGGCAGGCGCCGTCCTGGCAGTCGCCGCCGCAAGAGAATTGTTGGCTGCCAAAATGGCGCCGCGCGGGCGTGTCGTTGCGAATCGGGTGCGTTGAGAACGAATGCCAACGAAAACGCCCCGGCCGAGTGAGCCGGGGCGTTGACGGTTTATCGTAAGCGTGGCGGAGCTCGCAATAGCGACGAAACTACTCTGTCGCTCCGCTTTCGTCGCTCACTTCGTAGTAGATCGCTCGTTGCGTGCCCTCGGCGCCAGGCTCCACGGCCACCGCACCGGCCGGGTTGACCAGCGCGATGCCGCCGGGAGATTGCCAGCTGACGGGGCGAACTTCGCCTGCGGCCGGCCGAACGCTACTAGGCTGCCCCAGCGAGATCGGCTGCTGCGCGACGATCGGCAGGTCTCCGACGGACCGCACGCTCTGCAGCGGTGCGGCCGGTCGCACGGCCGGCAATGCAGTGACCCGGGGCTGGAAACCGCCGGACTGGCTGGCATTGAGCAAACTGGGCGGCAATGCCGGCGGAACGTCGTCGCCGTTGAAATTCGGCGCCGCGGTCGGTTCGCTGTTGTACGCCGGGTGGACGTTCTCGTCGTTCGAGTCCACGGTCGGCAACGGCTGCACGTAGGACGGCCCAGATTGACCGTAGCTGGCGGGAGTCGCCTCGGTGGTCGGCGCGGGCGGCAACATCGCGACGCCGTTGGCGGCTGGGAGCGCCAACCGCACGGGCTGCGGCTGTTGCAGCGGCATCTGTCCGAAGGGATCGATCGCGGGCTCCGCGCCGGCGGGAGCGTCGGCCGGAGGTGCGACGCCCTCGAGAGGCGCGCCGCCCTCGAGAGGCGCGCCGCCGCGTTCGGGCTTTTTCGCCGCCTCGGCTCCCGCGCTGTCCTCCTTGGCCGGATCGGGCAACACGAGGCCGGGAAGTTCGTCTTTGCTTTCCTCGGCCGTTCCGGGACCGCCAGCCGCTTCGGGCGTCGGGCCCGCTTGTTCGCCGGGCCATGCGCGCCAGTGCGTCGTGTACCAGCCCCACTCGCGTCGATTGGGGCGGCACGCGCCGTCGGCAGCACAGGGCGGCGGAGTGCAAGCAGGATTGGCCTGGGCCGCCGTCGGCCACAGCGTAAGAACGCCGCCGGCCACGAGCAGCGAGGTGCGAACGGTTGTCGCGAGGAGCTGCCAAGGTCGCATAGCGATTGTTCCTTCCGAGGGGCGGCTGAGCGCTGGGTCGAGTGCGGGGCCGCTACGAAGTGGAAATTCTGGAACCGGGTATGTCATGAAGAAAGGCGTTGTCTTGCCGGCTTGGGCCGCGCCGCCGGCAAGCGGCGGTCGCGACCTTTAAGCCAGTCGCTTTGCAGTTAGCTTAGAACGTGTTGCCCAGACCGAAGCGGACGATACGGTTGGCCGCTGAGGTGGAGAGGCTCACGAAGCCGACCATTCGTTCGAACGGATTGAGCAGCTTGCTGACAAAGTTGTTGAAATTCGTGATCTTGTCTTCGGCGATGTAGAGCCGGTCGTTGGGCATGAGCTGATAGTTGGTTGCGGTCACCGCGCCTTGCGTGATGCCGTCCCAATCGACCGGCAGAATCTGTTCGCAGCCAACGCCGTTGGGAGCCGGGCGGGCAATCCACATTTTCTTGGACGAGACTTGCGAAACGCCGCCCAGGTTGGCGACCGCGTCGATCACTTTGTCGTTGCCTGTCACTGGGAAGCGAACGATGTTGTCGCCCAAGCCGGCTCCCTGCGTGACGACGTAGTACACCTTGCTGTTGTAGGCCAGCACGTCGATGAAGATTTCGGGAGACTCGAGTTTCTCTTTCAGCTTCTCTTCGACCGCGGCGCGAGCCTGTTCGAGGGTCATGCCCGCGACGTAGACCGAGCCGTAGGTGCCGAGGTTGACCCGGCCGTCCATGGCGACGAGATGCTGTCCGGTAATCTGTTGGGCGCCTGCGGAGGCGACGAGCGACACCGAGACGTCCACGTCACTGAGAATCTTGCTCAGTTGCTTGCGGATTTCGTCTTCCGATTCTTCGATGGTGCTGTCGACGACCTTGACGCGGCCGTAGGTGGGGCCAAGGTTGACGGTGCCGTCGGCGTCGACGGAGTAGGCGTCGTCGATGGGCTGTTCCGGGAAGGCGCCGACCACGCGGACCAGCAACACGTCGAACGTTTCAATTCGGTGCGGGCTCTTCGGCACGAGCTTCACGCCTTCAATCAGCAGTACGTCCGGCGGCTCGATGACATACCGCGGCAGCGTCACCATCTCCAGTTCCCGCGGCACGGGGCTGGTAATCGGCGGTTGGGGCGGATCGGCGGGATGCGATTCCCGCGGAGCCATGAATGCCGTGCAGCCGGTCGACGCGGCCAACGCGGTGAGCAGCAGCAGGTTCAACCCGCGGCGAATGGTTTTGCACGCCTTCATATGTTTGTTCTCGCTATCTCGCTCGGCGCGGAGATGAGTCGGCACCCGGGGCGCCCCCAGTGGCGGGGCGAACTCGGGACGCGCAGCCGGTAGGACCGGTGCAACGGTTACAATGGGTATAATCGTCAAGGTTTGACAGCGACTTTGCCCCGATTCGACGAATCCACGAAAAACGAGGCTCTTGCGCGGCGCCGGGCGCCAGCGCTGCTAGCGATGCTGGGTCGTCGGGCGGCGCCGAAGTGTCCTGTCGGCCCCGCGACGAACCCGCTCAGGCGAGTCGGCGGCAGTTGGAAGAGCCGTGTTTCCATCGCAATCGCAATGACCGCTACGACTCGCAGTCGGCGTCGTAAGTGCTTGTCAAGTCAACGGGTTGCAGCGTGTTTGGCGGCGCTCAAACTGTTTGACAGGTCGCCCGGACGCGCGTATTCTCGATCACAGTGGAGTCGTCTGTGCGCCTTGCCGGCGGCACGCGGCTTTAGCCCTCCGGGACGCGGGCAAGAAGAGGTTGTTCGGCGCCTTCGTCACCGGCTTTTGGAGGGCGTTTTTCACGTCCGGCTGCTTGCAGCCGTCGGCGCGCATCTCGGGATCCTCAGAGACGAGCAACAGGTATGGCTTCTCGCGACATCGACTCGATGGACTGGTCCGACGACATCCCGCTGGGCGAGGCAGAGTCGCGGCAAGCTTGGATCGCCTTCGGCGTGCTGGTGGCCGCCACCGTCGTTTGTTACGGCAACATGCTGGCGTTCACCTCGACCTACTGGTCGAACGATTTGTACTCCCACGGCTGGATTGTGCCGCTGATCGGAGCCTATCTGTTTTGGGATCGGCGGCGGCCCCTGGTTGAAACTGAAACGCTCGATCGCTGGATCGGCGTCGCGATCGTGACCGTTGGACTGGTGGTGCGGCTTGGCGCCTCGTGGAACAACAACAATTTCTTCGATCGCCTCTCGTTCATTGCGGTGCTGCTGGGCATCTGCCTCATTGTCGGCGGCCGCTCGCTGCTGAAGTGGGCCGGTCCGGCGTTTGCCTTCCTGGTCTTCATGTTCCCGTTTCCTTACCAGATCGAGAACACCTTCCTGCTGAAGTTGCTCGGCTGGGCCAGCTGGGCCAGCACCGTCATCCTGCAAACCCTCGGCGTCGGGGCCGTGAAGGTGGGGCAGAGCATCAAGATCGACTCGCTCGATACGCCGCTGATGGTCGCCGAGGCGTGCAGCGGATTGCGCATGCTCACTGTGTTCGGCGCGATGAGCGTGGCCTTGGCGTTGTTGGTCGATCGACCCTGGTGGGACCGGTTGGCGATCCTGGTGAGCGCCATTCCCATCGCCCTGGCGAGCAATATCATCCGGATCGTTTCGACCGGACTGTTGTTCATGGCCTTTCCCGATGCACAAAACGAAGGGACGCTGCACAGCGTCATTCACGACGGCGCCGGCTACGCGATGATGATTATTGGCATGGGTCTGCTGTTTCTGGAGTTGGGGATTCTGTCGCGTCTGACGGTTCCCGTGGAAGCGGACGACTACGCCGCCGGTTCGCCCGTGCCTGCTTGACCGTGCCACCGAACTCCCTGGGCCGGGCCGCTGGCCTACTGACCTGCCGCCAACAAGTTCTGATAAGCGTCCCGCGGTGCGGATGAGCGGGTTTTGACGGTGATAGCGACGCACGCGTAGCACTGAGGCCACGCGACGTTGAGAAAAACCGACGCGGCCGCGACCGCACCGCGCGGCAGACCGCGGAAAACGAGGGAAAACGAGGGGGTTTGGCGTCGTCGGCGATTTGGCCCGAGGATTGCTTCTCCCTTGGCATCCCACCGCAGGTTCGCAGGGCGAACTTGCCGGCGCGCGGTTTTCAGCCGCACCCTTCACGCGGTGCGAACGCCCACTTTTCAGCGAGGCAATCGATGGCTAGTACTCACACCGAACCCAACACCGATGTGCTGGCGCCGCCAGCGGACGCCTCCCAGCACGGGGGCTCGTTGGTCGTGCCCGAGGCGGCCTATCCGCTGCCCGGCGGCTACGGCATGGGCCCGTCGCCCGCCGCGGAGTTGCTCTACGGCGGCTTCAACCAGACGTGGTTGGTCAATTGCCTCCGCCGCCGGTGGCTCATGGCGTTGCTCTTGGGTCTGCTGGTCGCTGGCCTGACTGGCCTGGCGCTGTGGTTGCTGTTTCCCGCGTCGTCCAGAACGACGGCCTACCTGATGATGAACTTCGGCGACACGTCGGCGTTCGGCGACTCGACCCAGCGACTCACCGCGAAGCAGATTGAGCAGGAACAGTACAGCCAGCTGACCCTGATGAAAAGTTCCCAAGTCCTGGGCGCTGCGTTCTCCAAGAAAGCTGTTCGCGAGTTGGAAGCGACTCGCAAGAATGAGCCCGACCCGGTGCAGTGGATGTTCGACGACCTCAAGGTCAGCTTCCCCAACGACGGCAACGTGATGGAGGTCCGCTACGACGGGGACGAGAACCATGAAGATATGGTAAAGATCGTTGACGCCATTATCCAGTCGTACATCGATGAAACCGTCGTCAAAGAGCGGCTCCAGCAGCTGCTGGTCGTCGACGACTTGGAAAAGGTTCAGAAGGAAATGAGCGATAACCTTGCCAAGAAGATGGGACAATTGCGCGACAAGATTGAATTGGCCGACAATGCCGATTCGGCGACGGCGGAAATCGAAATCAAGCAATTGATGGACAACATCCACTTTCTCAAGGCCGAGTTGTCGCGAGTGGAAAAGGAGTTGCTGAACAACGACGTGATGAAAGAGATCGCTATCGCCGCGGCGAACAGCCCAACGAAGATCCAACTGGCCGTGGCCGACGCGATCGATCACGACCCCATGATCGCCAACTATCGGCAGCAGCTGTTCGAGATCGACAACATGATCATGCAGCGGCAGTCGATCGAGCGACGCCAGGGTTCGCCTGAAGTGCAGCGATTGCAGCAGTCGAAGGCCCAAATTGAATCGATGATGAATCAGTACAAAAGAAAGGCCGAACGCGAACTGCGCGAGAAAATCGCCCAACTGCCGAACGAGGGGCTGCAAGCCGCCATCGCCCAATGGAAAGTCGTGAAGCAAAAGCTGGAAGAGCAACGGGAGGAGTACAAGGACGAACTCAATAAGTCCGAAGAGTCCCTGCTGGAACTGGGAGCCCACGACCCTGCCATCGAAATCCTGCGTCAGGAAATCGAATATGACCAAGAGACCGTCCACGGCCTGAAGATGCAGTTGCAGGAGCTGGCGATCGATCGCAAAGCACGCGACTTTGCCGGTGCAGAGGGGGGAAGCCGGCATGAAAAGGTGCGCGTCGTGCAGAACGCGATCGCTCGTGAGCACATTAACGACATCGAGCGGGCCTCGATCGCCGGCATTGGCGGGTTGGCGGCCTTCGCCCTGACCTGCTACGGCGTCGCGTTGGCTGAATTCCGCAAGCGACGATTGAACGGCCCGACCGACATCGACGAAGGCCTGGGGATTCGCGTCCTGGGCGTTTTGCCCTCGACGACCGCCCGGCGCTCGCTGGCCGGCGGCAGCCTGGTGTCGGCTCAAGTGTGCGAAGCCATGGACAGCGTGCGAGCCACGCTGATGCATGCCTCGACCAAGGTTCGCCGGCAGGTGGTCATGATCACCAGCTCCGAGACCATGGAAGGCGCCACCACCGTCGCCGCCAATCTGGCGCTCAGCCTGGCGCGGGCCGGACGCCGTACGCTGTTGGTCGACGGCGACCTGCGGGCTCCTTCGCTGCACGCCCTGTTCGGGTTGAACCTCGACGGCGGGTTCTGCGAAGTCCTCCGCTCGGAGCTCGACGTGACCGATGCCGTGCAAACCACGCAGACCGAGAACCTGTGGTTGATGACCGCCGGCGTGGTCGATCGCGCTGCCGTGCAGAACCTGGCCACCGATCAGGTCGAGCCGATCTTCGACCAGCTGCGGACCCAGTTTGACTTTATCATCATCGACGCGGCTCCCGTGCTGAAGATCGCGGATGGTCTGGCGATTGGGCAACTGGTTGACGGGGTCATCCTGACGGTGCTTCGCGACCACAGCGAAGTCCGCAAGATCAACAAGACCGCCGAGATGCTTGACAGCCTCGGGGTGAGGATCATTGGCGCGGTGGTCAACGGCGTCCCGGTGCGGGCCGACCGTCGCGTGGCACGCATGCACGCCGGCTCCACGCAGAAGCAGCTGCCGTCGAAACCCGCCAAGGCGCCCAAGGTCAAGAAGACCAAGGATGCCAAGCAGGCCAAGGCGGACGTCGCGCCCCCCGCCGCGCCGACGGCTGTGGCCGACGAGCCGCTGCCGGAACCGCCTCGGTCGCCGGCCGCTGAGATCGACATCGACGACTTTGAGATTGATCTCGAGGATTAGTCGTCCTCGACAGTCTGGCTCACGATCAGCCGGTGCGGCCTTGGCCGCACCGGCTGTTTTTTTTGCGCCACATTGGCCGCGGAAATCGCGGTCGCGGCCACGACATGCTCCGCCGCCAAGGGCCACTGCTATCCGCAGCACTCCTGTGCGTTTAAAATGGGGCGCCAGCCTGCTCGCCCGGACACGCGCCCTTCGCAATGGATTTCTTTCAGCTCGGTTCGTTCGTTTGTCGCCGCCGTTGGTGGGTCATCGCGGCATGGCTGGCGGCGGCGCTCGTCTTGCGTTTGGCGGCCCCCTCCTGGAGCGAGGTGGCCAACGACGGCGATCTCGACCAGCTTCCCGCGGAAACCACGACGGCCCGCGCCACGGCGCTCAACGCCGCCGCGTTTCCCGATGATGCCTCTAAGAGCCAGATCGTGCTGGTCTTCGCGCGTCCCGAGGCCGAGCTGACGGTCGAAGATCGTCAGTATTTGCACGAGGTCGCCCGGGCGGTGGCGGCCATCCCCGACTTGCCTCTGGTCGACGAACCGTGGACCGAGTCGACGCCTGTCGTGGGCGATATGCTCAAGAGCCCCACCGGCAAAGCGCAGCGCGTGGTCGTGCGGTTGACCAACGACCTGATGGCGGTCGACAACATCCGCGTGCTGAACGAGGTGACGCGCGTGGTCGACGAGTTGGCGGCAACGAAGCCGAAGGGACTGGAGGTCGGCGTCACCGGCTCAGCGGCCATTGGCGGCGACATGCTCTCCGCGGCCGCCGAGAGTCTGCGCAACACCGACCGCACCACGGTGTTGTTGGTCGTGGCGGCGCTGTTGCTGATCTATCGCTCGTTGTGGCTGCCGCTGGTGCCGCTGGCGGCGATTGCGGTGGCGGTGGTGACGTCGCTCGACTTGCTGGCCCTGTTGGCCGGCTGGTCGGCCGGCAGCGATTCGCCCGCGGTGAAGGTGTTTACCACGACGCGCATTTTCGTGGTCGTGCTGCTGTTCGGCGCCGGGACCGACTATTGCTTGTTTCTGATCGCTCGGTTTCGCGAATTGCGCGCCGCGGGGCGCTCGCAGGACGAAGCGGTCACGTGCGCGTTGGGCCATGTGGGATTGGCCTTGGCGGCGAGCGCGCTGACCACTGTCGTCGGGCTGGCCATGATGGCGTTTGCCGAGTTCGGCAAGTTCTCGTACAGCGGCCCGGCGATCGCCGTGAGTTTGCTGGTAGCGCTGGCCGTGTGCGTGACGTTGGCGCCGGCGCTGTTGGCCACCCGGCTGGGCGCCGCCGTGGGAGCCGACACCGAAGAGGACCGGCGCGAACGGGGCCTCTTGCGCAATTTCTGGGAGCGGATCGCCACGCCGGTGCTGCGTCGCCCCGTCGGCGTGCTGGCGGCGAGTCTCGTGATCGCGGCTCCGCTGGCGGCGATTGGCTGGAATGTGAGCGTCACGTACGACATCTTCGGCGAACTGTCGCCCCAGCGAGTCAGCCGTCGGGGCGCGACCCTGCTGCAACAGTATTTCCCCCCCGGCGAGGTGGGCCCGTTGGTCGTGCTGGCCGAGCGCCCGCAGGCCGACTTGGCAGGCGTCGACGGTCGGCTGACCATCGCGTCGCTTACCAAGCCACTGGAAGATCTGCCGGGAGTGGACAAGGTGCGCAGCGCCTATCGGCCCACCGGCGCTCGCGCTGGCGAGATGAGCCTGTCGATTGCCGGTTTCAAGTCGCTGGCCGTCGCCGGCAGTCCGCTGGCCGAGGCCGCGTTCATTTCGCAAGCGGGCGACTACGCCAACCGCGTCACGCGCGTTTTCGTCGTGCTGACCGATCATCCGTTTTCCACTGCCGCGGTGGCGACGGTGGAGGAAATGGAACGCACGCTCGCCGCATTGAGCGCGGACCCCGACTCGCCCTGGCACAATGCCAAGTTCGAACTGCTTGGTTCGACCTCCGGCATTCGCGACTTGGAGCAGGTGACGCTGGCCGATCGCACGCGGATCCAATGGCTGGTGGCGGCTGCCGTGTTGGCCGTGTTGCTGGTGTTGCTGCGACGCCCCGCGACCTGTCTCTATCTCATCGCGACCGTGCTGCTCAGCTATCTCGTGACGCTGGGAATCGTGCAGCTGATTTTGGGCGGATGGTACGGCGCCGACTATCCGGGGCTCGACTGGAAAGTGCCGGTCTTTCTCTTCGTGATCCTCACCGCAGTGGGACAGGACTACAACATTTACCTGGTGACCCGCGTGTTCGAGGAGCAGCAGACGCACGGCCCGCAGGAGGGGCTGCGGCGGGCGTTCATCGAAACCGGGGGCATTATTACCAGTTGCGGCGTTATCATGGCGGCCACGTTTGCGTCGATGCTCACCGGCACGCTGCGCGGGATGGTGGAGATGGGGCTGGCGTTGTCGCTGGGGATTGCGCTGGACACGTTTGTCGTGCGGACGGTGCTCGTGCCGGCGTTCTTGGCGCTGCTCGCGCGGCGCGGCAATCGGGGATGAAAAGCAACGCGGCAGGTCGAGGCTCCACCGAGCCCTCCCGGTGAAGTGACGACGCAGATTGATCGCGCCGGGCGGCGATTCGACTTGCCCGCAAACGGCGGTGCGTTTACCGTGGCGCCATGCCCCACGTGCTACGCCACCTATCACGCCCAGAGCGCCGCACGACAATCCGCTGCGCTCTGGCCAACGCCGGGCTGTGGGGCGCGGGCAGCGGGTTGGTGAGCCTCACGCTAGTCACTTACCTGGCGCACGAATACCAAGCCTCGCCGCGAGTGTTCGCCTGGATTATGGCCACGCCGTCTCTGGCAGGCCTGTTGCGATTATTCGCGCCCTGGTGGGTTCGTCGCGTTGGGGGACGCAAGAGGTTTTCCATCGCCCTGTTCACGGCCAGCGCCGTCACCGTGCTGGCATTGCCGGTCGTCTCGGCGCCACACGTGCTGCCGTTGCCGGGCGAGTCGCTGGCGGCTTTGGTGGCTCTCTGGTTTGTGTTCCACGCGCTCGACTACGTGGCGGCCGTTGCGTTGTGGTCGTGGCTGGGCGACATGACCCCGCTGGCCATTCGCGGACGGTTTTTCGGACGCCGCGAGAGTTGGCTTAACATAGGGAAAGCGATCGGGACGCTTGTCGCCGCGTTCGGCTCGTGGTTCTGGAACGACCGTTGTGCGCGGCTCGACAGACCGTACGACGAATGGATGAGCTACGCCGCATGCGCCATTGCCGGCGCGGCGTGTTATCTGCTCGCTGTCGTCCCGCTGGTGCGCATGCACGATCGTCCGGACGCTGACGGCGGCACGCAGGCTTTGCCGCTGCGAAGTTTGCTAAGTCCCTTTATGAGCCCGAAATATCGCCGCCTGCTGATGTTCGGCGTTTGGTTCTCGTTGGCCAATGGCCTATTCAGTTCGGTGCGACGGGTGTACGAACTGCAGGGGATTCGCCTGTCGCTGTTTGAGAAGAAGATGCTCGATGCGGGGTCGCGGGGCGTGCAATCGCAGCTGTCGCCGTTGGCCGGGCGAGTCGTCGACCGCCGCGGCAACGTCGCCGTGCTGGCGGCCACTCAGGCGGTGATCGGGCTGGCCCCGCTGTTTTACGTACTGGCGTCCCCGGGGGCCGTGTGGTGGATTCTCGGCGCGTACGCCTGTTGGTTGGCCTATGCGGGTGAGAACGTGGCCCAACCAAATCTGATGATCGGCCTGAGCCCGCGCGTCGGGCGCGCGAGTTTCATAGCCGTGTGGTTTGCAACCAACCAGGTGGCCGTTTCCGCGGGCATCTTTCTGGGAGCCGAAGTCCTGCAGTGGGTGCTGTCCGGCGCCGTGGCCGAGACCCGGGCGGTGCTGGTGGCCGGCGCGGGGCCGACCGTCGCCTTGCCCGGCGGCGCGTGGTCGGCGCCAGCGCTGCTCGCCGCAGTGGGCGGGGCGAAGTATCGGGTCGGCAATTTCACCGGTCTGCTGATCGGAGCCGCGGTCTTGCAGGTGGCCGGCGCCTGGTGGGCCCTGCGAATCCCCGAGCCGCAAGAGAACCACAACGACTCGCCCGCCGAGAGCAGCAGGAAGAAAAGCAAGAGCGGGTGAAGGGAATCGAACCCTCGCCTAAAGCTTGGGAAGCTTTCGTTCTACCATTGAACTACACCCGCGTCGGTCCCGTCAGTTTAAGATCGGCCGGCGGCCTCGGCAAGCGCTGCGGCGAACCGGCCCCGGCCGCCACCGCAATTCGCCCCCCGGATATTACTGGGCCCCCGGCCATGACTTAGCCCCCGGTCAATGACCGGGGGCCAATAGCGGCAGCACCCGCAGCGTGCCGGCGTCGGCGTCGATTTCCACCTCAGCGCCCAACGGCAGCGTGCAATTCTGCGGATAGTGGCCAATAGGAAAATTCATCAGCACGGGAATCCCCGCGTCGGCGAAATACTGCCGCAGCACGCCGTTGACCGAAAAGTCGTCGCCTTCGGCCGGCTGCTCCTCGTCCTCGTCGTAGGCGTCGGTGAACTGCCCCAGCACGGCCCCGCGGAGCCCTTCAAGTTTGCCCGCCAGCTGCAGTTGACGGAGCATGCGATCGATGCGGTAGGGCGCTTCATGCACGTCTTCGATCAGCAAGATGGCGTCCTGCGTGTCAATCGCATAGGGAGTGCCTTCGACCGCCGCGACGAGGGACAGATTTCCACCGACCAGCCGGCCGCGCGCCCGACCGCTCCCCCACGCCACCGGCTGCGGGACGCCGTCGGGGCACTCGATGAGGTAACCGTCCTGGGGGTCCGCCAACTCGTCGTGCGCCGCCTGTTCCACGGCGCCAAAAAAGTACTTGGCGGAGAATGGCTGCAAGTTGTCTTCGCTCCCCAAACCCCACATCGGGTTGGGACTGTGGTAGGTCACGAGCCCCGCGTGTTGATTCAGGGCGGAGTGCAACGCGGTGATGTCGCTGAACCCGATGAAGAGCTTGGGGTTCGCTCGAATGGCGGCGAAGTCCAAGAGCTCCAGCATCCGCATCGTGCCGTACCCCCCCGTGCCCGGGAACACCGCGTCGACCTCTGGATCGAGAAACGCCTGCATGAGTTCCTCGGCCCGCCGTTGGTCGCTGCCGGCCAGGTAGCCGGTCTCGGCGAACATGTCGTCGCGCATCTTGATTCGGTAGCCGCGCTCTTCGAGCCGCTGCTTGGCGAGTTCCATCCGCTGGCGATCCAGCGGGCCGGCGGGGGCGACGAACATGATCGTGTCGCCGGGTTTGAGAAGCGGCGGCGCGATCATCGGCCGTACGGGCTCTGTTGCGGAAGCTTGCGGCCCCGTGATCGCCAGGCATGCGAAAGCCGCGATCATCCATGCAAGTCGCGCTGATTTTTGGCACACGGTCGCGGTCCTCGAGGACGGGGCAGGGGTCGACGTCACATCAACGCACAGTTGCCAGCGTAGGTAACAGCCGCCGCAGCAATCAAGCGCGGCGACCAAAGATTGCGCCCCCGGCGGCGCCCGCTGCGCGAACGGGTGAAATTGCCGCCTAATTGAGCTCGTCGGGCAGCGAACTCTCCAGCGAAACGGCGCCGTGGCCGCGCGAGCGGCGGACTTTGCCCTCGGTGGCGTCGTCGGGCAAACCCACCGCGGCGCGAATCATGCTCGCCAGTTTTTTGGCCGCCGGCTGGCTCGCAATGTTGTTGACCAGGCGGATCGTCTCGCGCGAATTGGTGCGGAGTACAACCCGTTGATAGCGCGTCGAACCCGAGGTCGTCCCGCTGAACTCCGCCCGCACGGCCGCGACTTCGTCCGCGGCGATTTCGCGCGGCTGGCCGAACACCAGCCAGCGGCGATGTTTCGTGACGCCGCGGGGACCGAATTTCAACCGCGTCGACGAGAACAGCAGCGCCAGCGCGGCCCAGTCGATCAACGCGCCAAAGGCGGAGAAGACCCACGGAAAGACCCGCGGCGCGTCGGAGTAGAACAGTCCCACGCAAATGCACGTCCACATGATTGCGAACAACGTCAGCCCGGCCGTCATCCCGCGATTATGGGCCATCGGAAAATAGAGCGACGTTTCATCGGGGCCTTCGTACTCCAGCCGGGCTCCCATCCGCTCGGCCATCATCGCCGTGGTCTGCGGCAGCTCGTAGGCGGCCAGCGGATCGGCCGCGTCGCTGGCCGCGGGCTCGTCCGGCGAACTGTCGGCCGTCTCGAAGACCGGCACCTCAAACTCGGCATCGTAGTCGACGCCCTTGGTCTTAGCGTGCACCGTCAACTTCCACAGAACATCTTCCAGGTTTGTCGGCGGCTGCTGATACGGGGCGTGAAACTGCACCGGCAGCACGGTCTCGGCGGCGTCGGCCGCCAGCGGGCGCGCCAGCAGCCGCTCGTCGCTCCACAGCACGCGGTCCACGGTGCGGCGATTGTCGCCTGAGCCTTCCTCGACCCGGCGAATGCACGACAAAGTCACGCGAAAGCCGTCGATCGGTTCGATGGCCGGCGGGCCGTGAATCACGCCCGCGACGCTGCCGCCGAGCACGCCGGGGATCGCCGCCATCTCGAACTCCGATCGCCCCCAACGCCAATAGCCGCGCCACAACTTCACGGCGTAGATCGCCATCGCCGTACCCACGAGCGGAAAGATCCCCACGATCAGCGGCAGCCACCACTCGCGATCCTCTTTCAGCAGAACGCCGATGATCGCCGGCCAGCTGATGAGGTTCCACAACACCGCGAACACCGTGACGCCGATCGCTTTATGGTGCGAGCTCGACTCGATGCGGCCGCCGAGCCACTCCTCGCGCCACCTCCACGGCTCGTCGGGTTGGGCGGCGCGGGCTTCTGCTTCTCGCTTCTGCTTGCGGGCGGCATACCATGCGCCGAACAACAAGCCGTAGCCTACCAGGCAAAACGACGCGGCAAACACGGACTTGAACGCCACGAGCTCTGGACGCAGATCGCGGAACAGCACGGACTTGGCCGGATCGTTCGGATCGACGTAGCAAACCGTGGCGCCCCCCGCGGCGAGCAGTTTCTCGAGTTCGCGTCCGCGCCGTTCCTGATAGGGCCCGATGTTGTCGGCCATTTCCGAGAAGCCAACGCGCTCAGATTCGTAGCGCAGGCCCTGGTACCGGTACTCGTACCGGGCGGTGGCTTTGTAGGAGCGTCCGCCGTCGTCGCCGTGCCTGACGTCCAGCTTGGCGGCCAGCAGCGTGGCGGGTTGCTCGACCCACGATCGGGCCGCCTGCCAATTCCACGCCTGAGCGATCGCGAGATACAGCACAAACGTACCGCCCGCGGCGAACGGCAACGCAAACAGCCCCAGGCAACCGACGCCGATCGCGCGGGTCGCGGCTGAGTTCTTCGCCCTGCTCTTGTTCTTCGCCATTCACGCCCTCGGCAAAGCGTCGTTTGAGAAACCGTCAATCGGCGGGCTTCAAACCTAAGAGCGTATCAAAGTGCGCGAACCACCCGCTCAAGCCATTTCATTCCGTTTGACCCCAGCCACTGGCGCAAGCCAGGGGTTTTGACGCGGCGCCTTGTGTATACCAACCCCCGGCTTGCGCCGGGGGCTAGATGCTGTTCGCGAGGAAACGTGACATCTTGGCCATGACGTCACACGTTGAACAGGAAATGGCAAACGTCGCCGTCTCTCATAATATAGCTTTTTCCTTCGATCCGCATTTTTCCGGCCTCGCGGATCGCTTTTTCGCTCTTGTACTGGTCGAGATCGTCGACCGAGTAGACCTCCACGCGAATGAAGCCGCGCTCGAAGTCGGAGTGGATGACGCCCGCCGCCTGGGGGGCCGTATCGCCGGCGTGGATCGTCCAGGCGCGAATCTCTTTCTCGCCGGCGGTGAAGTAACTCTGCAGGCCCAGCAACTCGTACGCGGCGCGGGCGAGCACCGCCAGCGCCGGTTCGGTCAGACCGAGACTCTCGAGCATCTCCGCCCGCTCCGCTTCGTCGAGTTCCATCAACTCAGCTTCGAGCCGTGCACACACGGGGACGACCGAGCCCCCTTCCGCCTCGGCCCGGGCGCGAACCTTCGCCACCTGCGGTCCCTCGCCGAGCAGATCGTCCTCAGCAACGTTGGCCACGTACAGCACTTGCTTCGCGGTGAGCAGCTGCAACTCGGCGAGCGTCTTGGCCCGGCCCTCGTCGTCGTACGACAGGCCCCGCACCGGCTTGCCCTCGGCAAGCAGCGCCTGGCACGCTTCGAGAATCTCCACACGCGCCTTGGCGTCCTTGTCGCCGGTGCGGGCCGTGCGGCGCGCTTTGTCGAGCATCGTTTCGACCGACTGCAGGTCGGCCAGCATCAGCTCGGTGTCGATCGTTTCGATGTCGCGAATTGGGTCCACGCCGCCGTCGACGTGCGTGACGTCGGCGTCTTCAAAACAACGGACCACGTGCAGGATGGCGTCGACGGTGCGGATGTGCGAGAGAAATTTGTTGCCGAGCCCCTCGCCCTCCGAGGCGCCGCGGACGATCCCCGCGATATCGACCAGCCGCAGCAGCGCGGGGATCGTTTTGTCGGTCTTGATGTGGGCGTGAATCCGCTCAAGCCGGGGATCGGGAACGGCCACCGCACCCACGTTCGGCTCGATCGTGCAGAACGGGTAATTCTCGCTGGCGATTCCCGCGGCGGTCAGGGCGTTGAACAGGGTG
>JAGQOU010000461.1:1129-1509 GCA_020427145.1 Planctomycetales bacterium | reverse complement strand
TCCATCGCAAGCCGGGTTACGACCCCGTGGAGATGTATTTCGACCCGGCGACGCGCGGGATATCGCTCGACGCCACGCTCGTGAAGGGGAGCCACGGCGCGCCGGCGGTGGACCCGACGCAACGCACGGTGCTGCTCAGTTCGCAGCGGGGCGTGTTCGTCGAGCGCGAGACGGCCGACGTCGACGTGGCCGACATCGTGCTGCGGCAGTTTGGGATTTGAACGGCAGCTGCACAGGGCTTGGTTGTTCGACAAAGCCTTCCCTGCGGTTCTCGAACGCAGAACCGCGCGTGGTTGCGTCGGCGTCGGAGTCCGGGGGCCTCATCGGCGCAGCGGCACGACGGGCGCCCCGATCACGCGGCTGAGCAGGTCGACCAGCGC
>JAGQOU010000461.1:0-1058 GCA_020427145.1 Planctomycetales bacterium | reverse complement strand
CGTTGTTGGTAAACGTGCCGCCGCCGAAGTAGTGAAACAGATGCACCTCGTCGTCGGCTCCGTAGAGGCGCAAGGCGATGGTGAACAGTTCGCAGCTATCGTGCGTCATCTGCAACGCGGGAAACGGCGTCAGGTCTTTGTAGCCGTAAGCCACGCCTTCGACCCAGTCGAATCGCAGCCGGCGCGTTTTTCGGCCGAGCCAGAACAAGCGGCGCGTGATACGAATCTCGCGGTGGGCGCCGTCAAGAATCACCTCGCGACGAAAGCAGCCGAGCGTCAGCAGTTGCACGCGCCGCGGGGTCGAGACGACGAGATTGCCGTCGCGGACTTGCAGCCGCGGACAGACCGACAGCAAACGCAGCCCCAGAGCCATGTCGAGCGCCCTTGTGCGTGGCGCCGAGTCGCAGTTTCGTCAGCCGGCCAGAGAGATCGCGAGATACGGCGCAATATTCAACAGGATGATCCCGATCTTAAACGCGGCCATGCCGGCGTAATGGATCGCATCGAACGTTTCGCGCGAAATAGCGAAGAGCTTGCCGTGCAGTCGGTACATCGCGTCGTGCAGCAGGACGAACGCGGCAAACCACAACGCCAGAATGGCGAAGTTGAGCAGCAAACACCACCCCAGCAGGGGACGCAGTTCTGCGAGAGACATGATTCGCCTCCTTTTCAAGACAGCTGCGGGCGCTAGCGCGCGACGAAGCGGAACCCGCGGCTTTGACTGAAAAAGGTCATCGGGTTGTCGTACACGATCCGGCGGATGGCGGCCTCGGCGTGACCTCGTTTGCGCATCTCCAGGATGAAATCCGGCACGGCGGTCGGTTTTGACGGGCCCCAGTCGCCCGCCGAGTTCACCAGCAACCGCTCCGGGCCGTACAGTTCCACCATGTCGACGGCGCGGGAGGGGGTACACTTGCTCACCGGATACAGCGTCATCCCGGCCCAGAACCCGGCTTCCAGCACCGGGCGGATGGTGTGCTCTTCGACGTGGTCGATCACCACGCGACTGCGGTCGACGCGGGCGTCGGCGGTGAGCATGTCGAGAATCATCCGCGTGC
>JAGQOU010000460.1 GCA_020427145.1 Planctomycetales bacterium | reverse complement strand
CGGCGGACGGGCGCAAGTGGTACGGGGTGAATCCGAACTCGCGGCCGCGGTGGCCAACGTGCAGCGGGAGATTGCCGCGGTGCGCAAGATGTCGTTCGTGCCGGGCGTGGCCGGCGACGTGGATCCTGCCGACCGGGCGACTCCGCATGATCTGGCTGATCTCGATCTCGCAGTGCTCCCCGGGGAGTTTGCCGTGGCTGAGAACGCCGCCGTGTGGGTCACCGATCGGAACCTGCCCGCACGAGTCGTGTATTTCATTCCGCAGCACGTCGTGCTGGTCGTCCCCGTAGCCGAGATCGTGCCGACGATGCACGCGGCGTACGAACGGCTGGCCGAGCGCAACAACGGCGCCGGCGAATTCGCCACGCCGGCGTTTGGCTGCTACATTAGCGGACCGTCGAAGACCGCCGACATCGAGCAATCGCTCGTGATCGGCGCCCACGGGGCGCGGTCGCTGACGGTGTTATTCTGCGACCGAAGCGGCTCTTAGTCACGACCCGGCGATGCCGGGGTCGCCGCGCATTCGGCGTTCGCCGCCGCGAGCCCGTCGCTTGTTGCCGTGACGCGAATGGCTCCGCCGTCGCCAGGCTGCGCGCGGAGGATCAGCATCGCCTTGCCGTTGAAAAGCTGCCGCGAGTCGGCTTGAAACGGCTCGTAGGAAATCGGATTGCCGTTGCCCACGCCCGCGATCGTTGCGGGGCCCTGCACATTGAACTTCACCTGGTTGTCGGCCAACGGGCAGGGCTCGCCGGCGGCGTCGACCGCTTCGACCAGCACATAGCACAGATCGTCGCCGTTGGCGGCGAGTTGGGTGCGATCGGGGGTCAGCCGCAGCGCCGCCGGCGCCCCGGCGGTGCGCCGCACCGCTTCGCCCAGTCGCTTGCCGTCGCGATAGGCCACCACCTTCAGCTCGCCCGGCTCGTAGATCACATCGTCCCACCGCAACCGGTAGTCGTACATCGGGTCATAGTAGTCCGACTCGGCCCGCTCGGTGTAAACGCCCAACTCGCGAATACTGGCCCAGGCGCCGCCGGTCAGTTCGTAGAATTCGACTCGCACGTACCGCCCTAACCCGTCGACGTCAAACTGCGCCGTCCGCGGGGCAAACTGACCGAGTTTCTCGTTCGGCGACGACACGGCGAGCGTCTGCCAAGTCTTTCCGTCCTGCGAGCACTTGATCGAAATCACGTAGTTGCTCAGGGCCTGTTCGAAATCTACGGTGATGAACCGTATTTGCTGGGACTCGCCCAAGTCGACTTGTGCAAACTGCGGCGCCGACCCGTCCTCTGCGCACCACCGCGTCTCCGTATTGCCGTCGACGAGTGCGGAGACCGGGTTGTCCCCCTGGGCCGAGCTCGCTTCGGCCGTGCGGCCTGCCGCCAGATTGGCAACTGGCGTCGGGCGCTCGCCTTTGCGGCGTCGGCCCTGCGACTTGCCGTTGACGAACAGTTCCGCTTCGTCCCCGTTGGTGTAAACGAACACCGGCACTTTCTCGCCGACGCGCTCGGGCCAGTTCCAGTGCGGCACGATGTGAATCGTCGTTGCGTCGGGTCGCCAATAGCTGCGATACAGCCAGAACCGATCCTTGGGAATGCCGCACAAATCGACGATGCCGAAGTAGGAGCTGCGGGCCTGCGCGTCGAATGGCGTCGGTTCGCCCAAATAGTCGAACCCCGTCCACACAAATTCGCCTGCAACGAACGGATCGCGCTGCATGAGGGCAAACTCACGGTCGGCAATGTCGCTCCAGGGCGCCGCGTTCAAATCGTACGAGTCGACTTGGTGGTCGACCGAGTAGTCCGTCTTTTCCGTGGGCAACGGCAACTCGTAAAATCCGCGCGTGCTGAGCGCCGAGGCCGACTCGCTGTAGATGATCGGCTTGTCGGGATACCGCTCGCGGAACTGGGCGTAGCGGCGGGCGTAGTTCCACCCGGTAAAATCGGCGGCGTCGAACATTCCCGCGCGCACCTGGTCGGGAATGTGGCACCCCATACCCACCGGGCGCGTTTCGTCGTACTGCCTGACAACGTCGCACATCATGCGAACCCGCTCAGGCGTCACGCCCTCGCGATTGGCGGGGATCTCATTGCCGATCGACCACACGAACACCGACGGATGATTGCGGTCGCGGCGGACGAGGCTCCCCAGATGCCGCTCGGCGTGCTGCTGGTGAGTGGGGGCGCCTTGCTTCGGCCGGTCGGCGGTCACGTCCCATTTGTCGAAGCACTCGTCCCAGACGAACATCCCCATTTCGTCGCACAATTCCAAGAGTTCGGGCGCGGGAGCATTATGGCTGGTGCGAATCGCGTTGACGCCCATCTCGCGCATGATTTCGAGCTGCCGCTGCATGGCGCGCCGATAGAACGCAGCGCCCAGCGGTCCCTGATCGTGATGCAGGTTCACCCCGTACAGCTGCACGCGGCGCCCGTTGAGGTGAAACCCGTCATCGGCGGTTAGCTCGAACCAGCGGATGCCAAACGGCTGCTCGTGAACGTCGGCTGCGGCGCCGTCGACCTGCACCGTGGTGCGCACGGTGTAGAGGTTTCCCGCGCCAATGTCCCACAGCACGGGATTCTCGACGTCAAAATCCGCGGCGACTTGCGTCGATCCGCTGGCGAGTTCGGCCACCACGTCGCGCGTGGCGACCTCGCGCCCCGCCGGATCGAGCAGCGTGAAGTTCACGCGGCCCTGCTGCGCGGTCGGGTCGTGGTTCTCAATGGTCGCGTCAACATGCACGGTTGCCTGCTGGGCCGACACGGCGGGGGTCGTCACGACCACGCCCCACTGGGCGATATGCACGGGCCGTTCGACCTGCAACGTGACTTTGCGGTAGATCCCCGCGCCCGGATACCAGCGCGTGCCGTGCCGGGTCGTGTCGACGCGCACGGCGACGGTATTGTCACCCTGCAAGTTGACGTACGGCGTCGCGTCGACGCGGAACGAGGTGTAGCCGTAATCCCACTGGCCGGCCAAGTGGCCGTTGACGTACACCTGCGGAAACGCCATCACGCCGTCGAAGTCGAGATACACCCGATCGCCCGGTTTGGCGTCGAGGTGGAACGTTTTGCGGTACCAGCCCACGCCCTTCCAGGGCAGCTTGGCCGAGAATCCGCTGGGGGCGTCTTCGTCGAAGGGCCCCGCGATCGCCCAATCGTGCGGCAGGCGAACGGGCGTCCACGCGCCGTCCTCAAAATCGACGGCGGCGGCGTCCGCGGGATCGGTCAGCGAGAATCGCCACCCCTCGCGAAAGTCTGTGGTTTCGCCACCGCGAACGGAGCAAGCGGCGGCGGCAAGCGAAGTCGCCGCGACCAGGCAGATCAGAAATCGTTGGTGCATGAATCAGCCGGAATGCGCATGAAAAGAGGCCGTGCGGTCAGCGACCGCGCTCGGCCTCAATTCTCGGCGCCTGGCCCGGCAAGTCAATCACACGGCGCGTGTGCGCCCGCGGCCGCGACAACTGGCCAACGGCCGGGGGCACGCTATTGCGGGGCTTCCAGCCGCACCGCCAACCACGTTTCACCGCCGGCGGGCGTCGTCACGTCGACCGACGCCTCCGGCGAAGTGAGCCCAACCAGCGGCACAGAGAACACAGTCTGACGATTCGACTCCGGCGACCAAGTCACCAACTGCGTGGCGCGATCGACTGCACCGACAACGTTGACCGTGGCGCCGAGAAACTCGTCGTAGTACACGCCTTGCACGTCACCAGCGCGGTTGACAGCCAATTGCACGACCTGCCGGCCGGCGCCCTCGGGTCGCGACAGAGCAAACACCCCCAGCGATAGCCAGTCGCCGGCTGGCGTTGTCGGCGCTGTCTCGGCACTGGGAGGCGTTGCCGGCGCATTCGCCAATGTCGGCTCGGCCGGCGCCTGCTCGACGTACACCGTCGTTGTTGACCCGCCGTTGCTGCCGTCGAGGGCGCTCCAGCCCAACCACGCGGTCGCTGTCGCGACGCTGGCCACAGCCCACGCGTCGGCGTGAGGGTGCGTGTACTGCCAGGCATGGGGGTGATCGGCATACCACGCCGCCGAAAATGGCTGCGGGCCGTTCTGCAGATTGCCAACCCATGACTGGGCGGTGGAGCGCAGGTCGGCTCCCCGGGTGGATAGCTGGCCCGCGGCCAACTGCTGGCCGCTGAGTTGCCCGACAGGAAGATTCAAATAGCTCTGCAATTGCAGAGCGCCCTGGCGTCCTTCGGCCCCGGCCCGTACGCGCGGCGCCTGCGCCGCCAATCCGGGCCGACCGCTCATTGGAGCGGGATTCTGCGCTGCGCCGCCAATGCGAGCCGGGCTGGCCCCGCCTGCCCGGCCGCGGGCTGCGCCGCCTCCCGGGCGCGCGTCGGCGCCGCCAGCCACCACCGAGAGAACCAACAGGGCCAGTAGCGAAGGCCGCAGAACGTCAATTGCAGTACAGGGCATCTGGGCATCTTTCCTGAGAGTTCAGACGGAAAAGGGTCAACCGCTTCGACCCGGGGCCGCCGCGGTCTGGCGGCGCCGGCGCCGCTTGGCACTCGCGTGCTCTTCGTCGAGGCGAGAGATCGAGGGGGGCTGATGGCACTCGGCGTGACGAGTCGTCCCCGATCGGGGCCGCGATGAGTTACGAAAGGATAGCTCACGCAGGGCACCAGACCGCGGCAAGCCGCATTGCCCAAGTCGCGCGATCAGCGCGATCCAGGTCATATAATGAACGCCCACCTTCTGGGTCCCACGGCAGGCCGCGAAATGACGACTCGTCGCAATTGCGTGAATCGAATTTCTCATATGCGCAATACCGTTTCTGGTGCGAATGCATGGGAAAGTTCCTTGCAGCCGGGCGCATGCAAGAATGGTGCTTGAAAATGCAATTATACGGGTGGTGCCGGTGATTAGGATGAAATGAATGATGCGACGCCGGTGCTGTTCGCAGGGACAGCGCGTCGCCCGACGACGCTCGCGCGGCGTCTGACTTGTCACCTTGAACCTCGTGTTCCCTTTTCCAACTTGTCGTAATCGCAGGCAATGCGAGCGGCGCCGGTTGCCGCACTTTGCGCTGCACTCGTTCCTGAGATCTGTTGCCGCCACAGATGGAGTCGAACGGAATTATGCCTCCCCAAACGAAACACGCCCGTCGCACCGGGTTTACGTTGGTCGAACTGTTGGTCGTGATTGCTATCATCGGCGTCTTGGTTGCGCTGTTACTGCCGGCCATTCAGGCGGCGCGCGAAGCCGCGCGCCGCATGCAATGCATCAACAATCTCAAACAGGTCGGCCTCGCGGTGCAGAACTATCACAGCTCGCGCAACAAACTGCCGCCGTCCCGTATCGCTGACGGTCACCTGACGTTTCTGGCGCTGATCCTCGATTACATGGAGCAAACGCAAGTGCGCGGGCTGTGGGATCTGACCCGCGGCAATCATGGATGTTTCTACGATCAAACGCTGCAAGCGCGTGAAGCGATCATTGATGCATATTTTTGCCCGTCGCAGGCCCATGAGAATCGCGTCATGCTCGTCGCAGCTGTTCCTGGCGACGGTGCAACGCACGCGCGGAGCGATCCTGAAGTGCCAGGAACGAAGGTGGGATACTACGGTTCTCTCGCCGACTATCGCCCCGTTGGCAGTTCGACCTGTAATCTTGAGTATACAAGCGCAAGCGGCACGGTTTCGATTCTTAAATACAACAGCTTTGACTGGTCGAATGCGAACTTTGCCGATGGGGCGGCCGTGCAGATTAATCGTGATTCCGGCCTGCGCTACGAGGGCAATACCAAACGGATTGTGGGGTGGCGCGAAGAAATTAGCCTGAAGAACATCACAGATGGCACCTCGTCAACATTGCTTGCCGGTGAAGTCGGTTTGGCCTGGGCCGAGAACGGACATGCATTTAACGGAGATCACTTTCCATATGCGGGCGGGATTGGCCGTGAACAGCCGTTCTGCCAACGCTGTGATCTACCGGGAGGAGACGGCGGCGATAGCGGCTTCGGCGGCAATCACCCCGGCGTGGTGAACTTCGCTTTTTGTGATGGAAGCGTGCGGCCAATCTCACGTGATACGGAGTTAGGCGTGTTGGACCAGATGGCGACCCGCGCGGGTGGTGAAATCGAAGGGGCCGGTCCGTTCTGTTCCACGACCAACAATCCGTAGCGATTGTGACATTGCCGCGGCGCATGTTCACCGCATGCTCTGCCGATTTTGAATATTGCACCTTGGGAATCCGACACCGACGTTTTGTCGCACTATGCCGCCTGCTGCTGCCCCAACTCGAACGCGCCGATGCATGTATTACGCCGCGGGACTACTGTTTGTCCTTGCGGGGTGTGGTCCTACGGACCATGCCGAGGTCGCCGGTCGCGTCACGCGGACTGACGGGTCGCCCCTGGTGGGCGCGCGAGTCACGGCCCGACCGATTGGCGAAGGTAAGACAGTCTACGGAACCACCGATAACGAGGGGAATTACACGCTGTCGACCGGCGATCCGACGGCTGGCGTCCAGCCTGGCGAATACGAAGTGGGCATTTCTGAAAACACCGGCGATCCAGAACGGCGCCAGAAACCGACCATCGCCGCCAAGTACGGCAACCCAGCGACCTCCGGCCTGACGCTGTCAGTCGACTTGGGCGAACATAAGACATTCGACATTGTGGTGGAGCCGCGATAGCGGCCCGCCGGGGGGCGGCAGGTCCCCGCAGCTTGGCTTTTCTCACAATTTGGTATCAAACCGCGAACACTCATCTCACGATTTGGGAGACCCATCGATGCTACGCTCGCTGTCGCGACGATTTGAAGGATCTAGCTGGAAACTTGGCACACTCGCCGGCGCCGCTGCGGGTATCGCAGGGTGGTGCCTTGCCGCGTCGCTCGCCAATGCGTCGAACAACTTCGACGGCCAAGGCAACAACAACTGGTGGTTCGACTATGTCAACTGGAGCAAAGCCTCTCCGACCACGGTCGTCGATCCCTTGACCAACGGACTGTTGCCCCCCAATAACGAATTCGACCCGAATGTCGGTTTGCTTGGAAACGACGCTCAAATCAATGGCGGCAGCGGCGCTTGGGACGTGACCGGCGAAGGGGTTGTCTTCGATCCCGACAACGATCCGTTCTACTCCAACCCCGACGTGGTTGACGACGACATTGTCAACGGCAGCGACTTTCTGCAGCTGCAGCGTTCCGGATTAGCTCCGAGCAACTGGAGCCGTCAGTTCGGCGGCACGGGCTATGGCGCCGAGGATATGGCCTATCCTACCGAGATCAGTAGCGGGCCATTTTCCGTGAACATCGGTGGTGGACAGGTTCGCGAGATGGGCCCGCAAACGCTGTATCGCATGTACATTTCGCGCAACACGACCAACTCCAACACGCTGACCATTAAGAGCGGCGACCTCGCCGTGGGCAGCACGATCATCGTTGGACGCTCGGGCAGCACCTCCGAGGCGCAAAACCTGGGGCAAGTGGTTCAGACCGGCGGCATCTTCCGCATCCCCTCCAACACGCTCGACATGGGACAGTCAGAGAGCAGCGGTTGGGGCAACGGCACCTACGACTACCGCGGCGGCACGCTGGAGGTGCAACAGTACACGGGTGCGGGAGGCATTCGCCTGTCGGCGGGCAGTTCGACGACCGGCGCCGGGGGCATCGGCAAGTTCATCATGCACAACCCCATGACCGGCGGCCGCGTGCATACTTTCGATTTCACCCTGGCAGCCATTGCAAATCTGGCCGATGGCGTGGAACGCGGCGTGGGCATTGTCGAGTTCCACCTGGAGAACGGCGGCACGCGGCCGATCCAGGTCGATCAAAATCTGGCTATCAACAACGGCGCCGACAGCACGGATCCGACATGGATTCGCTCGGCGCGGTTGGACCTGGTGCTGGACGAAGCCCCCGCCACCGATGGCGGCGGCGTGCCAGTCAATCTGGGGCTGTTCGACGTCGACTTTGAAAGCGTCTACGGCGGAACGATTACCGGCACCGGCGACTTGGGCCTCGATGGAGACCCATTGGTTCACACCAACGACCGCATCTTCTCGGATGCGGCCGGCACGACCCACTACAGCGAAGGCGACACCGTGTCGGCCGTGTTCGGCGGCACCCAGTACAACTGGACCATCACCTACACGGGCGACATCTCGTGGACCGACGCGGCCAACAGCGTGGTTGATCAGGTGTTGGGCGCCGGCAACGGCACCGACGTGGTGCTGGTGGGACTGAGCTCGGCCCCTGCCGCCGCCTTGGCGGCCGTGCCCGAGCCGGCAACCGTCGCCCTGGCCCTGTTGGGAACGTTGGCAATCGCCGCCCGGCGTCGTCGCCGGTAAGCATCGTACGGGGCGGCTCAACCAGACGCGACGACGGGGCAGGGTTGAGTCGTCCCTAGTTTTGGATTCCAGGACGCCCGGTCGCGGTCGTCCGACTTACCTTCACACTGTCTTGTCTTAGTCTCGTGCTATTTCGCAACCGGAGGAAGAACTCATGAAAGTGTCTCGTTTACTCTTCTCAGCGGCCGCCGTCGCCTGTTTGGCGCTGCCGCAAACGGCCGGCGCCGCCACCCTTGGCGTGGCCGCCGACACTTGGGTCCGCGAGGACAGCTCGGGCAGCAACCGCAACGGCGATGCGTTTATGAACGCCCGCACCGATGAGGACGGCACGACCAACGACCTCGTGTTCTTGCGTTTTGACACGTCGTCGCTCACCGGGGCCGCGGGGTCGGCGCTCAACCTGACTTGGTATCGCAGCGACGGCTCGACCGGCAAGACGCTTTCGCTGTGGGGCATTAACGACGGTTCGGCGGACGACGTTGCTTGGGACGAAGCGGCCATTACCTACGACACCGCCCCGGCAATGGCGCCTGATGGAATGGACGTCATGACCGAGGTGGGATTGGCGCATACGGATGACGACATTCACGACTTGAAGTCGGCGAGCCTCACGCTGTTGGTTGCCGATCAGGCCTACGGTCCGCAAGTCGAAGGCGACCTGTACTCGTTTTCCAGCGCTGCGCTGGATACGTTCCTGAACGCCGACACCAACGGCATCGTGACGTTTCTGATCACGCGCAACACCAACACCAGCAGCAACCAAGCCCGGTTCACCGCCAAGGAAGCCACTGCATTTAATAGCGGCGCCAGCGTTCCCCAAGGCGGCGCCGGGGCCTACCTCAGCGGCGTGACGACGGGGGTGCCCGAGCCCGGCTCGATCGCCCTGATCGGCCTCGCGGCAGCGGCTCTTGTCGTGCGACGTCGCCGGTAAAAGCGGATCGACCTTAGCACTGATTGAGAAAGCGGCGTCCTGGGGGCAGGGCGCCGCTTTTTTAGAACTCGCTCCCTCGCGTTCGCCGTTTGACAGGTCTTCCGAAGTCCATGATGCATCTCGCTCGCTTAGCATTGACACTCGCACTGGCGGCGCCGGCCTTGCGCGCGCCGGGCGAGGCGCTGCCGGCATTTCCCGGGGCCGAGGGCCAGGGAGCCGCCGCGCTCGGCGGCCGCGGCGGCG
>JAGQOU010000459.1 GCA_020427145.1 Planctomycetales bacterium | reverse complement strand
CGTTCCGCGGCACCAAGGGCACGGTGCGCGAGGGCGGCAACCGCGTGCCGGCGATCGCTCTGTGGCCCGGCAAGATCAAACCCGGCGTGCGGAACCACGACATCGTCGGCGGGCTCGACCTGATGGCCACGTTCGCTTCGGTCGCGGGCGTCGAACTGCCGACCGAAGATCGCGAAGGACAGCCGATCATTTTCGACAGTTACGACATGGCCCCCCTGCTCACCGGCCAGGGCAAGTGCGACCGCACCGAGTGGTTTTACTTCACCGAAAACGAACTGACTCCCGGCGCGGCCCGGGTCGGCAACTACAAGGCGGTGTTCAATCTGCGCGGCGACGACGGGCAGCCGACCGGCGGGCTCGCGGTCGACGCCAATCTGGGCTGGAAGGGCGCGGACAAGTACGTGGCAACCGTGCCGCAAGTCTTTGACCTGTGGGCCGATCCGCAGGAGCGGTACGACATCTTCATGAATAACTTCACCGAACGCACCTGGGCCATGGTCCCGATTAGCGATTCGATCAAGGAGTTGATGAAGACCTATGTCAAGTATCCGCCGCGAAAGCTGCAGAGCGGAACCTACACCGGACCCATTACCATTTCGGACTATCAGCGGTTTAAGTACGTGCGCGATGCGCTCCAGAAGGAAGGCATCAGCATCCCGCTGCCGACGGGTAACTGAATCCGGCGCGACGTAGGAATAGGCGATGACGACCGCGCTGAGCACCCATCGTGCTCAGCGACGGTCGTCGTCGTGGAGTACCAACGAGCAAGTTCATCAGAAGCGGTATCAGATTATGACTTGGGTGATCGACAAGCGGCTTGCCTTCGTTGCGTTTTGTGTACTGGCGGTCAACGTCGCGATGAACGCGCGGGCGGCGGACGATCCGCTTCCCTCGTGGAACGAGGGCGCGACGAAGTCGGCCGTCATCGACTTTGTGACGCGCGTGACGGACGAGGATTCGGCCGACTTCGTGCCGGTGGCCGAACGCGTCGCCACGTTTGACAACGACGGCACGCTGTGGGCCGAGAAGCCGCTGTATTTCCAGTTGCTCTTTGCCCTGGATCGCGTCAAGACGCTGGCTCCTCAGCACCCTGAGTGGAAGACGCAAGAGCCGTTCGCATCGGTGCTCAAGGGCGACATGAAGGGACTCGCCGCCGCTGGCGAGAAGGGAGCCGTGGAGATTCTCGCCGCCACGCACTCCGGCATGAGCACGGCTGACTTTGAGCAGATCGTGACCGACTGGCTCGCCACCGCTCGGCATCCCACGACGAAACGACCGTTCACCGAGATGGTTTACCAACCGATGCTCGAGCTGCTTGCCTACTTGCGCGCCAACGGCTTCAAGACTTTCATCGTCTCCGGCGGCGGGATTGAGTTCATGCGGCCCTGGACGGAGCGAGTCTACGGCATACCGCCCGAGCAAGTTGTGGGCAGCAGCATCAAGACAAAATTCGAGATGCGCGACGGTCGGCCGGTGTTGATGCGACTGCCGGCCATCGACTTCGTCGACGACAAGGCGGGCAAGCCGGTGGGGATCAATTCGCACATCGGGCGTCGCCCGGTGATGGCGTTTGGCAATTCCGACGGCGATTTGCAAATGCTCCAGTGGACCACCGCCGGCGAGGGTCCGCGTTTTGGCCTGCTCGTGCATCACACCGACGCCAAGCGCGAGTGGGCCTACGACCGCGATTCGCATATCGGCCGCCTCGATCAGGCGCTGGACGAGGCGCCCCAGCACGGCTGGGTGGTCGTTGACATGGCCCGCGACTGGAATCAGGTGTTCGCGGAGGTCGTCGACGAATAGTCGCCGCCCCGCCGTGAACTCGACGCTCATCAATCAATCAATACGCTGCACTAACACTTCTGCGAGGAGAACCAACATGCTCCAGCCACAATGTCGATTCGGTTACTTGGCGGTCGTCTTGACGGCGCTGGCCTCGTCAGCCGCCACTCAGGCGGCCGAGATTCCCAAGGAAGTCGACAAGTTCTTTAAGGACTACGTGGCCGTCTTTGACGGCGGCGACGCGGCGAAACTGGCCGCGATGTGGACCTCCGATGCGGAGTGGACCAACGGGATCACTGGCGAACGCTCCATCGGCCGCGAAGCCGTCGAGGCGGACTTTGCGAAGTTCTTTGCCGACAACCCTGGCGCCCAACTCACGGGCGACGTGCAACACGCGAAGCAACTGGCCCCGGGCGTGATTCGCATCGAGGGACTCGCCACGGTGACCACCGCGGGCAACGACCCGGTGGTCAGCGAATTCAACGCCGTGCTGGTGCAACAGGACGGCAAGTGGCTGCTGTCCGATATTCGCGAAGGCGCCCCGGTTGTGCCCGACTCGCCGTACGCCAAGCTCAAGGACCTGGAGTTCCTGATTGGCGATTGGCAGGACGACGGCGGCGACGCCAGCGTGCAGACGACCTTTCGGTGGGCGGCTGACGGAGCTTTCTTGGTGCGCAGCTACACGGTGGACCGCGCGGGCGAAATGACCAAAGGCACGCAGGTGTTTGGCTGGGATCCCCGCGAGAATCGCATGCGGTCCTGGAACTTCGTCTCCGACGGATCGTTCGGCGAAGGCGTGTGGTCCGCCAGCGGCGACGAATGGGTCGGCCGTATGGGGCAAACGCTCGCCGACGGCGGCAGCGCCTCGGGCACGCAGATCATCCGGCGGATCGATAACGACACGCTTGATGTCGAAACCGTCGGCCGGGAAATCAATGGCGAATTGCAGCCCTCGGCCCCGCCGGTGCGGGTGGTGCGCGTTGCGACCGATGCTGCCCCGACGGATTCCACGACGACCGAAGCGGCAGCCGCGCAGGGAGGTCAACAATGAGGCGCTTATTGGTATGCATTGCGGCGATTGCGATTGCCGCGTACGGATTGACGGACGACGCCTCGGCGATCGGCCGCGGCGGCGGAGGCGGCGGTCGCGGCGGCGGCGGTGGAGCTCGCGGCGGCGGCGGTCGCGCCATGAGCGCGCCCCATATGGGGGGCGGAGGACGCCCGGCGCCCCGACCACAACCGAGCCGACCGCAAATGCAGCGACCCCAGGCGAGTCGCCCGCAAATGAGTCGTCCCCAGGCCAGTCGTCCCCAGATCAACGCCCCGCGCCCTGGCGGCGGGATGAAGCCGACGGTCAATCGCCCCGCCGTGGGCGGCGGCCCGCCCGCCACCCTGCCCGGCCGACGGCCCAATGTTGGGACCGGCAATCGTGGTCCGCGCCCCGGCGGCGGCAGCAGCATTCCCGCCATTGGCGGCGGCCGCCCCAGCACGCTACCCAGTACCCGTCCCGGCGCGCGACCGGGCGTGCCGGGCGCAGGGCGTCCGGGGGGCAATCTGCCCGGCAACGTTGCCGGCGGTCGACCTGCGACGCGCCCGGCAACTCGCCCGGGCGGCGGCGCTTCGACGCGCCCCGGCGCGCGCCCCGGTGGTCGTCCAACCACCGGCGCGATCGATGACTTCCTCGGCATCAACCGCCCAAGTGGAGGAGCGGGGCGCCCGACGACGCTGCCGGGAAATGTCGGCGGCGGCAACCGTCCAGGTCGTCCTGGCGGCGGGGGAGATGGCAATCGGCCGGGCCGACCCGGTGGCGGTGCGGGGCGACCGACGACGCTGCCGGCCGATGTTGGCGGCGGCAATCGTCCAGGTCGTCCTGGCGGCGGCGGGCCCGGCGATCGTCCTAGTCGTCCCGGCGTACCGGGCAATCGTCCCGGCAATCGGCCTGGACGCCCCGGCAGCGGCGGCGATCGACCCGACTGGATCGGCGGCGGCGGCCCGAACGGCAATCGCCCCTGGCGCCCTGGCGGCGACAACGGTCATATCCATCGACCGCCGTCCTGGGCCAATCGCCCCGGCGCCGGCAACGTGACCAATCGGTGGCACAACGTGGTCAACCGCCCCGGCCATCCCGGGATGAACCGCTGGCTCGACACGCATCCCTCGCGCTACGCCCGCTGGAACTACTGGGGCGGCAACGTGCGGCAGCACTGGGGTCACTATCACCATCACGGCGACTGGTTCCGCGGCGCCTGGTGGGGTAGTCACTACCATCACCTGGGCGGGTGGAACTACATGTACTGGAACCGCACGCGGCCCTGGAGCTACTGGTGGCGAAGGCCCACGTATGTGGGGCTTGCCAGTTGGTTCACCTGGTCCGCCCCGGCGGCCGTCTGGTCGGAGCCGATTTATTACGACTACGGCCAAGGCGGCAATGTGTACTACGAGAACAACAACGTGTACGTCAACGGCGAGGAGGTCGGAACCGCCGCGGACTTTGCGGCCAGCGCTGCCGAGTTGGCGACCGTCGCCCCGCCCGCCTCGCAGGAGGAAGCCGAAGCGGCCGAGTGGATGCCGTTGGGCACGTTCGCCGTGTCGACTGACGAGTCCGAGACCGACCCGAATCGCGTCGTCCAGTTGGCCGTCGATCGCACCGGCGTGGTCAGCGGCACGTTGTACAACATCGCCACCGACGAAGCCCAAACCGTGCTCGGGCAAGTCGACAAGGAGACGCAGCGCGTGGCGATGCGGATCGGCGAGAGCGACGACGTGATTATGGAAACGGGACTCTACAACCTCACCAAGGACGAAGCCCCCGTGATGGTCCACTTCGGCCCCGACCGGGTGGAGCACTGGCTGCTGGTCCGGCTGGAGGATGAAGGAGGCGACAGCAGCGAAACCGCTGAATAAATGCGTAACGAGCGCGCTCGTGACTGAACCACGGACCCGGCGAGCGGGGGGCGTAAGCCCCCTGTTCATCAGGCTCCAACGAACCGTTGACGTTCCCCGCTCGCCCTTTGAACTCCACGGACCGTCGTCTTGCGACGGTTGTACGGTTTGTCCGTGGCGAAGGGGCAACGCCCGCGCGCTTTTGTGGCGAAAACGCCACGTCGCAGCCGGCAGTGCGCAAATTGCCGGGTAGGCTTGTACAGACGATTGCACCGAGGGCGCCTGGTTGTTTGCGGCGCTCGTCGGGCCATTTCCGTACAAGAAAGGATGCACCGCCATGCGCACTCGAATTGTCGCGCTCGCGGCCGCCGTGGCGCTGGTTGGAGCGAGCGGCTGCTGCCTGTGCAAGAAGAAACAGCCCGTCGCACCGGCGCCCACGCCGATTTACACTCCCAGCTGCCCCACGGCCTGTCCGTCCGCGTGCCCCACAGACTACGCGCCGATGGGCGGCGCAGCGCCTTCCTACGGCGCGGGCTACGCTCCGACGCAGGTCAACTACGGCTATTCGTCGGGGCCGTCGACGTTGCAGTACGGATATCCCGTCGGGCAAACGAACTGACGCCCCGCTGTGCAGGAGACCGACGCGGCGGGGGCGGGAATCGCTGCTGGTTGATCCGGCAACGGCGTGCGCCGTCGCGTGGCGATTCGACTTGCACTCCAGCCATGGCGTGGCTCATACTGGGGATTCATGCAAGAATCCCCGCGAACGAGCCCCGTGCGGACCTGCATGCCGGAATTTGGCATTTCGGCATTCACGAGCCCGCATGCGCCGGGCTTTTTCATGCCCCCGGCCAAGCACCCGTTCCACGAATTCACGCTGGTGGAGGCGGGTCGCGGCGCCGTGCATAGCTCGCATGGCGAGCGGGAACTGGCCGCGGGCTGCGTCGTGCGCTTGCCTCCCGGAGCGGCCCATCGTTTTGTGGACGCGGCCGACGACCCGCTCACGCTGAGCGTGCTGTGCGTCGACGACCGAAGTTGCGCCGCGCCGGAAGGCGTGGCTCGACTGTGGCGCGACCTGTTGGGCGGCTGGACGGCGGGCAGTGTTGTGCAATTTGCCAACTCTTACGAGTTGACCGCCTACCGTCGCGTGTTTCGGCAGTTGATTATGGAATTGGGACGCGACCTCCCCGGGCGCGCCGCCATGGTACATGCGTGCGCCGTGCAGTTGCTGACCGGGTTGCATCGCCTCACGGTGCGCCGTCACGAGACGCCAGCCGCCGGCGAGCCGCGCGACTTCGCCGCGAGCTTGGCGTTGATTGAAGATCGGTTCATCGAGCCGTTGAAGATCGAGGATCTGGCGCAGCGCGCCGGCATGAGTTACCGGTCGTTCACCGCCCACTTTCGCCGCAAGACCGGATTGACCGTCACGCAGTACGTGACGCGGCTGCGGCTGCAACTCGCGCGACGCCGCATGCAGGAGACGGGCAACATCGTCGGCGCGGCGCTCGAAGCGGGCTTTCGCGACGTGAGCCACTTCTATCGCATGTTCAAACGCGAGAGCGGCGTCACGCCGCAAGAGTTTCTACGCAACGGCCGCCCGCGCGGCGACGCACCGCCACGCTGTTGAACGCGTCGAGCGATTTTCGACCCCACGGGTTCCGCCAGGGTGGCTGGGGACGGAGCGCAGCGAAGCCCCCAGGGCGCCACGACGAAGCCTCATCCCCAAAGACAAGCAAGTGCGAGGCTCCGGCGAGCCAAAGTCCACCCGTTCCGCACGGGCTCGGCAGAGCCTCGCACTCCCCCGCTCTCTGGGATAGCAAACGCAGAGAATTCTAGTGCTTGTCCAGCAAGTCTTGCTTCTCGCGTTCGTACTCGGCGCGGGTCAGCAAACCGTCGCGGTAGAGGGCGTAGAGCCGGCGGAGTTTCTCGTCGAATGGCAAGTCGCTGTCGCGCCCGGCGCCCAGCCGGTTGAGGTCGACGCCGGCCTCGTCGAGGGCATCGGAGGCCATGCCGCCGGCCATGCGGCTCCACGGTTCGACGTCGCGGCGGGCCTGCTCGGGGTCGAGCTTGAGCCCCGCCCCGGCCGCCCCGCGGGCGCCGACGTTCATCAAAAAGCCGCCGATCATCAGGCCAACGATGCCGCCGAACGCGCGAAACCCGCCGCTGCGCGCGTTGGCTTCGAAGTTGCTGAAATCGCCGAAGTGGGAGAGAAACGTGACGAATGTCGACAGAAACGACAGCAGCCCGAGGCCCGACACGATCATGCCGACGTAATACAGGGCCCGGCGATCGGCAGAGATGCGACGATTCGGCATGATTGAAAATGTCTCCAGCGAGATTCGCGCGACGCAGCCGCGATCATTATCTCTGTGACGACCTCGGCATGCAAACAGCAGCGGTGTCCGTCTTGTTAAGCAACCGCGGATCCACGGCTGCCCCGTTTCCCCCGTGCCCGTGGCGACCGTGGCGGTTCAATTCCCAATCCCACGGCCGCGAAAGCTATTCGCTTTAGCGGCGAATCGCTTGGGAAAAATCTGGCCGATTTCCCGCGGCGAGCGCCCGTGGGTTGAGATACGCCGCGGCCTTGGTCTCTTCGAACGTGCCGTGATGCTCGATGAGCCCTTCCTGGTACGCCAACTCGTCGGAGTACCCCGGCAGCAGCACGCGGTAGTCGTACTTGATGCGGTTGGGGTGGATGCGGTTGATGTGCCGCACCAGGTTGGTCGTGCAGTTGTTGCTCAGCGTGTCGTAAAACTCGGGCCGCGCCGCCAATTCGTTGGTGCGGCCCAGCACGTCGACCAGCAAGCGTTGGGCTTGCTCGGGCGTCGCGGTGGTGCGGTACAGGTACACGTCCTCGCCCCGGTGGTTGGTGCGCAGCTGCACCACGTCGCGCTCGTCGGCCAGCACGTACATCAACTCGTACTGCCGGGCGCTCCCCTTCCAGGCGGCGTAGCTTTCGCCGTCCTCTTTGCGAATCTCGACGCTCACGGCCAAATGCTCGGGCGGGCCGTCGGGGGGAACGAACTCGAAGCTCAGCATCGTGTGAGCCAGCCGCGGCGTGCCGGTGAAGGGAACCATGAAGAAATCGACCGCTTGCAGCTGATCAAGCCGGTAGTGGCGATCCTCGTGCCGCACGACGAACGCGTCTTCATCGAGATAGTCGCACTGCCGCACGTTGTGAACGAGGATTTCCTGACCGCGGAACTCGGCGTACGGAAGCGTCGCCTGTTCGGGCGCCCAGTTGCGCACGTTCGACGGCGCAATGATCTTGGTCACCGGCGAGCAGCCGGCGGCAAAGAGCAGCGTTGCGATAAAGCAAGATCGCAGCATCGGCATGCGGTGAGCGGCGGACGAGCACGGCCGGGACGGACGCCCCGGGTGACCGAAAATCCGCGGGAGTGTAGGGAATTCGGGCAGCTGGCGGCAGGGCGATCGCGCGTTGCCTGCGACGTTTTCGGCCGAGATTGGCAGTCACTTGGCAAGGTTCTGCCGAGGGCGTCGAATGAATGCTGGCGGGGCGGCACGCGGCTGCGTCTGCAGCTCTTTTCTCCGCGATTCGCGGCTTTTCATTCACTGCTAGCACGGCGCCCCGGGGCGCGGGAGGATCTCGTCATGACTCGTTTACTGCTCGCGGCCCTGGCGGCCGCTGTCTTGGCAGGCGCCGGCGCCGACCGCTCGCGCGCGGACGCGACCACGCCCGTGGAACTCGAGCGCATGCTCCTGGCCGGCGACTTGAAGGAGTCGGCCAACAAGTTGCAGCGCATGGCGGCGTCGGCCGAGGCGGACGACAACGTGCAACTCGCCTGCGGATTGGCCCAAATCCTCCGGGGCGTCGAACGGCTGATGCAGTCGCTGCACGAATACGGTCTGAAGCCTCGCCAGCCGTTGGGGATGCCGATCCTGCGCCTGCCGGTTCCCTACAACCCCGATCCCAGACCGCTGACCAATTTCCAGTTTCGGCGGATGGTCGAGCAATTTGACGGTGACCTCCAGCGCGCCCAGCAAACGTTGGCGAAAATCGATTCGTCCGACGTCTACCTGCCGTTTCACGCCGGGTTGGTGCGGATGGACTTCGACGAGGACGGCCGGGCGTCGGTCGACGAGACGCTGTGGAAGGTGCTCAGCCGCGTCACGGGGCCGCGCGTCAATCAGGACGTGGGCGAGGGGTTCTTCGTGGTGCTCGATCAGGGCGACGTCCACTGGCTGCGCGGCTACTGCCATGTGTTGCAGGCGATGTGCAATGCGTTTCTCGCGTACGACACCCAGGAGCTGCACGACTTGACGGCCCAACTCTTTTTTCCGAAGGCTGAAGTGCGGTACGAATTCTTGACCCAGCAAGGGGGGAACGTTTGGTGGGACGACATTCGCGACTTGATCGCGTTCTTCCACCTATTGCGGCTGCCGGTGAAAGAGCCCGATCGGCTGCCCACGGCGCGCGAGCACTTGTTGGCGACGATCGAGCAAAGCCGTCTGAGTTGGCAAGCGATCCTCGCCGAAACGGACGACGACCACGAGTGGGTCCCGAACCCCGATCAGAAAAACGTGGCGATGCCCTTCTTTCACATGTCCCGCGAGGCGATCGATCGCTGGGGCGAGGTGCTCGACGAGGCGGAGAAGATACTCAACGGCGAGCACTTGATGCCGTTCTGGCGGGGCAAGTCGAAGCAGGGGATCAATCTGCGGCGAGTGTTTGACGAGCCGCGCACGTTCGATCTGGTGCTGTGGGTGCAGGGAACCGCCGCCGCGCCGTACCTGGAGGACGGCACGGTGACCAGTCGCAAGTTTTGGCGCGAGACGCAGCAGGTGTTTCGCGGCCAGTTGCTGTGGTTCAGCCTGTGGGTGAATTGAGACGCGCCCCCATGCGCGCCCGTCGTCTCACGTGTCACGCGACCTGGAGCCGCCGGGTTGCGTCGGCGCGCGTCGGCTTACAGCCGGCAGTTGCTAATGGCCGTTTCCAGAATGGCCGTGGCGCCCAACTGCTCGAGCTGCTCCATGATGCCGATCACCTCGCCGCGGCGAACCATCGCACGCACGGCAAACCAGCCGGTCTTCTCCAGCCGATTGACGGTGGGCGAGTTGAACCCGGGGGTCACCTTCTCGGCCTCGGCAAGTTTGGCCTCGGGAACGTTGTACTCCAGCAGCGAGTACGCGCGGGCGATCACCACGCCTTCGAGCCGCCGCGTGATGCGGTCGCACATCGGCGCGTGTTTGGTAGCCGAGTTTTGCACCAGCACGGTTTCGTACCGGCCGATCTCCGCGAGAATTCGCAGCCGATTGGCGGCCAGCGTGCTGCCAGTTTCGACCAGGTCGACAATTGCATCCGCCACGCCCAGGGCAATCATCACCTCGACCGACCCGGTGAGCTCCACGACATGGGGTTCGACGCCGTGGTCGGCCAGATAGGTGCGCGTGACGTGGGGAAAGCTGGTGGCGATGCGGGCGTCGGTGAGATCGCCGGGTTTCGTCGCCGGGCTGTCGTCGGGCACGCAAATCGCGAGGCGGCAGTTGCCCACGCCCAGCTTCAGACGCTCCGTCAGCTCGGCTCCGCTTTCGGCGACCAGATCGCTGCCGGTGATTCCCAGGTCGATGGCCCCTTCGGCGCACAGCGTGGGGATGTCGTCGGTCCGCAGAAACGTGACGTCGATCGGCATATCCTTGACCCGCGCAAACAGGCTGCGGTCCTGCCGACGAAAGCTCAGCCCCGCTTCCTTGAGCAGGTCGGTCGAGAGTTCGGCGAGGCGGCCCTTGCTGGGAACGCCGATGCGGAGGTTTTCGGACATGCTCTCAGATCTTTTCTGACTTCGGATTCGCCACAAGGGAGACAGAGAGCACAGGGTTTCAACAACGCCTGTGGTGTTCGCTGCGCCCCGCGTGGTGCAGGATTAATCTTGGCGACTGCGGGCCGCCTTCTCTTCGAGCCCCGACATGCCGAAGCGGCGGGCGATTTCGGCTTCCACCTCGGCCAGCGAAATATCGCGCACGGCCAGCAGCACCATCAGGTGGTACAGCACGTCGCCCGCTTCGGCGATGGTGTGGGTGCGTCCCGCGTCGCCCGGCTCGCCGGCCGCCTCGACCACCTCGGCGGCTTCCTCGGTCACCTTGGCGCCGACCTTGGCCACGCCCCCGGCCAGCAGGCGGGCTGTGTACGAAGTCCCGGCGTCGGCCGCGGCCTTGCGCTCGGCGATCGTGGCTTCAAGTTGATCGAGCGGACGCATCGGCGGTTGGGTGGGGAGGGGGGAGAGGCCCGCTTGTTGCCGCTGCGGGGATCGACACAATGGAACCACGACGGGTTCGGCAATCCCGTAGTGTAAACCGAGCCCTGGGGGCGGGCAATCCGCGGGGAATCGCGGTGGCGACCACAGCGCCGCGGCGAGCGGGGGGCGTGAGCC
>JAGQOU010000458.1 GCA_020427145.1 Planctomycetales bacterium | reverse complement strand
TCAACGACTTCATCGACATGCGCAAGGAGCGTCACCGCCGCACGGTGGAACGCACCCTGCGCGACGCGGTGCGCCGCGACCGCGCCCGGACCAAGATTCTGCGGACCAGCCCGTTTGGCCTGATCGAGATGACGCGCCAGCGGATTCGCCCCAGTCTGAAACGCAGCGTCTACAAGGAATGCCCGGGCTGCTTCGGCTCGGGGCTCGTCAAGAGCGCCGAGAGCATGGCGATCGAAGTGATCCGCAAGCTGATCATGTGCGCCCAACACGACCGCGTGGCCCGCATCGCGCTGACGGTGGAGGAAGAGGTCGCCAGCTACATCAACAACCGCAAGCGCCGCGAACTGACCCGGCTCGAGGACGAGCACAACGTGCAAGTGCTGGTGCTCAGCCGCGAAGACCTCAGCCCCGAATTCCTCAAGATTGAATGCGAGGACGCCGCGGGTCGGGAGGTGCGGGTGGATAGCGTGTGAGAAGCGAATCGGCGCAACCGCCCCGGCGTCGCGTTAGCGCGGGGCGGCCTGCCGATGCCTACCATCAAAGGATTGGTCCATGTCGCAGCCGACAGCGTGGGACGGACAGGAGGCAACTGCCGCCACAGCACTCCGCCAAGCCGTCAAACCCGACCACCAGGCGCGTTTTTCCGCAATCGTTGGATGCATTGTCGCTGTTTGCGCCAAATACCTCGCGCCGCTCGGCGATGAGTACGCGGCGCTGGGTCAGTTGCTTGCCGCGCTTTGCTGTCAGGAGGGCTCGCCGGTCGTCGAGGGCCGCGCTAAACCCGAAAGCTGGGCAGCCGGCATCCTGTGGACAATCGGCTCGGTCAACTTCCTCAGCGATCGGTCGTTCCAGCCGACGATGACCGGCAAAGAGTTGGCCGCGGCCTGTGGCGTATCGGAGGCGACGATGCAGGCTCGCTGTCGCGACATTCGCGATGGACTCGACATCCAGCAGCTCGACCCGAGATGGACGCTGCCGAGCCGGATCGGTGACAACCCAATGACGTGGATGTTCGAGACCAACGGAATCATTCTCGATTTCCGCGATGCTCCGCGCGACGTGCAGGCCGAGGCCTACGAAGCAGGCCTGATTCCGTACATTCCTGCCGACGGCGCGGCACCGCCTGCTGAAGCCAATCCGCTGGCGACGGTCCTGCGGCGCTACGCCAGTTCCCCGCTCACGGCGGACGAAGCTCCTCAGCCGACGCCGGCCTACCAGATCAAGATCACGCTGCGCGACGTTCAGCCCACGGTGTGGCGCCGACTCCGCGTTCCCGATTGCGCTCTCGACGAGTTGCACGACGTTTTGCAGCTCGCGATGGGTTGGGAAGACTGCCACTTGCACGAGTTTGCTGCCGGCAAGCGGCGGTTCCTCGCCAACGGTGTCGAAGACTTCGACCTCGGTAGCCCGAGCGAGCCCGAGGATGAGGTGTGGCTCAGCGACTTGGTCGCGGCGGGAACCAAGAAGCTTACCTACATGTACGACTTCGGCGACGGCTGGGGGCATGACATCAAGATCGAAAAGACGTTCCCGGCGTCGGAGGATCTCAGCGTCGTCTGCCTCGCCGGCGCTGGCGCCTGCCCCCCCGAAGATTGTGGCGGCCCTTGGGGCTACATGGAATTCGTCGAAGCGATCAACAACCCCCAGCACGAGCGGCACGACGAGCTACGTGAATGGTGGCCCGACGATTGGGATCCCAACTGCTTTGAGATCGACAAGCTCAACGAATCGTTGGAGGGCTTCTGGCAAGGGTGACACAAAGGTCGAGTCATCCTCGCATTCCGCGTCGCAGATTCCCGGCTTTTTCAACCGAGAGCTGTCGTAAGCGAAGAAAGTGGAACGATACGGGCGGGCGGACCGTAGTTAGCCCCCTCGACGCCCGCTGGAACCCTGTTAAAATGCGGGACTCGCCCACCGGCGCTGGCCCCTTGTGGGCGCCCCGGGCCGTGGCGTAAGTCCTTACATTGTTTCGAGTTGAGACCATTTCCATGTACGCGATCATTGCCAACGGCGGACGTCAGTTTAAGGTCGAAGAAGGTCAGGAGCTGACCATCGATTACCGGTCCGACGCCGGCGAGACAGTCACTTTTGATCAGGTGCTGGCCGTGAGCGACGGGGCCGGCGACGTGAAGCTGGGCGCCCCCACGCTGGCCGGGGCCACGGTTACCGCCGACGTGATCGGCGCCGCCAAGGGCCCCAAGCTGGTCGTCCAGAAGCTGCGCAAGCGGAAGAGCTCGCGCCGCAAGACGGGCCATCGCTCGGTGTTGACCAAGATCCGCATCAGCAGCATTGCCGCCGGTTGAGCCCGCCCGCTCGCCGCGACGAACGACAAACGACCAACAGCCGCAGCGAGTCTCGCTGCGGCTGTTTTTTTGGCGTCAACTGCATGCACCACGGCGACGCCCAGCCGCGCCCCCACCGATGCTGGCATGCGCTTTGCGGCTCGCCGCGTGGCTGGAGATCGCGATGGTACGTCAACGACGATCGTGCCAGAATGATCGACGGTCGCCCGCGCCCAC
>JAGQOU010000457.1 GCA_020427145.1 Planctomycetales bacterium | reverse complement strand
TGAGGGAATCAAAATCCCTAGTGTTACCATTACACTACGGGGTAGTGTGTCGGCCGCGGCTCCGCCGCTGCGGCCGGAACTGCTGCCGAGGGGAAAGTTTACGTCACGAGGGCAACCGCGAAAAGGCCCGCGCCGGCAACCGCGTTACGAGGGCTCCGCCGCCGCCCGCAGCCGGCTCATCACCGAAAAGGTCACCTGTTCCAACTCCCGGGCCAAGTCGACGCCCACCTTGCTGACCCCCTCGGGCACGCTGACGGTGAAGGGGGCGAAATTCAGAATCCCCGACACCCCCGCCGCCACCAGCATGTCCGCCGTGGCCTGGGCGTAGGTGGCGGGCACGGCGATGATGCCCAAATCGATCCGCAGCCGGCGGACCTCCTCGGCCAACGACGCCGACGAGTAGACCGGCACGCCGTCGATATCCTGCCCCTGCTTGGCGGGATCGGCGTCGAATGCGGCGACGATCCTGAACCCTTGGGACGCGAACCCTTTGTAGCCCAGCAAGGCGTGGCCCAGGTTGCCGACCCCCACCAGCCCGACGTTCCATTGGCGGTCGGTGCCCAGGATCTTGCGGATTTCGTCGATCAGCTCGTCGCAGCGATACCCGATCCCCGGGTGCCCAAAGTGGCCGAAGTGAGCCAGATCCTTGCGCACCTGGGCGTCGGTGAACCCCAGCCGGCGTCCCAATTGGCTGCTGCTGATCGTCTGCTTGCCATCGGCCAGCAGGTGATGCAGCTCGCGCAGGTACATACTCAGCCGGTTGACGACGGCCGAGGGGACGGCGCCGCCCTCGGTGCGCGATCCGTTGGGCATGGAAGAACTCATGGGGTCGCTAAGCCTGGGTCGCCACACGTGGCCGCTGGCATTGACGGAAGGCCAATCCCCGGCATGACTTGCGAAGAAGAGCGGGGCCGCCGCATTCACTCTAAATCAACCTCCCCCAGGCGGCAAGTCGGATTGAAATGCCGCCCCCGTCGCCGCAGACGTAACGATTTGTTGGATTCTGCCGATTCTGCCGCCGATATCAGTTTTGCGGGTTTACTACGAGCTAATCGGGGGATTGGACCCGATCGCGACCCAAGCCGCATGCCCGGCCCCCGTGGCCGGATGGCGCGCCGAACGTCGGCCCCGCGCCGACGCTGATCACACAGGGGGGATAAACGGATGAGACAATGCATCGCATTGGCGGGCATGGTGTGCCTGTTGGCCACCGGTTGCGCCGGTTCAGGACTCTTGGCAGGCAAAGGGTGCGCCCCCTGCCATGTCGCCACGTCGCAGTGCGCGCCGCGGCCGACGATCTTCCGCGACGGCTGCCGACCGTGCTGCGGCTTCAGCCTGTTCGGCAAGAAGGACAAGGGCTGTGACGTCGCCTGCGGTTGTGAAGTTGGTTGCGGTTGCGAAGACGAGTACTGCGACGCCGGCTGTTGCGGCGAAGGTTGCGACGGTGAAGGTTGCTGCGGCGGCGATTGCGGAAGCTGCAAGTCAGGACGCGGCCCGTTGTGCGGGCTCGGAGGCCGGTGCCGGTGCGCCGTCGACGGCATCGCCAGTGGATTCTGTCCCCACCGGGGCGGCTATCCCGAGTACGCCAACTACAACGCCGGTCCGCCCACTCCGACGGTCGCCTATCCGTACTACACGGTCCGCGGCCCGCGCGACTTCCTCCAGTGTAACCCGCCGTCGATCGGGCCGTATTGAGAGAGGTGACTGGTGATCGGTGAGTCGCGCGGGAGTGCGATGTTGGCGGCGGCGGTGACGCCGCTCAATGCATCGCGAGTCCGCCGCCAAGACCGAGACGCTCCGCGATATAAAACTCGAAGTGACATGCGAGCAGGGACGCTCGCAAGCCAGCCGCCCCTCGTGCACGGATTCGCACGCCAGGCGGCTGGCTTTTTTTGCGCGCCGTCACATCGGCCACAGCGCCGCAATGGTGAGGCGCCGGCAGGGCGAGGCTCCGCCGAGCCAGCGCGCTCGAGAACAAGCTGATGCCAATCGCGAGCCGGGGCGGAAACAGCCCGGCGGCTTGCCAAGGTTTACGCACCGAAGCCGCGGTTCATCGCAGATCGAACTTGGCCGATCGAGTCAGCCATTGCTGGGCGTCGGCCGCCAGCGAGTCGAAAGCCGGCGATTCGGTTCCCGGGCGGTGAAACGTGATCTCCGCTTCCCGGCCATCGCGCCCGCCGCACCCGTCTTGGATGACAACCGCTTCCACTTGGTCCTGCCCGCCATTGCGCAGTTCGGTCAACGCGCGAATCAGCTCGTCGAGCTGCGCGGTCGTGCGAAACTGCACGTCAACGCACAAGAATTGACCGGTCCCCAAAAACCTCGAATCGGCGCGAACAACAGTGGACGTGAGCATGGCAAGAACTTCCAGATGCGGGCGAAACGCACGACGTTGATTTTAGCGACGGGGGGCGCAATACCAAAAAGCTAGCCCGAGAATCCCGGGCAAGAGCTGCTTTGATCGTGGCGTCAGCGGAAAGCAGCAACGCGAGCGGCAGGCAACTCTCAAACGCCTAGCATAGAACATCTGCGGCATGCCGCGAACCCACAACCGAAAGTAGTCAAAAACCACCCACCGACTGCGTTTTACTGGCGCCGCAAGATTCGCCAGTTTGCCCAGCCTGCGTGATCAATCCGGGAGGGCGAGGCGCCGCCGAGCCCGTGCGTGCACATGCATGCCAATTAGCAGCGCGCACCGAAGATGCGAGCAGCCCCGCCAGGGGCGACATGCTGTGGCCAGGCCCGTCAGGGCCTGGACTCCCAATGGAGATACGAAGCGGAGCCCCGGCGGGTCGGCATGAACTGGTGGCAACGCCCCATGTGGCCCCGGCGGGGCTCACGAGCCGGAATCGACGAGATTCCAGGCCCAGACGGAACTGGCTACAAATGTCCGGCCCTTCGGGCCTTCTCTTTGCCCGTCACACCGCCGTGGCGACCAGCGTGATATTCTGCCCGCCGAACCCAAAGCTGTTCGACATCGCGGTGGTCACCTTGTGCTGGCGCGCCTCGTTGGGGACGTAGTCCAGGTCGCAGTTGGGATCGGGCGTTTCGTAGTTGATCGTGGGCGGGACGATGCCGTCGCGCATCGCCAGCAGGCAGATGATCAGTTCCGTGGCGCCCGCCGCGGCGATCAGGTGGCCGGTCATGCTCTTGGTGCTCGAAACCGGGATCTTGTCGGCGTACTCGCCAAACGACTTGCGGATCGCCAGCGTCTCGACCTTGTCGTTGACCGTGGTGCTGGTGCCGTGGGCGTTGATGTAGTCGACCGCCTCGGGCGCCAATCCCGCGTCGGCCAGGGCCATTTGGATGCAGCTGGTGGCGCCGCGGCCCTCGGGGTGGGTGTCGGTAATGCGAAACGCGTCGGCCGTGGTGCCGTAGCCGGCGAGTTCGCCGTAAATGTGGGCTCCACGAGCTTTGGCCCGCTCGTATTCCTCCAGCACGACCATCGAGCCGCCCTCGCCCAGGATGAAACCATCGCGGTTGAGGTCAAACGGTCGCGACGCGCGTTCGGGTTCGTCGTTCCGTTCCGACAGGGCGGTCAGCAGGTTGAACCCCGTCAGGCCGAACGGATGAATCATGCTGTGGGCGCCCCCGGAGAGCATGGCGTCGGCCTCGCCGCGGCGGATGATCTCGGCCGCTTCGCCAATGGCCTGGCTACTGGCGGCGCAGGCGGTCAGGCAGTTGGCGTTGGGACCCTGGGCGTTGAACATGCCGGCTAGATAGCTGGAGGGCATGTTGGGCTCCTGCTCCAACTCCTCCAACGGCTCCAGCAAGTCGAGCCCGGCCTCGATAAACTTCTTCAGCGAGAATTCGCCATCGGCGGTCGCGGCGACCATCATCCGCCCGAACCGCTGAAAATCCTGCTGACCCTCGCCGGCGCCGGTGTAAACGCCCAATCGCGTCGGATCGAGCCCGTCCAGCACGCCCGATGCGGTCACGGCTTGCTTGGCGGCGGCGGCGGCGAAACCGGTGTGGCGGCTGCGCTTGGCCCACACTTCGGGATCTTCGCCCTCGGCGGCGATCGACCAGTTCTTCACTTCCGCCGAGATCTTGGTGGGATAGCTGCTGGCGTCCATCAGCGTCGTGTAACCCACGCCGCTCTTGCCGGCCACCAGATTTTTCCAGAGCTCCTCGGGCGAGTGACCCAGCGGAGTGACGCAACCGATCCCAGTGACAACGACGCGACGACGCATGAGAGGACGCCTCAGAATGGATTTACGTGTCCGTGATTTCTCGATCGGCAGCTCTGCCAGCAATGGCGAACAGTCGTCCGCCGTCCGTTGCCGGCGGCACGTCGTCCGCGGCGGCGCCAGGGGACGCGGCCACTCGCAACGAACAACACACGACCAACGGCCGGGCAATCAATCGGTTTCGCTCAGCGGGTAGTCGGCTTGCCGCAGGCGCACTCCGTCGGCGTCGACGCCGACGTCAAAGACGCCGACCAGATTCAACCAGTGTCGCAAATCGGTGGGCCGGAACAAGCGGGCCCCGTTGGCCACGGGGCTGTCTTCGCCCAGCCGGGCGAAAAACAGCTCGGCCTCGGCATGCAGCCGGTCGCCCACGTGGGCCGTGGCGGAGACGCCGGCCCCGTCAGGCCGCAAGGCGGTGGCCTTGACCCGATAGGTCAGCTGTTCGCCGGGCAGCACGCGGCCGTGGAAAACGGCCTTCGAGACCTTGCCCAGCACGACCAGCTCGCTGAAACGGTAGTGCTCGCTGACCAGGATCCCGCCCGCCTGGGCGATCCCCTCGATGACCAACGAGTTGGGCATGATCGGATACCCGAGGAAATGGTCGTGCAGATGCTCCTCGGCCAGCGAGACGCATTTGACGGCCACGGCGTGAGCGCCGCTGACGAACTCGGTGTAGCGATCGAACCAGAACCAGCGCATGGGCAGAGAGCTTTCAGCTGTCAGCTCTCAGCCGTCAGCCTGTGTGGTGGTCAAAAAAAGGGGCGTCCGGGGAACGCGGCCGCGTTATTCCTTCTTCGCGAGCTTGTACTCGACGAAGTTGCACATGTCCTGCACGGTCAGCTGCTGGGACAGGTTCTGCACGACGGGGTTCTGTTCAAACTCGTCGAGATTCGCGAACGGCATCCGCTCCTTGAGCTTGACGATGCCCTCGGCGTTGACCTGGCCGTCCTGGACGTAGTCGGTGTTTTCCAGGATGTCCTGCGGGAACAGCTCGCCGCGCTCGATCTTGATGTCGAACGCCTTTTCCAGCCGGAAAACGATATCGAGAAAATCGATCGATTCGGCGTCGAGGTCGCCCTGCAGCGTTGCCTCTGGGGTGACGTCGTCGTCGTCGACTCCCAATGCGTCGACCAACGCTTCCCGCACTTTGTCGAAGACTTCTTCTTGAGAGGGCATGTTCGCTCAACCTCCGAGAGATGGTGTTTTGTTCGCTTTGTCGTCAACTTCGCGGGGCGATCCCGCGGTATGTGTATCATTTTTGGCGCCGCCGCCGCAGCGCGAGTCGGCGTTCTATGGCGTGGGGACCGCGTCGCCCGTGCGCTGCAACAGCGCGGCTTCCAGTTCGCGTTGGCGCTCGATCATCCGCGCATCGAGCGCGGCCATGTCGGGGCGTTCGTCGGCAAGATTCGCCGAGTCGAGGGTCACGCGTCCGCTGACGCAAGCGCGCCCGTCGACCTCGCCCTGGAATTTGAGCGTGGTTCTCGGCCCTTCTCGCTTGGTCACCGTGACGGTCATGCGCAGCGCGTGCCCCGGCGCCACGAAGCCGGCGAACTTGACCGCCCGGGCCTCGGCCAGCGTGATGATGCTGTGGGCGTAACCATCCGTGAGCCGCAGCAGCCAGGCCCCCGCTTGGGTGGCCGCCTCGACCATGAACACCCCGGGGAGCACGGGAAACTCGGGGAAATGATCCGCGAGGTATTCCTCGGCCAGCGAAACGTTCTTAATGGCCGTCAATTCCGCTCCGGGGGTGTACGAGCAGATGCGATCCAGGTGGCAGAAACGCATGGGCTAGCTCGCAGCGGAGCGACAACTTGGGAAGGGGCGGCAAAATTGCGAAGTCCGAGATTATAGCGGCGCTGGCAAAGTGTCACAACGCCCGCCCGCAGGGGCCGTCAGCCGGTCTTCGCCGCGGTTTGGGGCCCCGCTCGCCCGTCGGAGGCAGGGGCCGGCCGGGCCATTTCGGTCGCCGGAGCCCGTCGCTTCAGACCCCGCGATCGTCCCCGCCGGCACAGCCGGTTGAGCCGTACATTCGGCACATTCCTCCCGCCAGGCATGGTCCCCTGGCGACTGTTTCGGTCGGGATAATTGCAACGTTCCGTGCGTGCCGATTGCGCGGGCTGCGGTGCATGCGTGATGCAGAAAAACAACGCGAAGCAGCTAAGGCGTAACGGCTGCGCAAGTCGAATCAAATACGGACAGGAAGTTGCCTGTCTTGACCAGGCCGTTTATTTCAACACACGAGTTCCGACTCACGAAGGAGGCAAAGGGGAGCCATGAGATTGAAAGTGGGTGTGTCGGCTCTCGCAGTTCTCGCCGTCGCCACGTTGGCATCGCCAACACTGGCCGGCTACTGCGGCGCCGCAAAGTACAACGGCTGTGTGCCGTGCAGTTATCAACAAGACTGCCACACAGTCATGAAGACCGTTCGCTGCAAAGTGTACGAACGGCAAGAAGTGACGTGCTATCGCACGGTTTACGACCGCGTCTGTGAGCAAAAGACGATCAACGTGACGCGGATGGTCCCCGAACAGCGGACCAAAGAAGTGAGCTACACCGTCTGCAAGCCGGTGTGGGAGACAAAGACTCGCGAGTACACCGTCTGCAAGCCGGTGTGGGAAACTCGCCAGCGGACCTACACGGTGTGCAAGCCCGTGTGGGAAACCCGCCAGAAGGAAGTTTGCTACACCGTGTGCAAGCCGGTTTGGGAAACCAAGACCCGCACCTACACGGTCTGCAAGCCCGTCTGGGAAACTCGCCAGCGCGAGTACACCGTGTGCAAGCCGGTGTGGGAAAC
>JAGQOU010000456.1 GCA_020427145.1 Planctomycetales bacterium | reverse complement strand
GCCAACGTGCAGCCGCACTCGGGCTCGCAAGCCAACACGGCGGTCTATCTGGCGGCGTTGGAGCCGGGCGACACCGTGCTGGGGCTCGACCTGGCCCACGGCGGGCACCTCACCCACGGCATGCGGTTGAACATCTCGGGCATGCTCTACCACTTCATCAGCTACGGGGTGCGCGAGGACGACCACCGGCTCGACTTCGACCAGATCGCCAAGTTGGCGCGCGAGCACAAGCCGAAGATGATCGTCGCCGGCGCCAGCGCCTACCCCCGCGAAATCCCCCACGAACGCTTCGCCGAGATCGCCGCGGAAGTCGGCGCCAAGCTGATGGTCGACATGGCCCATTACGCCGGGCTTGTGGCGGCCGGCTTGCACAACAACCCGGTGCAGGTTGCCGACTACGTGACCACCACCACGCACAAGACGCTCCGCGGTCCGCGCGGCGGTCTGATTCTTGCCAAGGAAGAACTTGGCAAAACGATCAATAGTCGCGTCTTCCCCGGCACGCAGGGCGGCCCGCTGATGCACGTGATCGCCGGCAAAGCGGTTTGCTTTGGCGAGGCGCTCAAGCCGGAGTTCAAAACCTACGGTCAGCAAGTCATCGACAACGCCAAGACGCTGGCCGAGGCGCTGGCTGCCGGCGGGCTGAACCTGGTCAGCGGCGGCACCGACAATCACCTGATGCTGGTGGACGTCACCCCGCTGGGCATCGGCGGCAAGCAGGCCGAGGAGTCGCTCGACGCCGCGGGCATTACCGTGAACAAAAACATGATCCCCTTCGACAAGCGCAAGCCGATGGATCCCTCGGGCATCCGCGTCGGCACGCCGGCGTTGACCACCCGGGGGATGGGCGTCGACGAGATGCGGACCATCGGCGGCTGGATGCTCGAAGCGCTCCGCAACGCCGACGACCCGGCGGCGCTGGAGCGCATTCGCGGCCAGGTTCGCGAGTTCTGCATCGATTACCCCGTCCCCGCCGCCGCACTGGAACCCGCGGCCACGGCTTGAACGAAGAGAAATCAGCACAGAGAGCGCAGAGGACGCAGAGGGAGATCGGACAGTTGGATGAATCGCAAAGAGCCAGCAGACGATGGAGTTGGCGTCCCGTTTTTGTCGATTTCCCGCTTGGCCGAGGAAAGACCTTCTCCTCCGTGACCTCTGCGTACTCCGCGGTGAATAAGCACCTGAAAACCTGTACTGGGCGCGCCTGACCATGAGCGAACGCGATCGCGTTTTGATTGCCGACGACAACGAGCAGAACGTCGAGTTGCTCGAAGCGTTTCTTGCCGAGCGCGACATCGACGTGGCGATCGCCGTCGACGGGCAGGACACGCTGGACAAAGTGGCCTCGTTCGAGCCGCACCTGATCTTGCTCGACGTCATGATGCCGCGACTGAGCGGGTTCGAGGTGTGCCAGAAGCTCAAGGACGACCCGGCCACCAGCGGCATTATGATCCTGATGGTCACCGCGCTGAACGAAGGGGGCGACATCGAGCGGGCGGTCGAGGCGGGCGCCGACGACTTCGTCTCCAAGCCGGTTCACAAGCTCGAACTGCTGCTGCGCGTCGACAAGATGCTGGAACTGCGGCATGTGACCGATGAGAAAGAGCGGCTGCGGCGATATATCGAGAGCATGGAAGCGGGACCCAAGGCGCCGCCGCTAGAGGAACTGCCCGAGGACGAAGCGCCCCCGGACGACGCGGCGTCTCAGCCGTAGCGACGCCACTCACGCGATGGCGACGCTATCGCGACACTTGCCGATCTCCAGCGGAAGCAGTTTCATGAACTTCCGACCGACGCTGCTGGTCCTGGCGCTTTCGACGGCGCCGCTGTGCGAATGCGCAGCGGGGGGCGATTCGTCACAGCCCGCGCGACCGGCTTCGGCGTCTCTCAGCGGCGCCGCGACCCTGGCCGACGTGCCGACGCTGATCGAGCAGCTGGGAAGCCCTCGCTTTGCCGAACGACGCCGCGCCGAGGAGCAGCTCTTGCGGTTGGGCCCCGATGCGTACGACTTGATTAGCCAGGCCGAGGATCACGAGGACCCCGAGGTCAACGAGCGGATCGCGTACATCAGACTCTGCTTGCGGATCGATTGGATTCGCCCCGACGATCCGCTGCCCGTGCGGCGTCTGTTGACGAAGTTCCGCGCACTGCAGGAAGACGGCCGCATCGAATGCATTCAGTCGCTTGCAGCGCTCCCCTCGACCCAGGGCGTGGCGCCGCTGGTGCGGATTGCGCGATTCGACGCCAAAGAGACGGTGGCCCGGTCGGCGGCGTTGGAAATCCTGGAAATGAGCGACGAGCAACTTCGTCGCGGCGGGGCGCTGGCTCGCGCGTACGAAGCCGAGAGCGGCGCCGGGCTGCGGCCGACCCTCGCCTGGATTCACAATCGGTTGATCAGTCTTGATCGGCCCGCCGATGCGGTCGCGCCGCTCGCCGAGGCGGTCGACGAACTGCTGCAACCGCTGATGACCGCGGAGGCCGAGGACGAAGCGTACGAAGGGGACGACGGCCGAATCGCTTTCCGCTTGCTCGATCACTTGCTGGATCGCAGCTTGGCGGCCGGCGATGAGGATGCGATGGCGGCGACGTTGTTGCGCGTGGTCGACTGCGACTTGAACCTCCCCCGCGAGCGCGATCGCTACGGGATGTATCTGCTGGCGTATTCGTCGCGGCAACCGCGCACGCTCTTCGACCTGATGCGCACCTACGTGCGCGAGTCCCAGCGCGGGCGCGGCTACGCCGGGCTCTGCCTCGCGCTGGATTGGTCGCTGGAGCACCAGCAGTGGAACGCTGCCAACGCCGTGGCGGCCCAGCACCGGGAGTTGATCCTCGGACGCCGCGGCACGAGCTACTTGTGGGCCGGCTGTTTGCAATCGCAGGGGCGCCGCGACGAAGCCGAAGCCCTGGCCGACGCCGTGTTCGCCATGCGCGGGCGCGGATCGCGCGCCGAGCCGGACAAAGCCGTTGCCGCGGAAATTGAAGGCGAATTGGAGGAGAATGAACTCGGCGAGCGCATGGACGCGGCCGGCGCGCTGGCTGACCGCGGCTTCATCCCCTGGGCGGTGCGCGAGTATCGCACCGTGGTCGACCACAGCGAGTTGGCGTCGTACCAGGCCGTCGGAGCGCGAGAGAAACTCGCCCAATGGCTGCACGACGACCAGCAGTACGGCGCGGCAGCCGAAGTGCTCGGCGAATTCTGCGACGCGGTGAAGAACGACGCCGCGGTCCACAAGGCGTTTTACGAGGAGTGGCCCAGTTCCAGCTCGCCGCGGAGATATCTCGCTGAACTCAACGCGCTGCGTTATATGTACGCCGCTTGCCAGAGCGAGGCCGACGGCGACCCGGCGCAGCAACTCGCCCACCTGGAGCAGGCGGTCGAGCTGAACGAGGAGAACCCCGACATTCTCATCGCACTGTACCGATTGCAGCATGACGATGCCGAGTCGCAGCGGCGCACAGTGGACCGGATCCATCGTGTAGGCCGAAAAATGCGGGCCCAGGTCAGCAATGCCGACGACGACACGGGTGAGTTGGCCCAAGCCTGCAATCAACTGGCATGGCTCATCGGCAACACGGAAGGCGACTATGAGTACGCCTTGGAACTTTCGCAACGCTCGTTGGAACTGGCGCCTGACGAACCCAGCTTTCTCGATACGTTGGGGCGGTGCTACTACGCGGTGGGCGATTTGGACAACGCCGTGAAGGCCCAGACGCGCGCCTGCGAACTCAGCCCGCACGTGCAGGTCATGCAGCGACAACTGAAGTTTTTCAAAGCCGAACAAGCCGCCCAGAAGTAACTCGGGGGCGTCGCCAGGTTGTTCGCCCCGTCGCGTCAACGACGAGTCCTTCCCTCTTAGCCGGCGAACATGCTCGCCGTGAATCTGCCATGCCCGCCAAACGGTTTTCCCACGACGGCATCGACTTCGCCCTCGCCGACGAAGGCTCCGGCCCCGTCGTGTTGCTCGTTCACGGTTTTCCGCTCGATCGGACGATGTGGAACGATCAGGTGGCCGCGCTCGCCGCGAGCCACCGCGTGCTCGCTCCCGATTTGCGGGGGTTTGGCGATTCGGCCATCGGCCCGGACGACGCTGCCAACGGCGTGGCAATGGAGACTTACGCCGCTGACTTGATTGCGTTGCTAGATGCCGCTGGCGTGCAGGAGCCGGTGGTGCTGGCCGGTTTCTCGATGGGCGGCTACGTGGCGTGGCAATTTGCGCTGCGCTACCCCCAGCGGTTGCGGGCGCTGATCGCCTGCGACACGCGCGCCGTGGCCGACAGCGACGAGGCGGCGGCCAATCGTCTCGAGATGGCGGCCGCCGTGCTCGCCGCCGGCGACGCCGGTCCTGCCCAACTGATGATTCCCAAACTGCTCGCCCCGCGCACGCTGGAGCTTGGCGGGCCCGTCGTACC
>JAGQOU010000455.1 GCA_020427145.1 Planctomycetales bacterium | reverse complement strand
GACCCCCAGTCAAACGCGCTACCAGCCTGCGCCACGGCCCGATTTGTGGCAGATTGCTCTGCCTTTGGATTGTCTTGAGCTTGTCGCCGCAGCGTGCCGGGCGAATTGGCCGCGGCGGCTGCGATGATCCGTAGGGCGCTGGGGGTGCCGCTGCGGAAGTCTCGCAGTATAGCCCCCGGGCTGGGCGGCGACAATTGGGCCTGCTAGCGTCTCCGCCCGAACACATCCCGCCCCGGGCGGCGAACTCGTCTTGACCGATTTTCGGCTCTGGGCCACATTCGGGCCCTGTACGAGTCGGTCGACCGATTCCGCCGGGCCGCTCGGCCCACGGCGCACCGGCCGCGTTGGCGCCGACGCGACTCGCGCAACCCGCATGATCCAGGACGCCCGCCAGCGAAGCTGCTGGCCGAGGGGCCGTTGGAAACGGCCTGGTGCGGCGTCGCCCTTGTTTCCCGCAATGGAGTGTCAGGATGAAACGAGATCTCGACTTGGTCCGGCAGCTGCTGGCCGACATCGAAAATCGCGGCAGCGACTGCTCGGTCAGCGTGCTGCGCAGCGGCCCCAACCACGAGGCCGAGGAGCGTATTCGCTACCACCTGCGGCTGCTGATCGACGGCGGCTTGCTGAAGGAAGTCGACCGCACCACGACCGGCGTCCCCTGCGTGCGGCTTACGCACGACGGGCACGAGCTGCTGGAGCTCGCCCGCAGCGAGGGCCGTTGGCGCGAAGCGAAGCACATTTGCCAGGAACGCACCGGCGGCCTGTCGCTGACGGTGATCCGCAACATCTTGGTGCGATTGGCGGTGGTCGGCGGCCGCCCGCTGCCGCGTCGCCGGTACTTCGCCCCGGCGCCGATCCGCTCGACGCTAGACTACGGCCCGCGGCCGCTACCGGCCTACGACCTGCCGCGCTATGAGCCGTGGCGGCACGAGTTGTCCGAGGCGTGGCAGGGCGACGAAGCGGCTTACGCCCGCTACTACGCCGACCGTCGCAATGGCTATTACAAGAATGGCGTGGGCGTCGACGTCGACGGGGACGGTATCGCCGACTTCACCTACGACGCCACGCTGCCGGATTATCTCATCTAGCAATTGGACGCCGCCGAGGCTCGGCAGAGCCTCGACCTCCGGATTTGCCGCCTCGGGTGATTGGAGATCAATCGTTCGCTGCGGCTTTCCGGTTGATTTGGGCTTTTACACCAGCGGCGTCGCCGAATCCTCGGCGACGCCGCTGCTTTTTTGCGGTGGCGCGGGTTGCCGGCAGCGCGAGGCTCCCACCGAGCCGAAACCGGGTACAATGCTGCGAGCGGCGGAGTCGTTGCCAGCGAGGCGGCCGCCTCAACTCACGCGATTCTTGCGGAGCACGCTATGTTTCGAAAACGACCCGCATTCACGTTCGTCGAGGTTCTGGTCGTTGTTGCGCTTGTCGCCGTGGTAATTGCGCTGCTATTGCCGTTGAAACGCGGTTCGCGGGGGGCGGCCCGCCGCAATGCCTGTCTCAATAATCTCAGGCAAATCGGCCACGCGCTGCAGCGGTATGTCGACGAGCATGGCACTTTGCCGCCGGCCTATACGGTCGACGACGAGGGCAACCGGCTGCACAGTTGGCGAACGTTGATTCTGCCGTACATGGAATACGCCAAGCTGTATGAGAGCATCGACCTGACCAAGCCGTGGGACGACCCGGCGAATGCTGAAGCGCGGGCGGCGATTGTCGAGGCTTATCAATGCCCCGGTGCGGCGACCGACGGCGAGACCAAGACGACCTATCTAGCGGTAGTCGGGCCCGAGTGCTGCTTCACTGGCGCCACAGCGCTGCCGATGACTGAGATCACCGACGATCACTCGTCGACGATCATGGTACTCGACGTCCCCGCGGCGCAGGCAGTACATTGGATGTCGCCGCACGACGCGACTGTCGACGACCTGATCGCCATCGGCTCCGATTCCGCAACGAATCACCCGGGCATTTTTCTGGCAGCGTTTGCCGACGGACGGACGATAGTGTTGTCGGCCAACGTCGAATTGGCAACGCGGAGAGCCATGCTGACCGTCGCCGGCGGGGAAGAGATTGATTCAGCCGACTTTTGAAATCTCGCCCATAACTCCACAAACGCCAGCGGTAGCAGCCAACTCAACCACGCGGCCCAAGCGTACGCGCCTGCCACTCCCAGTACCTCGGCCAATCCGCCAAAGACGCGCAGCACCACAGCTGAGCAGAGCAGGGCGAAGCACCGTCGCATCCAGCGGCGATGCTTGGCAAACTGCCGCCGCACTGCGCAGCGCCAGCCTTGCGCGGCGCAAAACGCGGTGGCGATCGCCAGCGTGGCGAACGCTATCCCGGCCACGGCGCCGGTCGCCGCGTAGCGGGCCATCCACAATCCGCTTGGCGCGACCACCAGCAGCACGCCCAGCACAAGGGCGCGTCCGAGCCGGCGATGCCCCGCGGGAAAGCGTTGCCGCAGCGACTCGCTCATCAGCGCCAGCCCACTGGCCAGCGCCAGCGGCCCGGCGATGATGTGCGCGTAGAATGCCCACTGGTACGCGCCGAAAAAATGCTGTTGTCGTCCGAGTAGGAAATCGGCGCGAAAGTTCGGCGGGAAGTAGTCGCGGTACGAGAGCCAAGTGACCGCAATCGTTCGGCAGACCAGCAACCCCGCCAGCGCCGTCACGATGGTCAGCGGCGTCGGCAACGCCCAGCGTCGGTGGGTGCGCCGCGCGCTCATCGGCGTCGTCGTGCGAGGGGAGTCGACATTGCTTTCGACCGCCAGACGGGCCGCCCGTGTTTGCGACGCCGGCGGCGATTCGCCAGGCACGCGCCGCCGAGCGCGACAAGCCACGTCGCCGCCGGTTCGGGCACGCGGCCTTCTTGCGTCATGGCCACGTTATCGAGGAAAAATCCCTCGCCGCCCGCGGAGTTGTCGGACGAGGCCGACGAGAATCGCACCGCGGCGATCCGATCGCCCCCATCCGCCCGAAAGCCCACGAACCGCGTCATACCGGTCGGCAGCGTCAGCTCGCTGATCACGGTGTCGTCGGGGTCGAGCACTTCCAGCTTGGTCCCTTCGCCGCCGCCGCCGCCGATATCGTCGATATCGAACCCAAACGCGATCCCGGGAATGTCGAGCGACATCGTCACGACGTCGGGTTGGGCGCCGTCGGATTCGGTGAAGAGCGACGCAGAGGCGGTGCCGTTCGACTCGCTGCTAAACGTGATGGGCGGCACGTCGATGGAATTGCGAAAACTATCGTCGCCGACGTGCGTGAGCGAAAAACCGTTCGGCAGGCTCGTCGTTGAGAAGCTGAAGTCGACGTCCTCGGCGAAGCTCTCGAAATCCTCGCTGACAATTGAGCCGCCGAGCGTCACCTCCCACAGGCCTCGATCTGAGAACACCTGCACGCCGGCGGTGGCCGTCGTTTGCAGAATGCCGCTGGCCAGTAGCCCCTGGCAGAGCGTTTTCCACGCCCTTGCCTTCCGCCGCAATGTCGCTGTTTTCATGAGGCGCTCCTTTTCGTGTCCGTCGAGAAGGTGACTTGTGGCGTGCGCTCGCAATGCGGCGGAGTCTACCGCGCTCGTTGCGAGGTCGCCAAGAAAGTAGAGCGAAGAATTCGGCTTGCCACGCCGCCGCTAGCACAAGCGGCAACGGCGGGGAAAGATGCGTCGAGAGCTGCGAGAAGCTGGGCAAGACGCCCTGCCGTGTCCATTCGGCCGCAGCGGTAGCGGCGGAGGCTCAAGCGCGCAGAGCTCTGCTGCGGCGGTCGCGGCGTCGCGACGCCTCAGAATTCGATTTCCATCCCGTCGACGCCAATCTCGACGCGGGGAAAGAGATGCTTCGCGGCGGCCAGCCCCAGTTCGGCGTCGTCGGCCATCAGCGGGTTGATGTGCACGAGCACCAGCCGCTTGACTTTCGCCGCGGCCGCCACTTCGAGCACTGGCGTTAAGCAGCTATGTCCCGTCAGGCGGGCCTGGGCGTCGTTGCCGTCGGCGAAGTAGCACTCGTGTACCAGCAGATCGACGCCCCGAATCTTTTCGACGTACGCCGCGTCGGCGCTGGCCACGGTGTCGGTGACGTACGCCAGTGAGCGATCAGGCCAATCGGCGCGAAAGCCGACCGAACCGCCCGGGTGTTCCAACGGATAGTGCGTCAGCTTGCCGCCGCCGGACAGCAAGTGCACCGGCTGCAGCGGCAGCATCTCGCCCGGCGGCTGCACCGGAAACAGCAGCTCGTTGAGCAAGTGCGCCTGAATTGCCGCGAGCTTCTCCGGCTCGGCGTACGTTCGGATTTGTTGCACAGGGCGTTCGGCCATCAGGTCGAACAGAAACGTTAGCCCCACGCAATGATCCAGGTGGGCGTGTGTCAGAAAGATATCGAGATGGTCCGTCTCGATATGCTTGCTGGCGCGGTACAGCGCGGTGCCGGCGTCGAAGACGACTCCCAACTCGGGCAGCATGAAGCACGCCGTCTGCCGGCGGTCGGAGGGGTGGTAGCCGGTAGTGCCCAGCAAGATCAGCTTCATGACGGCCAGCGGCAACAGTGTCGGGACTGTCGATATTGTAGTTTCCGGCGTAAGATCAAGCCATGCCGACGCGCTCAGCCAGCTTTGCAGCCGCACCGCCGCCCCGAAGGCGTCCCCAGGGCGCACCGCGCCCGCATCGCAACTGTAGCCCGCTGAAACGGCGGCGAGTCGCGTTTTTTTCGATTATCACGATGATTCTGACCCCGCTGGCGGCCGGGTGCAGCGACGGGACGAGTCGGGAGGTCGTCGTTTACACGGCGCTCGACGAAGATTTCTCCTTGCCCATCTTTGCGGAATTCACACGTGAGACGGGCATTGAGGTCCTCGCCAAATACGATTCCGAGTCGACCAAGTCCGTGGGGTTAACCCAGGCGATTCTGGCCGAGCGCGAGCACCCGCGGTGCGACGTGTTCTGGAACAACGAGTTGGTCAACATGCTGCGGCTCCAGCAGGCCGACTTGCTGCAGGAGTACGATTCCCCCGTGGGGGGATCTTATCCGGCCGCATACCGGGATGCCGACGGCGCGTGGTACGGGTTCGCAGCCCGCGCGCGGGTGCTGATTGTCAACACCGACCTGCTTGCCGAGGGCGAACGGCCTGATTCGATCCTCGATTTAGCCGACGACGCGTGGGCCGGCCGATGCGCCATCGCCAAGCCGCTGGCGGGCACCACGGCCACGCACGCCGCCTGCTTGTTCGCTGCGTGGGGCGCCGAACGGGCCGAGGAGTACTTTCGCGGCGTGAAGGCCAACGCGGCCGTGCTGGCCGGCAACAAGCACGTGGCGCTGGCGGTTGCGTCGGGACGGTACGCCTTCGGGCTCACCGACACGGACGATGCGATTATCGAGGTCGAGCGGGGCGCGCCGGTGGCGATCGTCTACCCCGACCAGGGCGAGGGGCAACTCGGCACGCTGTTTATTCCCAACACCTTGGGAATCATTCGTGGGGCCCCGCACGCCCGTGAGGCTGAGATTCTTGTTGATTACCTCCTCTCTCCTGCGGTTGAAGGTCGATTGGCGGCGGGCCCCAGCGCCCAGATCCCGCTGAACCCGGCCGTGGCCGAACCGCCGCGAGTCGAATCTCCCCGCACCGTGCGGCCGATGGAGGTCGATTTCGCCGCCGGCGCGGATGTCTGGGGCCGCGCTGCTCGGTTCCTTCGCGACGAATTTGCGACGGCCGACTGACCGTTGTCCCTGGTTTCCAAAAAACCGAGCCAGTCGAGTTGAACGATGCGCATTGCCGTGGTCGGCGCCGGGGTGGGCGGATTGGTCGCTGCGCGCCTGCTCGCGACGCGGCACGAGGTCGCGTTGCTCGAAGCGGCCGACTCGCTCGGCGGACACGCCAACACGGTCCAGTTTGCCGCGTACGGCAGGCAGTTTGCCGCCGACACGGGGTTTATGGTCTTTAACGACCGCACCTATCCTCAATTCACCCGCCTGCTCGAGTTGCTCGGCGTCGACGCCCAGGATAGCGACATGAGCTTCGCCGTTCGCTGCGACGCGGACAATGTGGAGTACCAGGGCAGTTCGCTGGCCGGGTTGTTCGCCCAACGCCGCAACCTGATTCGGCCCCAATTCTGGCGGATGCTGGCCGATATCGTCCGCTTCAATCGCGAGGCGCCGCGCGACTTTGCCACCTCTTCGCCACGCGAGGGCAGGGCAGGGGTGGCCGAGACGCAACCCACTGGACACGTCGATATCTCATTGCGCAGGTACGTCGCCCGCAACGGCTACAGCGACGCTTTTTGGCGCCACTACCTGCTGCCGATGACCGCCGCCATCTGGTCGGCGCCGGCCGACGCCGTCGCCGAGTTCCCCGCGGCCTTTCTCATTCGTTTCTTCCAGAATCACGGCCTGCTTGAGCTGCGCAACCGCCCGCAGTGGAAGACGATCCCTGGCGGTTCGTGCAGGTACGTGACGGCCATTGCCAAGGATCTGGCAGAATGCGCCGATGTGCGACTCAACACGCCCGTGCAGCGCGTGGAGCGCATCGACGGCGGGGTGATGGTCTCGACCTCCGACGAATCGGCCGAGATGTTCGACGCCGTGGTGCTGGCCACGCACGCGCCGCGTACGTTGGCAATGCTTGCCGATGCGACCGACGCCGAACGCTTCGCTCTGAGCGCATTTCCCTACCAATCGAATCGCGCCGTGTTGCACACCGACCCGTCGCTGCTGCCGCGGCGTCGCGCGGCGTGGGCGAGTTGGAACTACCTGGTTCCCGACCGTCCCGATAGCCCCGTGGCGGTGACCTACGAATTGAACCGCCTGCAACGTCTTGGCGCCCCTGGTCCGATTTGCGTCACGCTCAATCCGCCGCAAGAGATTGCCCCGGAACATGCCATCGCCGAGTTCGCGTACGATCATCCGCTGTTTACGCCCCGCTCGATCGCCGCCCAGGCGATGCACGAGCAGTTGCACGAGGACGGCCGCGTCCTGTTCTGCGGCGCCTACTGGGGCAACGGCTTCCACGAGGACGGCGTCAACAGCGCGCTGACGGCGTGTCGACGATTGGGCGCGGGAATGGAGGATCTTGAGACCCTGCGGCCGCCGCGCTGCGCCGGCGATCTGCTCCCCTCTTCTTGACGGGAAAGCGCGACTGTCACGTTGGGTCGCCGTGATCGCAGCGACGCCCGTTCCGCCTCCACTTTGCCGCCATGTACTCCTGCCTCTACCACGGAACCGTCCTCCACGCGCGCCGGGCCCCGGCGGTGCATCGGTTTCGTTATTCCGTGGCCATGGCTTATCTCGATCTGGACGAAATCGACCAGATTGCCCGCCGCAGTTGGCTGTTGTCGGCGGCGCGATTCGCCCCAGCGAGCTTTCGCGCCGACGATCATTCGCCGCAACTGCTGCGGGCGAAATCGCCGGCAGAGCTGGCCGCCGCGGTGCGCCGCTATGCGGGCCGCGAACTCGATCGCCCGTTGCCACCCGGTCCGGTCAGGCTGTTGACGCAGTTTCGGCAGTTTGGGCGATATTTCAGCCCGCTGAACTTGTTCTTTTGCTTCGAGCCGGATGCCGATCGCGTCGCGGCGATCGTCGCCGAGGTGAGCAACACGCCCTGGAACGAGCGGCGGCTCTACGTCTTGTCGCCCGCGAATCGGGTGAACAGCGGCCCCGACCTGCGGTTTCGTCACCCGAAGGATTTCCACGTTTCGCCGTTCATGGACCTGGAGGCCGACTACCACTGGCGGTTGTCGGCGCCCAGCGACCGGCTGGACGTGGCCATTCGCAGCGTCGCGGCGGACCGGCCGGCGTTCACCGCGGCGATGTCGCTCGTGCGGCGGCCGCTGACCGACTGGCAGCTCGCCCGCACCCTTGCCCGATACCCGCTCAGCAGCCTCCAAATTCTTGCCGCCATCCACTGGCAAGCGTTTCGTTTATGGACCAAAGGATGCCCGTTTTATCTCCATCCCCGGCGTTTGACGGCGGCGGAACGATAGACTCGCAGTCGTCAGCGTCTGTCGGGGCGCGAAGTCGCGGCTCGCTTCTCGACCGCGCGGCCCGTCGGCTTGTCTGTCAACATCTCGACCAATTGCCGCACGCGCGGATCGCGATCAACGACCTTAGCGGAACCACGATTGTCGGCAAAGGCGACCGCGTTGCTGCCGAGATGTCGGTGCTCGATCCGCGGTTCTATCGCCACGCGGCCCTGCACGGCAGCGTCGGCTTTGGCGAGGCGTACGTCGACGGCTGGTGGACCACAGACGATCTGCTCGCGTTATTGCGCACACTCGCTGGTTTTAGGCCGCGCGCGGTCGTAGGAGCCAAACTCACGCGCGCGGCAAGTTGGGCCCCCAACGCGCTGTTGCGGTTGTCGCGCCTCAACACGCGCGCCGGCAGCCGGCGCAACATTCACGCTCACTACGATCTCAGTAATGAGTTTTTTGGCGCGTGGCTCGATGCCACGATGACTTACTCGAGCGGACTCTTCGAGTCGCAGCAGTCGACGCTCGAACAGGCGTCGCTTGCCAAGTACGAAAGAATCTGTCGGCGCATCGACCTGCGATCGACCGACCATGTCGTGGAGATCGGCTGCGGATGGGGCGGGTTCGCGGAGTACGCCGCCACGAACTTCGGCTGCCGCGTGACCGGCGTGACAATCTCGCGCCAGCAGCTCAGCTTCGCCCAGGAGCGTATACGCCGGGCGGGCCTTGCCGACCGCGTCGACCTGCAGTTCTGCGACTATCGCGATCTGACGGGCAAGTTCGACAAGCTTGTTTCCATCGAGATGATCGAGGCGGTGGGACACCGGTATCTCGGGACGTTCTTCGCCAAATGCTGCGACCTGCTCCATCCGCAAGGGCAAATGATGGTGCAGGCGATCACCATTCCCGACCAGCGGTTTGACGCCTATCGCCGCAACGTCGATTTCATTCAGAAGCACGTTTTCCCCGGAGGGTGCCTGCCGTCGCTCGGCGCGATCCATAAGGCCGTCGGCCGTGCGACCGACCTGCGGTTGCTTGAGGCTGTTGACTTCGCCGAAGACTACGCCCGCACGCTGGCGGCGTGGCGCGAGCGCTTTCATGCCGCGGCCGACCAGATCCTGCAACTTGGCTTTGACGAACGTTTTATGCGACTGTGGGACTACTACCTCTGCTACTGTGCCGCAGGATTCTATGAACGCCAGATTGGGCTGGCGCAGCTGCACTTCGCCAAACCGGCGGCTCGTTAGCCGAGGCGGCACAACCAAATCGAGACTCATTGAACGCTGTCGCGCTACCGCTGGTCATCGCTCTCGCCGCGGCGTCGTTGCACATGATGGCGCTCTGGTTTGTGCAGCGACGTACGGGCAATGCGGGAATCGTCGACGTGGCGTGGGCGGGGACGATTGGCGCACTGGCCGTGTTCTATGCCGCGTGGCCGGCGGGAATTCCTTGGTTGCGCGTGCTGGCGGGCGGCATGCTCGCCGCGTGGTCGTTGCGACTGACGAGATACCTGTTCGTGCGCGTTGTCGGACATCCCGAGGAAGGCCGCTATCGACAACTGCGCGAGTCCTGGGGTGAAAACCATAACGCCAAGATGTTTTGGTTCTACCAAATGCAAGCCCTCGCCGCGTGGGCGTTCGCGGGGAATGCATTGGCCGTCGCCCGCTCTCCTGCGCCGCCGGCCTCATGGCTGATCGCGACGAGCGTCGTGCTTTGGACCGTCGGCGTCAGCGGCGTCGCCGTGGCCGACCGTCAGCTCGCCGCGTTCAAACGCGACTCCGACTCCCGCGGCAAGACCTGCCGCCGCGGCTTGTGGCGCTACTCGCGGCATCCGAACTATTTCTTCGAGTGGGTTCACTGGTGCAGCTACATCCCGTTGGCCGCTGCATCGGCAGCGTGGTGGGTCCCGGTCGCCATCGCCGCGACGCTGCTCTATTTGCTGTTGTTCGTCACCGGCATTCCGCCCACGGAGGCTCAGGCCCTCAAATCTCGCGGCGACGACTACCGCGAATACCAACGCGCCACCAGCGCTTTCGTTCCTTGGTTTCCGCGTAACACGACCCCGTAAGCCGCGGCATCCACGCCGCCCCGCCTGCGGCTGAGCAAGTCAAAGGACCGACGCAGCTCTGATTCGGACAATTTCGTCAACGAAGATTTGGCTTCGACTCCTCATGGATCGCGTAGCCGCGATCGCCAACAACTATGCTCATCGAACTCGCTGAACGTCGTGCTCTGCCCGACGCCGTCATTCGCCACGGGATCCGCCGCCTGCTGAGCGCTCGGCTGGGCAAAGAACGGGCGGCCGCCGGGGCCGACGATCGGTTCGCGCGGCTTCGCGAACAGTTCGCCGCCGGCCCGATCGCCGAGGCAACCGACGCCGCCCGGGTACAGCACTACGAGGCGCCGACTGAGTTGTTTCAACTGATGCTTGGTCCCCGGCTGAAATACAGCAGCTGCCTGTGGGGCGAGCAAACTCCCGACCTCGCTGCCGCCGAAGAGGCGATGCTCGCGCTGACTTGTCAGCGCGCTGGGGTGGCCGATGGTCAACGCATCCTCGACCTGGGATGCGGGTGGGGCTCGCTGAGTTTGTGGCTCGCCGAGAAATATCCGCTGGCCGGAATCGTCGCCGTGTCTAACAGCCGCACGCAACACGAGTTCATCACTCGCTGCGCCCGCGACCGCGGTTTGTCGAATCTCGTTCACCACGTCGGCAACGTCGGCGACCTGCGGCCAACGCCAACCCCGACGAATCCCTGGAATAATCTTGGACGATTCGATCGCATTCTCTCCGTCGAAATGTTCGAACACATGCGCAACGTCGACGCGCTGCTGAACCACGTCGGCAACTGGCTCGCCGCCGATGGTCGGCTTTTCGTGCATATCTTCTGCCATCGTGAACTGTTCTACCGCTTCGTCGACGCCGGCAAGGCGGACTGGATGGCCCGGCACTTTTTCACCGGCGGCGCCATGCCGCCGTTGGACCTGTTCGACCACGTCAGCGGCCCGCTGCGATTGGTGGATCGCTGGGAGGTCTCTGGCATGCACTACGCTAGGACGTGCCGCGCGTGGCTGGAGAATCTCGACCAGAATCGCGACGCCATTCTTGCACGGTTTGCACAAGACCTGGCCTCCAGCGCCGCCCGGCGTCAGTGGCAGCGGTGGCGGATGTTCGTGATGGCCTGCGAGGAGCTGTTCGCGTGGAATAACGGGCAAGACTGGTTCGTGAGCCACCATCTGCTGGCAAAATAGGCGGCTCCCGCGACATTGTGCTCATCAACGCTACTGCTAGCCCTCGGCGCGAGCCGGGGGGGCCGTGGCAGCACCAGCTGCGCCGCGAATCTACCTCCGCCGAACCCCCCGGCTTGCGCCGCGGGCTAATGTCGTTGTCTGCGTCGGACGCATTGCAGCTCGACGCCCCTGAACTTATATGGTTCGCACGCCGCGCGTGAGTTAAACTGCTGGCTTGCTCGTCACGAAATCGAACCTCGTCGCGGAACGTCGCCATGAAGCCGATCGTTATCCAGTTTAAACTAATCGCCATCGTTGCCGCTTGCGCCCTGTTCGCGCGCGTTGCCTGGGCGGAGACGCCTGTCCGGTCGGCTGGCGTTATTCCTGCCGACGATGAGCAATTGCAGCAGGCGTTCGAACGAGCAGGTCGCGTGCCTGGGCCTGACGCCCCGTCCATGACCGAGGGGTTCTCGCGGCCAGCCGACGACGAGGCGTTTCGCGCACAATTGGAGCGATTGAGTCGCGAGGGCGGGCAATCGCTCTCGCCCGCCGATGTGGAGCAGATGCTTCAGATCCGCCAGTCGCTGCTCGTCGACAGGCCGGGCGACGCGCCGCTGCCGTCGGCCACCGTCACCGACCAAAACCCGCCGCAGCCAATGGCTCCCAACCCCTGGCCGCGGCTTAGCGACTGGGGCCAGCCGCCGTCCGCCGATCCGCCGCCTGCGGACTCGATGCCACCGGGTAATGGGCCGATGGCCATTCCGCGCAATGACCCGAGGCCGCAGTATTGGGTCACGCCTCAACCGGTCGACGCCCACGCACGCGAGCATCACTGCGTCGCTGCTTTGCGCAGCACGGCCCAGCAACTTGACAACGCAGCCAACCAACTCGAACAGTGCGAATTGTACGACCAAGCCGACGCGCTGCGCGAGACTGCCCAGCGGTTGCGAATCGACGCGCGTCATTTGGCCGGTCAGCCGCACGAACCGGATGACGAGCATCCCGTTCCGTTTGGTTTCCGCGATCCGCCGGCGCCTCATTTCGATCATCCCTGGTCACGGCCCGACGAGGAGACGGCTCGCTATGAGCTGCAGAACGATGCGCCGACAGAGTCCGCCGAGAGCTTGCCGGCGCGGGAATCCCCAGCAGCTCCGTATCTGGCGGAGCCCGACAGCTCCAGCGAACCGGGCGCCCGCCATTGAGCCTGCTTGCTCTGTACGAGTGGCGTTTCTAGGGCAATCCGCAACGCCTGCCGCAGACGCACGCCGTCAATCGCGGCGCCGGCGCCACCGGTGCGCCCCTTGCCCACGCGCGGGGTCTGGTGGTACACTTTGATCAGTCGTTAAGCCTGCTCTCGGTCGCCCGGTTGGAGTCCTACCATGGCGGCAAGGCTGCGGCGCCCTCGGAGCCCCGAGTTGGCACGCCGCACCTCTATCCACGGCCCTCGGCCGTCACTTGCCGCTGCTAACGACTGAACTTCCGTACACATCGCCTCAGCACGGCGTCGTCGCCTGCGGTCCTGGTTCGCACCAGCCGCGCGACCTCGTGCTACCCTTACCTACGCCCTTTTTTGCCTTCCAGAGGAGATTAGCCGCCGTGGCTCAAACCGAAACCGAACGACTTCCTTACAAGGTCCTCGATTGCAGCCCCGAGCAGTTCGAGAAGCTCGCCAAATGGGGCCGCCAAGAGATCGAATTGGCCGAAAACGAAATGCCCGGCCTGATGGCCTTGCGGCATAAATACGGCCTGGCCAAGCCGCTTACCGGCGCCCGCATCGCAGGCTGCCTGCACATGACCATCCAGACCGCCGTCTTGATCGAGACGCTCATCGAGCTCGGCGCCGAGGTGACCTGGTCCAGCTGCAACATCTTCAGCACCCAGGACCACGCCGCCTGCGCCATCGCCAAGGCTGGCGTTCCGGTGTTCGCCTGGAAGGGCATGACCGAGGAAGAGTTCGACTGGTGCATCGAGCAGACGCTGTTCTTCGCCGACGGCAAGACGCTTAATCTGATCCTCGACGACGGCGGCGACCTGACCGCCATGGTGCACAACAAGTTTCCCGAGATGCTTGAAGAGATTAAGGGCCTCTCGGAGGAAACCACCACGGGCGTGCATCGCCTCTATCAGATGCACGAGCGCGGCGAGCTGAAGGTGCCCGCGATCAATGTCAACGACTCCTGCACCAAGAGCAAGTTCGACAATTTGTACGGTTGCCGCGAGTCGCTGGCCGACGGCATCAAGCGCGCCACCGACGTGATGATCGCCGGCAAGGTGGTCGTCATCGCCGGCTACGGCGACGTCGGCAAGGGATGCGCTCACTCGATGAAGGCGCTCGGCGCACGGGTGCTGGTCACTGAGATCGATCCGATCAACGCCCTGCAAGCCGCCATGGAAGGTTACGAAGTGACCACGATGGAGGAGGCTTGCACGCAAGGCGACATCTTCGTCACCACCACCGGCTGCCGCGATATCGTCACCGGCGAGCACATGGCGCAGATGAAGAACGACGTGATCGTGTGCAACATCGGCCATTTCGATCTGGAGATCGACATGGCCTGGCTCAACGGCGAGGTGAAGGGCGGCCGGGCGACGGTCGAACGCATCAAGCCGGCCGACGTCGGCGCGGTCGACAAGTACACTCTCAACGACACCGGCCGCTCGATCCTGATCCTGGCCGAAGGCCGGCTGGTGAACCTCGGCTGCGCCACCGGGCACCC
>JAGQOU010000454.1 GCA_020427145.1 Planctomycetales bacterium | reverse complement strand
ACGTTCGTCTGCGCGCCGCATCCGCTGCAGTGGGGCGCGGTGGCGGCGCTGGACGTGGACATGAGCCAGCAAGCCGCGACTTACGCCGAGCGACGCGATCTGATCGTCGCCGGATTGCGCGACGCTGGCTACGAGGTGGCCCCCACCGGCGGTGCGTTTTACGTCTTTCCGAAAGTGCCGCACGGCTGCGGCTCCGGCAGCGAGTTCGTCGCCCGGGCCATCGAGAATGAACTACTGATCATCCCTGGCAGCATCTTCAGCCACCGTGACACGCACTTCCGCATCAGCTATGCGGCTAGCGCGGAAACCCTGGAGCGGGGATTGGACGTGCTGCGACGGCTGCACCGCTAAGCAATAGCTCGCTGGACCGACGGTTTTCCCCGTTTCTCGGCCGACCAGAGAACTCGATTACTTCCGGTAAAGTCGCATCCGGCCGCTCGGTCTGCTCGTACTCTCCACAAAGGATGCTTACGCGACCGCAACCTAAATCGTCTTGCGTGCGGGATTTAGGCCACTTGATCGGTCAAAATCGCGTGACCGAACGACAAGCAAGCAGGAAGTATTTCGACACAAAATCGATCTTCTTCTCAATCGCATTATCGACTGGCGGCATTGGTACGTGTACCGTGAATCAGCTCGCTCGCGGCCACATCGATTGACTGACCATCTGCCGAGGGGGGAACGATGACGATCGGACGGGGTCGTTTCCGACGGCACGCCGTAATGGCTGCCGTTCTGGCAATTCTCTGCGGTTCGCGGGTGGCCGCCCGCGAAGCGACGTTCGTCGCCACACTTTCGGGCGCGGCGACCGCGAACGACTCGCCTGGCGTACGGAGCGCGGTCGTAATCATTGACTTTGATCTGAACTTAGTGACGATCGACGTCGAATTTTCGGGGCTTGTAGGAAGTGCCACTGCGGCGCACATCCATGCGCCGACGACGGTCGCAGCAACATATTCTGCCGGCGTGGCGACGCCAAAGCCGACTTCAGTTACGACGGCGTGGTCGACGGCGGCGACCTTTCTATCTCGGGCGGATCCTTTGGAATCACCGCCGAGGAAGACGCCGACGACAGCGAAGATGCCTGGTGAATTGACTTGTTGATCTGGCGACGCCAGTTGGGATAGCTCGCTGCAATCCCGGTGGACGCCGCAAGCTTCGTTCCCGAGCCTCAATCCGCGGCCCTGGCCTGTGCCGTGATCGGCATAGCGTTGATCAATGGGCGCATAACTTTGGTCAAACTCATGTTTCACTGCGACGCGCAGCCGACGCCGCCGGTTGGTTCGACGGATTCTTCTTGCTCCGCGCGAGACCGTCGTTCCGCATGCAGCGCAGGTCGCGTCCTATTCCGGAGGAGCGTCTTATGAATCGGAAGTTTCTTGCCACTGCGGTCGCCGCGTTCGCCATAGCTGCAGCCACGTCGGCCCGCGCCGTCGTGACGCATTACGAAGCGAACCTCGACGGCCTGACGGAATCGCCGCCCAACGCCTCGCCCGGCACGGGCTTCGGCACGTTTGCCTACGACGACGCGGCCCACACCCTCAGTTTAGACTTCGACTTCACTGGTCTCTTGGGCACGACCACGGCGGCTCACCTCCACGGACCGACCGCCGTACCTGGCGCTGGTACAGCCGGCGTGATGACGACCACGCCGTTGTTTGCCGGATTTCCGACGGGCGTCACGAGCGGATCGTACTCTAACGTCCTCGATCTGACCGCGTCCTCGTCGTATAACCCCTCGTTCGTTACCGCCAACGGCGGCACGATCGCTTCCGCCGAGGCCGCGCTACTTGCTGCGATTAATGGCGGGCAGTCGTACCTGAATATCCACACGACGGTTTTCGGCGGTGGGGAAATCCGCGGTTTCCTGGTCCGCGTCCCCGAACCGGGAAGCTTGCTGCTGGCCGCGACAGGACTCGCAGGATTCGTCATTCGACGGCGCTTCGTCGGCTAGCTCTTGCGGCAGCCAATTGCATTGATAACAGTAAGAGCCCGGTCGGGAACGTTTCCCGACCGGGCTCAATGCGTGATTGCAGGCCGCATAGTTGCGGCGGATTAAGCGCTCTTGGTGGCCGGCGGGTCGGAGTTAAACAGTTTCTCGCGGCCCTCGACGATGTCGTCGGTGATCACGTAGCGGTTGCCGCGCGGTTGCTCGGGCAGATCGAACATGATGTCGAGCATCACGTTCTCGATGATCGACCGCAGGCCGCGGGCGCCCGTTTCACGCTCGGCAGCCCGGCGAGCGATCGCTTCCAGGGCCGAGTCGGTGAACTTCAGGTCGGCCTCTTCCATGGCGAACAGGTGCTGGTACTGCTTCACCAGGGCGTTCTTCGGCTCCTGCAGCACGCGGACCAGCGTGTCGGCCTCCAGCGGTCGCAGCGCGGTATGCACGGGCAGCCGGCCGACCAACTCGGGGATCAAGCCATACTCGCAGAGGTCGTCGGACGTGACCTGAGAGAGCGTATCGCCCAGCGACATGTCCGACGCGCTCTCGCCCAACTGGCCGAAACCAATCGAGCGTTTGCCGAGCCGCTTCTTGATGATGTCCTGGATGCCGTCGAACGTGCCGCCGCAGATGAACAGAATGTTCGTGGTGTCGATCTGTATGTATTGCTGCTCGGGGTGCTTGCGGCCGCCCTGCGGGGGCACGTTGGCCGTGGTGCCTTCAAGCATCTTGAGCAGCGCCTGCTGCAC
>JAGQOU010000453.1 GCA_020427145.1 Planctomycetales bacterium | reverse complement strand
AAGCAACTCGCCGGCGCTGGCGGGGACGCTGCAGCGCCGGCCGCGGTCAAGTCGAAGCCGGCCAGCGGCGCGCTGGACTATGCGGCAAAGAAAGCCGCCCTCGCCGAAACGGGACGGTTGTTGTCGCTGGCCCCGCTGGCCGTGCCCGAGCGCGTCGCCGCGCTGGCGGCCGAAGTCGGGCAGCTTGAGCAGCAACTCGCCGAGCGGGCCGCCGCGGGGCCGCTCACCGGCGACGCCCTGATCGAAAAGGGCGAGAAGATCGCCGATGTGACGGTCATCTGCACGGAACTCCCCGGCGTCGATCCGAATCTCATGCGGCAGCTCATCGACCAGGTGCGGCAGAAGGCCTCGCCCGCGGCCGTGCTGCTGGCCACGCGGCAGGGGGACGACAAGGTGACGCTGGTCGCGGGAATCTCCAAAGACCTGCAACAGCGTGGCGTGAGCGCCGGCAAGTGGATCGGCCCGGTGGCCAAGGCGGTGGGCGGCGGCGGCGGCGGCCGGCCCGACCTCGCCCAAGCCGGCGGCAAAGAGCCGGCCAAACTGCCCGAGGCGCTGCAAGTCGCGCGGAGCACGATCGCGGCGATGTTGCAGGGGTAGTTGCCGACGGTTGCCTGGCGCCGAGTCGCGGCCAGCGCGGACAGCGCCGGCAACGGCAGTGTGCAAACAACCGCACTCTCCCACCGACATCACCCACAGCCACAGCCCGGGGCGCGAGCCCCGGGTTTTTTTGCGTGCCGCGCCTCGCACAGCGAAGCGCTTGGTCGCGCATGGGCGCGCGCAGCCGAGCGCAGCGCACCATGCATGGCCGACGACAACTGCGAGCGTCGCCCAACTGCTCCCTCCTCCGACAGGTCCGCCGGTCGGTGCTAGCAACCCTGCGTGCGGTTCCCAACAATTTCGCGCAACTTGTTTGCCGGGCGGAAAAAGCACACTTGGCGAAACGCAGGCAGCGGCGTTAGATTGAATGCAGTCGGACTTTTCTTGCCGGAACGGAAAAATCCCTGCGATCTGCCAGGCGCGCACCCTTGGGTTCGCATCGCGTTCCACGCCCTGGCCTTGCGTTATGGAGAAACCTGTCATGGTCGACGCACTCGCGACACTCTCTGATGATTGGGCGGTTGACGTCGACCGCGGGCCAGATTGGCTCTTTGTGAAACTGCACCCGGGCAGCCAGGACCCCGGCGACGTCGCCGAGAAGCTGCTCTCGGTGGCTGACAAGCACTTCGTCTACCGCATGGTGCTGGAGATGGACGAAGTCGACTTCATCCCCAGCCGCTTGATCGGCCAGCTGGTCATGTTGCAGAAACGCGTGCTGCAGCGCCACGGCATGCTGCGGCTGTGTCAGCTGAAGGACCAATGCGCCGAGGCGATTCACATGTGCCGCCTGGACGGCGCATTGCCGAACTACGGCTCGCGCGAAGACGCCGTACTGGGTCGCGACCAGCGCTGCCTGAGCGACGCCAACGTCGGCGTGCGGGCCTAACAGTTGCGATCCACCGGGAGGGCGAGGCTCCGCCGAGCCTCGTCATGCCGTGTACGGCAGTTCGCCAGTGCAACGCACCCTCGGCCGCGCGCGATTGCGCTAAACGTCCAGCGCCGGTAGGCCGTCGATGCTGTACTGATTATTCTTGCGGCGATACTCGGCCAGCCCGTCGGGGCCCTCTTTGTTCGAGTAGTCGATCAATTGCGGGCGGTCGTCCTGGAACTCGTACCGCGGCACGCCGAAGCCGCACGAGTCGCTGATGCGCTCGCAATGCACGCGAATGATCGCCCGGGCGCCCGGCAACGGCGGGAACTGTTCGGCGAGCGCAGCAAACTCGGGGTCGTCCGCCAGCACGACCTCGCCGCGGCCGTGCAGCCGCAGGATGTTGGGCGGCCCCTCGAACGCGCAGAACATTAGCACGATGCGCCCGTTCTCGCGCAGGTGAGCAATCGTCTCGGCCCCGCTGCCGGTCAGGTCGAGCCAGGCCACAGTCTGCTCGTCCAGAATCCGCAGCGAGTCGAGCCCGCGGGGCGACAGGTTGATATGCCCGTCGCCGGCGAGCGGCGCGGTGGCCACGAAAAACATCTTCTGCTTCGCGATGAAGCCAGTCACCTTGTCGTCGATGGCGGGGTAGGTCTTGCCCATGATTCGCGTTCCTGTTCGTTGCGTGTCGCTCGCCCGCAGCGTTCATCCTCGGCGGACTCGGCCGACGAAATTCTCCCAGCCCCTCGGCATTTCCCGCCGGCGCCCGGTGCAGGAGGCGTTCTTGCTCCCCCTGTGCTTCTAGATTCTGCACAAATCGGCGACGTCGACTACTGCGAGTCCCAAATCTTGCCGCCGACGCAAGTTAAGACGACAATCCAGCGGGTTGGTTGTTGGTTTAGGCAGCGTTGTTTCCGTCGATCTATTGTTCGCCGAATGAGGAGTGGCATTGGCGTACCTGACACTCGTTGCCGCCGTTCCCGAAGATCAGATCGAAGCGATCCGGTCCAACGCGGCGTTTGTACTGACGCCCACATTAATCAAGGGCGTATCGCATCTCTTGAGCTATTGGATTCAAGTGCAGCCTCTTGGCAAGATTCTTAATTCGGTTGTTGATGGCGGTGATTGCTTGAACAAAGACTTTTGGCATCCGCTTCGTCCGCCGATGGTTCACTTGCCAACCGCGGTGGCTCAACTCACCGGGAGCCTAAAAACGGCTTGGAGCGATGTCAGTGACTATTCAGCAAATCAAGACGAATGGCTGACATCTGAAATGAATCGACTACTCGCAGTCATGGAACACGCAGTCAATACAGGCGCCTGTATCGTGACTGCATTGGACTTGCCGGGAGATCACGACCGCGCAAAACTTGTCCGAATTCCATGGATGGCAACGACAGCGGAGCACGGTGTCCCGCGACGCAGTTAGTGGCAACTGTGGTAGAATCGTCGAACATGGCGGTCAACTCGAGCGGCGGATCGGGCGTCGTCGAATAGCAGAGGTTCTTGGCCGCCGCCGGGTTACCTTGGCCGCCGGAGGGCAGAATCGCTCGATGCCTGCCATGTCAGAAAGACACTGCTGTTCAATCACGCTTATTGTCATCGGCGATGACTTGGAACCCGAAAAGGTGACTTCCGCTCTCGGTTGGTCGCCAAATCAATCGTGGCGGCGCGGAGAACAGAAACAGTTCATCCGGCGTGACGGAAGCATACGCACGTTTGGCAGCATCCACGAATGGGGTGGCTGGAAGCTGTTTTCATCGGACGAAGAACGTAAATTGTCGCTCGACGAGCAACTCACCGCCTGGATGGCGCGCCTCAGGACAAAAGGCCACGAATTGCAGGGTCTGCACCAACGCGGCTGGAAAAGTGAGTTGAATTTCTTTGTGGCCTCAAGTGAGTGTCTTGATATGCCTGTCAACGTCTTGAACGCTCTGGCAAGCCTGGGTGTCGGACTGAATCTGACACTCTCTACCACTGGCAAGGCGACAGATGCCCCCTAACCACCGGCTGCAGTTGACCGGCGACGCCCGCGAGTAGAAGAATGGCGTGGTCGGTTTGGAGCCTGCTATCCGCGGGCGGACGGTAACGGAGACTCTTACGTTAGGTGCCTCAAGCAATGAAGCGTCCGGACCGCGACGCGGGCAAATCGCAAATCCTTGCGTTCGCTAAGGCGTGGGTCGCGCTCGCCGCTTCAGACTGTTTCGAGGCGGCGCTTGCTGAGTTGGAACCCAACCGAAAGGTTCCTTGGTCTCAGGCCTTTCTCGACGAACTGACCTTCGATCATTTTGGCGACGGGCAACAGCCGAGGATCACTGATCCAACGTGTGTTAAGGACCTTCGTATTGAAGCATACGAGTACAACGACGGATCGGGATTCGCCGTAGATCACGATCTTCCATTGGACGGCAAACGATCCGACTTCACGGTTCAACTCGATTTCCGCAAGGGTCCTGCCGAGTACTTGGTCTATCTCGACGACATTCATATCCTGTAGCGGCCACCTAACCAGTCGCTGCAGTTGACGCGAGGCTTCTTGTCGCGTTTGGCTCGCTCACTTCGGTCATGGTAAAATGGCATTCGACCCGTTCGTTTTCAGCGGGCAACTGAACTATGGCGTCACGCGGCACGGTACGCATGAAGTTCATCAAAAACCTAGCTGTCGTTGCTGTGCTGTTTGTGATTGCACTGGTTGGTGCGGTCATTGGCTCCGAGGTCTACCGTCGTATCAAGTATCCCGACATTCCTCGGCACGAGGCGGACGTCTTTTTCGACATCGGGGCGGTGTTTCTTATCACCTTTGTTGGCGTTGCGGGAGTGCTTGCCGTTGGCTGGTTGCTGCTGAACAAGCGCAGAGCAATCTCCGAAGCATGACTTCGACGGGAACGTCGCACAACAAGAGCGTTGTAGAAAACAGCCACCCGCGCAGTTCGACGGCGGCACGGCTGCGTCATAACCGGCCGCTGATCGGCATCACGTTCGCCAATGCCGCCGAGGCCGCGGTCTTCGTGGCGACCAAAGGCGTACCATCATGAATCGACCCGCGATCGGTGTCATCCTGGCCGGCATCGCCTTGCTGGTTGCCCCGCTTGGTTGCCGGCCGGCGCCGGTCGCAGCGGAGACGGACGTCTCGTCGCCCCAGGTCACCGTCCTGATCAAGGAGACGTGCAGCTGGGATGGGGCGACGCTGCCCGAGTACCCCGCCGGACAGCCCGAGGTCACGGTTCTTCGTATTCTCATCCCGCCCGGGACTCGGCTGGAGACTCATCACCACACCGTGATCAACGCCGGGGTGCTCCTCAGCGGAAAATTGAAGGTGATCAGCGAAGACGGGAAAACCCTGGACTTGCACGCTGGGGATTCCCTCATCGAACTCGTCAACGAGCCCCACTACGGCGTCAATAACGGGTCCGAACCTGCCGAGATCATTGTGTTCTACGCCGGCGTTGCGGGTGAGCCCATCACGGTCATCGACCACGAGCAGTCGCACAAACACGACTGACCCGAAATTGAACGGCGCCGCGCGTCGGGTGCCATGGTCACGAAGGTCTTCCGCCGTGGCCATGAATGCGGCACCGCCGTCAAGCATGCCCACCCCTGAGGACAGGTGTGGGCATGGCGCCCGGCAAGGATGTGTAGAAACCAATGGGCGACACGCCAGTGGCACGCATCGACATTCGCCTTACGCGATGCACGTCTTGCGCAGATCGCGGAGCAGCCCCAGGGTTGGCTTCTCGTTGCCGGCCGCGTCGATTACCCCGGCGTTGGCGAATTCGTGCGGCTCGGCGTCGGTCAGTTGGTTCCACATGACCACCTGCACGCTGTTGCGCGCCAGCAGCAGCGGCAGCACGGCCGAGGCCCACGCGACTTGCGGGTCGGGGGCGTTGCCTCCGGGGCCTTCGGTGAGCCCCAGGGGTTCGGCCTTGACCTTGGGCGAGGCGAGTTTGTCGGGCCCGCCGGCGCTGGGGGCGGCGAGCGTGACCATCAGCGGCAATCCCAGCAGGCTCCACTGGTCGATCAGCCGGCCGTACTCAAAGGCGGGGCGATGCGTGCAGCCGCCGGGCCAGTAGCCGGCGTTAATCTCCAGCCCGATCCCCGAGATCCCCAGGTCGGCTCGCACCAGTGCGTCGGCGTAATGCCAGGGGGCGAGATCCTCTTCGCCGCCGGCCAGGTACTCGCCCCACGGTTGATCGAACGACACGACCAGCGGCGTGCGGGGATCGATCTGCCGAACGATGTGCAGCGCCTGGGCGACCAGGTTGAGTTTGCGTTCCTCGTCGAGCGAGAGCAGCTGTCCGCTGTTGACGCGCGAGGCGACGTGCCAAAGATGCACGCGACCGGCGTAGCGCGAGGTGACCGCTCGCACATGGTCGAGCATCACCTCTTGGAGTTTGTCGTTGTTCTCTTCGAACAACACCAGCGAGTCGGGCACGCCGCGTTCGTCCATCCGCAGCAGCGGCCCGCCGGCGATTTTCAGGCCCGCCGACTGGCACCAGGCGAGTTGCTCGTCGGTCGCTTTCCAATCGCGGCGGCCTTCGACCGCGTCGATGGCGCGCCACGCCATGGGAAGCTGCGCGATCGTGCAGGCGTCGACCACTTGTCGGCGCGTCTTCACGGTCGGCGTGGTCGTTCCCAGCGTGACGCCCAGCAGCGTGGCGGCGGGGGTTTGCCGCTGTCGCGCCGCAAGCGTCTGTTCGGCGTAGCTGCGCACCAGGTCGACCGACAACGCCAGCGCCGTGGCGATCGCCTCGTTGGCCGCCTTGGCAGCGACGGCCGGGTTGTCTTGACTGGTGGCCGCGGTGGCGAAGCTGTGCACCGCGTCTCGCAGCCGCTCGCGCAGCGCGGGAGGGGTGACCAGCCCCATGAATTCCCAAATAAACAGCCGGCTGCGCAGGCGGTGGATCAGCCCGCGGGCGAGCTCCACGTCGAGCAGGTACGGCTCGTCGCGTTCCATGAGGGTGCTGGTACACAGCAGCCGGCGCCCGGCGCCGGACACTTCCCACGGGACGTGCACATAGCCCGACTCGTCGACCTGGCGTTCGACGACCAGGGTGTCGGCGTCGTACCACGCGCGGGTGGCCCAGGGGATGTCGTCCCCTCCCGCGACGAAGATGCGTGAGAGGGCTTCCGGCGCGATGCGATTCCGGTCGTGCAGGCGAAATCGCAATTGACCCATGGGGCGCCTCGTCCACGCGCAAAGGAGGGCAGGCCGCGCAAGCATCCCCGATGCGCCGCCGACTCGTGTTTCTCATGCCCCAGATCCGCAATTCTACTGCCCGTGGAGGACCGTCACAAGCGCGCGAGTCTCGCAGCACGGGCCGGCGCTTGGCCGCGGGGCCTGCTGAGGGGGCAGGATTGGGGTATATTGCGGGCCGGCAGCAGTCGCCAGGGGGGTGCGATTCGGACAGATGCCGCGCGATCGCCGGTCGCGGTTTTATGCATCCCACTGCGCGCCGCGCCGCCCCTGTGATCGCCGTCCGCCCACCGCCTCCTGCTGAATTTCCGTCCCATGCCTGTCACCGAGACTCATTTGGCGTCATGGCCGTGCCGCCGCGGCAAAGTGCGTGACGTGTACGACCTGGGCGAGACGCTGCTGCTGGTCAGCACCGACCGGATCAGCGCGTTCGACTGGATTCTGCCGACCCCCATCCCCGACAAGGGCCGCGTGCTGACCACGGTCAGCAACTGGTGGTTCGGACACTTGGGCGTGGCAAACCACCTGCTGGAGAGCGACGTGGCCCGCATGCCGCTGGGGCCGGACGTGGACCGCGGGCCGCTCGCGGGACGCAGCGTGCTGGTCAAGAAGGCCGCCGTCGTGCCGATCGAGTGCGTCGTGCGCGGGTACCTGGCCGGCAGCGGTTGGAAGGAATACCAGACCAGCGGCGAGGTGTGCGGCGTGAAGCTGCCGCCGGGCCTCGTTGAGAGCGATCGCCTGCCGGAGCCGATCTTCACCCCCGCCACCAAGGCCGAGCAGGGCGAGCACGACGAGAATATCACCTTCGATCGCATGTGCGAGATCGTCGGCGGCCCGCTGGCCGAGGAATTGCGGACCCGCGCGGTGGACATTTACCGCCGGGGCGCCGCGCACGCCGAGAGCGTCGGCATCCTGCTAGCGGATACGAAGTTTGAGTTCGGACTGCTGCCGGGCGCCGCGGGCGAGGACGCCGCGACTCGTGCTAGCGGCGATCCCGTTGACCTCGCGCGGCTGATTCTCATCGACGAAGCGATGACCCCCGACAGCTCGCGATTCTGGCCCGCCGACGCCTACCAACCGGGCCGCGGCCAACCGTCGTTCGACAAGCAGTTCGTCCGCGACTGGCTCAGCACGTGCGGCTGGGACAAGAACAGCCCCCCGCCAGAGCTACCCGCCGACATCGTCGCCGGCACCCGGGCGAAGTACGTCGAAGCGTGCGAAAAGATCACGGGGGCGAAGTTTGCGTGAGCCATTGAGGAGTTCGCTCCCTGGGCGCGGAAGACTTGGCTGCGTCGATTCCTCATCGGCTGGCTTGGCTCCGCTGCCACACGTCTCTCAGCGATTTTGCCTGGGTTGCTCGGACGCGGCGAGAGTGTGAGGTGAGAGCGCTCGCGACGTTCAGCGAGGCTTCCGCGGCGTTTCTGCCAAGGCCAAGCGTAGTTGAACCCGGTCGAGAGAATTCAGGCCCAGAACGGCAATTGTTGCTCGGCCCACGGCAGTGACGCCCAACACTTGGGGGCCATCCCACGCGAAGTGATCGGACCAGACCTGTTGCCGCGGGTTGAAGAGTTCCACAACGCTCCCGGCGTTCGGATCGATGCCGCTGAGATTGGGACCCTTGCGTAGATTGCAATCGATGCAGGCCAACGCAAGGTTCTCAAGCGAATCATCGCCGCCATGCTTTCGCGGGCGGATGTGCTCGATTTGCAGTCGCGCCACCGGCGAGTATTCCTCGGCGAGTTGGCAATACTCGCAGCGCAATCCCGCTCGCTGTCGGACGTGCTCGCGGACCGCTTCGTTCATCCGACCGGGGGATCGCCAGCGGTGCGCCGGCGGAGGCCAGCCTGCAGAATTGCCAGGAAGCGATTGGCGTGGGCGTACCCCTCGTACTCGGCCTGTTCGTCAGGCGTCAGTTCGCCTTCGTTGGCCTTCTCGGCGAGCTGCTGGATCTTGTCTTGCAGTTCGGCTTCGGCATGAAAACCAGCAATTTGGCCGGCTTGCTCCTGGCTGAGCAGGTCGAACACAGGGTCGATCAGCCGATGAAAGGCGTCGCTGGCTGTGTGTGCGGTATCCATTCGGATTATTCTACGCAGCTTCGCCGGAGGTTCGCCACACCAGTGGTCGCACGCTGGCGTCGCCCGAGAGGCCGAGTTCTGCATGGCCGCTAGCAGCCCGCAGCCCCGGCCGCCTACCTTTCCCCGGTTTCCTAGAGTAAACTGAAGGTTTGCTCGCCTTGCGGCGCCGACCCGTGGGGCGTAATCTTCCGCGCGAATGCGTGATGTTCGCCCTCGCTGCGTGGAACGCGGTGCGGCCGGCCGGTCGTTGACCGGCGGCTCAATGGGCCGTCCGCGCTGCGCGATACCACTGCCGACCGTCCCCATTCCCCATTCCCCATTC
>JAGQOU010000452.1 GCA_020427145.1 Planctomycetales bacterium | reverse complement strand
ACGATCACCTCGGGCACGGTCGACATGCCGACGACATCGGCGCCAATGCCGCGCAGGAAACGGTACTCGGCGCGCGTTTCGAGGTTCGGCCCCGTCACGGCGACGGTCACGCCGCGGTGGGCGACGAAGTCCTCGCGGCGGGCGATCGCCAGCCCCGCCTCGATGAGCTCGGGGGTGTAGGGTGCGCACATGTCGGGAAACCGCGGACCGAGCCGGTCGTCGTTGACGCCCACCAGCGGGTTGTCGCCCATCAGGTTGATTTGGTCGTCGATGATCATCACGTCGCCGGCGGCGTACAGCGGGTTCATGCCGCCCACCGCTTGCGACACGATCAGCAACTCGGCGCCCAACGCCTTGAACACCCGCACCGGCAGCGTGATCTGCTTGAGCGGATACCCCTCGTACTGATGGAAGCGGCCTTCCATCGCCACGATCGGCTGCCCGGCCAGCGTGCCGCACACCAGCCGGCCGCGGTGACTGGTGGCCGTGGAACGGGGGAAGTGCGGGATGTCGGGGTACTCGATCGCGACGGGGTTCTCGATCTCGCTGGCGAGATTGCCCAGCCCCGTGCCGAGGATGATCCCGGCGAGCGGTTTGTGGTCCCACTGCGCCCGGATCGCGGCGGCGGCGGCTTCGATTTGGTCGTAGAGTTCTAGCATCTGTGGTATCGAATCACTGATTGTTGATCTGCCAAGGACGCCGAGCCAAGCCAGACAGGATGTCAAGATTTGCAGGATGGACAGGATGGTTGCCAAGGATAACTGGCTGGTTCGGCTCAGTTCCCGATCCTGTCAATCTTGAAAATCCTGTCATCCTGTCTGGTGTATGCTTCGCGTCCTGGGCGGTTGAGGTTGGAAATGTTTAATAGGATCCGCCCGGGGCCGCGGTCGGGGCGGCGCCGGCCTCTTCTGCGGCGATCGCTTCCGTCGAACTGGCGCCCAAGCGCGTGGCGCCCAGTTCAACGAAACGCTGGGCGTCGGCCAGCGAGCGGATCCCGCCCGAGGCCTTCACGCCGACTTTCTCCGACACGTTCGCCCGCATCAGCGACACGTCGTGGTCGGTGGCGCCCGTGGAGTACATGGCGCCGCCGTCGCCCTTGATCATGCCGAAGCCGGTCGAGGTCTTCACAAACGCGGCGCCGGCCCGCTCGCTGCATTTGCACAGCTCGATCTTCAACTCGTCGGTGGGCAGCAGACCGGTCTCGAAAATCACTTTGGTGATCGCCCCGCCCGCGCGGGCCGCCTCGACGACCGCCCGAATGTCGTCTTCGACGAACTGCCAGTCCTCGGCCAGCACGCGGCCGATGTTCACCACCATGTCGACCTCGCGGGCGCCCTCAGCGACGGCGATCTCCGTCTCGCGCACCTTGGCGCCGGTCGAGGTGCCGCCATGGGGAAAGCCAATCACCGTGCAGACCAGCACGGGCGAGCCGGCGAGCAACTCCGCGGTCAGCGGCGTCATCGACGGCTTGACGCACACGCTGGCGGCGCCGACGCGAATGCACATTTCGCAAGCGGCCCGCAAATCGGCGTCGGTTTGGGTTGGTTGGAGGACGGCGTGATCGATCAGCGAAACGACGCTCATGGCGGGCGGAACACTCGCGGCGAGGGGGCGGAATGCGAAACCGCGGAGTGTAGCGGATTGGCCCTCAGAAGTCGACCAGCGGCGGCGGACCCCGCAAACTCCGCTCAACGCAAATCGTCAATATCGAGCTGCGCAAGCTGTGAGTCGCGCCGGCAGACGCCCGGCGTCCTGTCGCGGCCCGCGCCACTTGGAACCCCCGGCTTGCGCCGCGGGCTAAGGGCCGATTCGACGCGTTGGCGTCGTTCGCGCTGCGCGACGAGGTCGATGCTTCCACTGTTCGACTAGTGCGCGACTTCGCTGCCAGCCATCGTCACCCTGGCGACGAACGCGTTGGGATCCATCGCCTGATCGTAGAACCCGACGCTGCCGTCGGCGGACGAGATGTTGATCCCCTCGGGATGAAAGCCATACGGCCGGTTGACGTTGTTGCAGTTGATCATCTGCGACTCGCCGCAGTAGTCGTTGATCGTCATCCAGGTGAGCGGGCTCGCCCAGCGAAAGCGGCTGTTGACGCTGCGTTCTTCCTCGCCGCTCCAGAACACTTCGCGCGGGTCCTTGCTCCGCTTGTACCAGCCGAACATGAATGGCTTGCCGGCCGACTCGAAATACATCCAGGTGCTGGACAAGCCATCGGTCGCCTCGGCGGCGCGGGTGCGGCGGCGATCAGTGTCGGCGGGCTTCTTGAGGCTCAAGAAATCGTACTGCAGCAATCCGTCCCAAGCCCGGTCGTTCTCGGGGAGCCCGCCCTTGCCATCAACGAGCTTGCGCTTGATCAACTGTTCCAAGCTCTTATTCCCCAGCGGGTCAACGCGATTCGCGGCGATGTAGTCCGTGCCATGCCGCTCTGCGTTCATCACAGCCGTCGATGGGCAAATGAGAATGCCGCCGAGATCTTGCTTGGCGTGCTCTTCGTTGTCCGAGTGTTTCGTATCGTCCCAATCCCAATCAAAGTCGATCAAGACAAACCGATTGCCTTGCTCGAAGTAGGGGAGCAGCAGCGAGATGCCGTTGTGGGTGGCCAGCGGAGGCTTGGCTCCGCCGGCTGGGTCGCCGTTGCGATGCTGCGCCGCGGGTGCGAAGTACCGCCGCGCCGACTCGAAGTTCAGCGCCGCGAGGGTGAGATTCTTGAGGTTGTTTTGGCACTGGCTGCGCCGCGCCGCCTCCCGCGCCGACTGAATCGCCGGCAGCAACAGCGCGACCAAAACGCCGATGATGGCCACGACGACCAGCAGTTCCACGAGCGTGAAACCGCGCGAGCGCGACTCTTGTGCGAGAGGGAGTGGCATGGCAACTCTGGCGAAACGCGGCGAAGGCGTCGTCTGAATTCGCCGCGATGATAGCACCGTCGCGCAGAGAAAGGCAAATAAAACCCGTAAAATGTAGTGTTAAAGAACCAATGCGCCAAAGTGGTTCACTATTCTCCCGGCCTTGCGAAAACGAGCAGCCCGCAGCGCAAGCTGCGGGTTGGCAATGGGTTGCGGCAGGTGGCCGCGTCGCGTGCGGTGCAAAACCCCCGGCTTGCGCCGGGGGCTGCTTCGCGTCCGAGAGAGGACGCGGCGCGAGGAGTTGTCGCGTAGGGATTGCGAAACGGCGGTTATCGCAGAAACGCACTTCAATACTGAAAGTGCTTGATCTGCTCGCCCTTTTCTTCGATCTCGCTGAGCGATTCGATGCCGATCTCCAGATGCACGCTCGACCAGTCGCGCGTGACGCGGGCGTCGCTCGCCTGGGTCTTCACCCCCTCGGGTGTCATCGGCAGGTCGGACACCAGCAGCAGCGCCCCGCGGGCGATCTGGTTGCAGTGGCCGACGACGAAGATAGTGGCCGTTTCCATGTCGATGGCGATCGGCGTGTAGTCGGACAACTGCTTGCGGAACGTGTCGTCGTGTTCCCAGACGCGACGGTTGGTCGTGTAGACGACGCCGCTGCGGTAGTCCAAGTGCCGATCGACGAGTTTCTGCGAGACGAATTTGTGCAGCTTGAACGACGGCAGCGCCGGCACCAGCGGCGGCAGATAGTCGTCGCTGGTGCCTTCGCCACGGATGGCGCCGATGGGGAGGATGAAGTGCCCGATCTCGGTCGAATGATGGATGCCGCCGCACTTGCCCAGAAACAGCGCCGCCTTGGGGTGCCGGGCGATGAGCAAGTCCATGATGGTCGCCGCGTTGGGCGAGCCGATGCCGAAGTTGATGATCGTCAGCCCTTCGTCGTTGCTGGCCGCTTGCATGGGGCGGTCGGCGCCGTAGATCCGGCAGTCGAATTTCTCGGCGAAGCGGTCGACGTACGTCCGAAAGTTGGTCAGCAGGATGAACTCGCCAAAGTCCTCCAACGGCATGCCGGTGTACCGCGGCAGCCAGTCCTGTGCGAGTGCGAGTTTGGTAATCATGGGCGGGGCGGATGGGCAGATGTCAGTGGTCCGGGGGGGGCGGCGAGCTGGGCTAGTAAACGATTCGCGTCGGGTTGGCGAGCCAGTCGGCAAACAGCTGCTGGCAGTCCTCACGCAGCGTTTCGCCGATCAGTTTCAAGCTGCTGCCGCCGCGGCTCAGCAACTCGGCCGCCGGGAGGTGCAGTTCGTTGAACCCGGCCGACGCGGCGTCGGCGATCGTGGCGCCGTAGTACACGGTGTCGACGCGAGCCCAATGCAGGGCCGCCATGCACATGGGGCACGGCTCGCAGGTCGTGGCGACGACGGCCCCCTCCAGCAGAATATTGGCAATCTCC
>JAGQOU010000451.1 GCA_020427145.1 Planctomycetales bacterium | reverse complement strand
TGAGCGTCGTCGACATCAACTTCGGATGCCCCGTGCGACAGGTGACGCAGCGCGCCCACAGCGGCTCGTATCTCCTGAGCTTTCCCGAGCGGATGGGGGCGATCATCGAGCGGGTGGTGGCCGCGTGCGCCCCGACGCCGGTGACGGCCAAGATTCGCCTGGGCTGCACGCGCGACAAGATCAACGCTATTGATGTGGCCCAAGTGGTCGAGGGCGCCGGGGCCGCGGCGCTGACCGTCCACGGCCGCACCGCCGCCGACATGTTTCGCGGTTCGGCCGATTGGGACCACATTTCCGCGATCAAGCCGCACCTGCAAAGAATTCCGCTGATCGGCAACGGCGATCTCGACACGGCGCAAAAGGTGGTCGACGCCTTTCGTCGCTACGATATCGACGGAGTGATGATCGCCCGGGCCGCGCTGAATAAACCGTGGCTGTACGCCCAGGCGGCCGCCGCGGTGCGCGGCGAGCCGGTTCCGCCGGACCCCACGCTCGCCGAAGAGCGCGAGCTGCTGCTGCACCATTTCCGCCTGGTGTGCGAGCGGTTTGGCGAAACGAAAGCGGCCGTGCTGATGCGAAAGTACGCTTGCTGCTATGCCCAGGGGCGTCGGGGGGCGCGCGAGTTCCGCAAGCACATCGCCACGATTGAGACGCCGGCCGATTTTACGGCTGTGGTCGAGCAATACTTCCCCCGCGACTGAGTCAATTCTCAGTAGCCCGGGACGGCGAGGCTCTGTGGAGCCTGAGGCGAAAGCCGGATTGGCTCGGCAGAGCCTCGTCCTCCCGTGTGTTCTTGCTACGCCCGCGGCGTGTTGTTGATGTCAAGTTCCAAGGCCAACGCGTGGAGCGAGCGCTGCAGGTCGCGCAGGAAGAACACCAACGAACCGCAGAGCGTCGCCAGGCAGCCCACGAACAGGGCGCCGACGAACGTGGCGACTTCCAGCGACTGCAAGGCGCCCACGAAGAGCGCGACCACCATCGTCGCGGCCAATAACGCCGAGGCCCCGGCAAGGTAGATGGCGGTGCGCAGCAAGCGGGCTCGGTCCCACAGGATTTTCAGCTGCGCCTCGCTGCGTTGCCGCTCGCCATTGCCGGCGCGTACCAGTTCGACCAGCTCGCGCGAACGATCGATCACGCGGCCAAATCGGTTGGTCATGGTCAATAGCAGCAGGCCGACGCCGGAGATAAGAATCACCGGACCGATGGCCACCTGCAACACGGGGATCAGGCGCTCAAAATTCATCGCGGCGGGGTAGGTTGTAGGCGGGCAGCGCGGCAGCGCCGTGGGCGAGGCGGGAACCAACGCGCGGCGTTTCAGTCGGCGTCAGTCGTGTCGCGCGTGTCAATCTCTAACGGGCCTTTGATGTCCTGTACGTCGACCGGCGGGAGAGTTAGCACGCGGTAGAGGCAGTAGCTCACGAGGCCTAGTACGACGCTAATCGAAACCAGCATCATCGCCCAGCCTTGGGGCGTCAGTGCGGCAAGCAGGTTGCACGCCAAGTCGCGGATTAAGGGATTCATGTCGTCTCCTTGGACTGCATTCTACCGCGGAGGGATCGCGTCGTCGCCAAACCCAGGACGGAGCGTTGTCAAATGCACTAGGACGATTTGCCGTACTGCAGCTTGCCTTCCGCCACCCAGCGGTGACCGGCGATATTGATCGAAACAAGTAGAAATGCCAGCACGAGGCCGACGAAGATGATGGCGGAGAGAGCCGATTCCGACTCCAACACCGTCTCGAGCCGACCCGCGGCGTGGGTCAGAATAGGAATGCCGGCGTCGTTCGGCTCCCCGAAGGCCAGGACTTGCTTGCCGTCGGCGGCGACAAGCTCCCAGGGCCCGCCGTTTGTCGCCTGTTGCAAAATGGCCTCGGCCGGAACCTTGAAATCTTGCTTTTTCAAGGCTGCAGTCAATGCGGCAGAAGGAGCTCCCGGTTCCAAATCGGCGCTCAGAGCGATGTCCAGGCTGCCCTTGGCGATGTCGTGACTCATCACATTGTTCCAACAGAATGCTGTGAAGATCACCAGCAGGTAGACGGGGACGACATATTTCAGCATCAATTGCACGAACCGCGGAATGTGCAGATGAGCTCCGATGTTCGACTCCTCCTCGCCCCGCTTGATCCCAAAGATCCATCCGTAGAGGATCGACTGCACCAAGGCCAACAGGAAGATCAACACGCTGCCAACCCAAAAGTCGAACGTGTCGAGCACCATCAGGTCTTTGGAGAACCACACGACGAAGCCGCATCCCATTGCGGAGATTAGCCCCAGAATGGCCGCCGAGGCATGCCGTTTCAGCCCAAAGCCCTCTTCAAAGAACGCAATCACTGGCTGCAACATCGATACGCTGCTGGTGATCGCCGCGACGAACAGCATGAAGAACCACATGAAACCAATCACGCGTCCGCCCCACATGCCGCCGAATACGTTGGGCAGCGCTTTGAATCCCAACGCGAACGACGAGTCGAGCGTGCCGGGGTCGAGAGCCCCGAGAAAGATGAACGCCGCTGGAATGGTGATCAATCCCCCCAAACAAACTTCGAAGAACTCGTTCATGCTGCTCGAGGTCAGCCCGCTCAGCACGACGTCGTCTTCATCCTTTAGGTAGCTGGCGTAGTTCACAATAATGCCAAAGCCGACCGAGAGGCTGAAGAAGATCTGACCCGACGCGGCGAGCCACGTCTGGGGATTCTTCAGTTTCTCGAAGTCGGGATTCCACATGTAACCCAGGCCGTCGAGCACGCTGCGTCCGTCGTGCTCGCCGAGCGTTAGCACGCGCACCAGCACGATGAGCGCCAGAACCGCCATGACGGGCATGGCCACCTTGCAGAAGGCCTCGATGCCCTTGCTGACGCCGCGATAAATCAGCACGAAGTTCAGCACAAACACGCCGCCAAGCACCCACAACCATTGCCGATTGCCAGCTTTCAACAGGGCGCCGTCGCTGCCGGCGCCGACAAAGTCGCCGAAGAACGAGTTGTAGGCCTTGGGATCGGAGCCTTTTAGCAGGTCGCCCGTGAGGTAGTTGATCGCGTACCCCAAGCACCATGCCTCGATGAGCACGTAATACATGTAGATCACCAGCGGGATCAGCAGCGCAATGGCGCCGAAATATTTCGCGGCAGGGTGGGGCCAAATGACGCTGAACACGCCCGGCGCCGAGTTGAATCCCTTGCGTCCGCCAAACCGGCCCATCGTCCACTCGGCCCAGCAGAGCGGAATCCCCAGCACCAGCAGCGACACGAAATACGGGATCATGAACGCCCCGGCGCCATTCTGCGCGGCGTTGCCGGGAAACCGCAAAAAATTGCCCAAGCCGACGGCCGAGCCGGCCACGGCAAGAATCACGCCAATGCGCGAGGCCCATTGTTCGCCGGACGGCTCAGGGGCGCCGGGTTGCGGGGCATTGGACATACGCGACCTTTCGAGAGTTCGGCGTCATCGGTTCTTGCTAGCGTGATCCGTGCGGCCCCCGTCGGTCAAGCGCAAGGCCCGGCGAGATGCAGCGGCACGGTTGCAGGTTCCGCGAGGTTTTCGGGAATCCGCCGGGGGCGTTTCTAGCGAATAAGGTCTTTTCAGTCAAGGAGTTACGGCATTTCTGTTTAAGCAATGCAGTTATTTAAGAAACGGTTACTTGTTTAAAATGGCCAATGGGATACGATTCATCCAGACGACGGATATGACAGATCCATCTCACCGTCGCCACAGATATTGACTCAGAACATGTCAGTCTCCCACCCAGTCACCGATCAGGACATCGTCGATCGCCTCCGCCGCGAGCGGGCGGCGACCGTGCAGTCGTTGGCCGAGTGGCTAGGAGTGACCGCCACCGCGGTCCGGCAGCGGCTCTCGCGGCTGATGGAGCAGGGCCTGATTGAGCGATCGTCCGAGGCGGCCGGTCGTGGTCGACCGACTCACTACTACCGTTTGACCGACGTCGGTCAGCGAGCTGCTGGGAACAACTACGAGGAGCTGGCCGTCGCCCTGTGGGAAGAGGTGCGGGCCGTACGTGACCCGGAAGTCCGCCAGGGGCTCCTGAAGCGGGTCGCCGTGCGAGTGGCCGACCAGTACCGCGACCAAGTGACTGGCGACACGGCCGACGAGCGGCTCGACAGCCTGACCCAGTGGCTGACCAGCAAGCAGATTCCCTGCGAAGTGACCCAGCAGGGCGAGCTACCCGTGATACAAGCGTTGGCGTGCCCGTACCCGGATCTGGCCGCCCAGGACCGGAGCGTGTGCGCCATGGAGAATATGGTGTTTTCGGAGCTGATTGGAGCGGGGATGAAGCTGAGCGCCTGCCGGCTCGACGGGGCCGACTGTTGCTCGTTTGTTCCGACGCCGACGGCGGTCGACGCCTGACCACTCCGGCCACCCCAATCGCACACCCCTAGCGACTAGTCGCTTGCTAGCAAAGTTGTTACGCTGACTCGGCTTAGGACAGTTTGGAAGGAACGAGCGAGGTCCCCGAGCCGGCCGTTCCCGCCCAGTTACGCGAACAACACACGACAGGACGAATTGAGCGATGTCCCAACCTTGGATTGAAGGGCGTTTCGAGGAAAACGTCATCACGACCACCGTCGAGCAGGCCATCAATTGGGCCCGGCAGTCGAGCGTGTGGCCGCTGACGTTTGGCTTGGCGTGTTGTGCGATCGAAATGATGGCCGCGGGGGCCAGCCGCTACGATCTCGACCGCTTCGGCGCCGGGGCGTTTCGGGCCACGCCGCGTCAGGCCGACCTGATGATCGTCGC
>JAGQOU010000450.1 GCA_020427145.1 Planctomycetales bacterium | reverse complement strand
TCTCGAACATCCGCCGCCAGATGGCCGGGGTGCGGGCCAGGTTCAGACCGAACGGCCACGTGTTGGGAAATAGCATCGGGCAATTCTCGATGCCGATCTTCACGCCGCGGTCTTCGGCGTGGCGAATGATGTCGGGCCACACCGCGGCGAACCGCTCCAGGTTCGCTTCCAGCGGCAGCGTGTGGTTGGCGCCGATGAACGCGTTGACGTTCGCGAGCCCCAGCTTCGGTGCCGCGTCGATCACCTTGCGCAGGTGCGCTTGCGCCGCCTCGGCCTGATCCTGCTCGGCCGACAGCGGGATCGAGTAGTAACCCAGCGCCGAGATCTCCACGCCGTACTTCTCGCACAACGCCCGGGCGTCGTCAGCGGCCGCCTGGGGAAAGTCGGTGCAATCCAGGTGCATCACCCCGCCATACTTGCGGTCTGGCCCCCCGGGCGGCCAGCACATCACCTCGACGCAGTCGTAACCAATGTCCGCGGCGTGTCGCAGGACGTCTTCGAAACCAAGATCGCCAAAAATGGCGCTGACAAAGCCGAGTTGCATGATGAATCACTACCGAACGATGACCAGAGGAATTGCCAACAGCGCAAACGCATGCGAATTCCATTTATAAGGGGCCGCGAATCGCGCGAATAGGCGCGAAGGCGTACCCCGATCTGGGGAAATCTCGCCGGACCGCGAGATCGGATGATCGGGCGTATCTCAGTCGCGGTTAGCCAATCGCGTCGAACGCAGCGGCCAGATCGTCGCGGAGGTCTTCCATCGCTTCCAGGCCGACGGAAATGCGGACCAGGCCGTCGACGATGCCGTGCTTGGCGCGGTCGGCGGCGTCATAGCTGGCGTGCGACATGCTGGCGGGCTGCTCGATGAGCGACTCGACCGCGCCCAGGCTCACGGCCAGCTGAAACAGTTCGGTCGACTCGACAAACCGCTTGGCTTGGCTGTAGTCGCCGCGGACGACGAACGACATCATCGCGCCGAAGCCGCCTTCCATTTGCTTGGCGGCGATCGCGTGCCCGGGATGGGTCGGCAGGCCCGGGTAGAGCACCCGCTCGACCTGCGGATGCGCCGCAAGCCACTCGGCCAATTGCTGAGCGGTGCGGCACTGTTCCCGCACCCGCAGCTCGAGCGTCTTGAGGCCCCGCGAGCAGAGAAAGGCTTCCAACGGGCCCATCACGGCGCCGGTGGCGTTTTGCACAAAGTACAACTCGTCGCGCAGCTGCTGGTCGCGCACCACTAGCGCGCCGCCCAGCAGATCGCTGTGGCCGCCGATGTATTTGGTGGCCGAGTGCATGACGATGTCGGCGCCCAGCTCCAACGGGCGGGTGAGGGCAGGGGAGGCGAACGTGCTATCGACCCCCAGCAGCGCGCCGCGCGCGTGGGCTACTTCCGCGCACGCCGCAATGTCGGTGATCGTCATCCGCGGATTGCCGGGACTTTCGATCCACGCCAACTTCGTGGCCGGCGTGAACGCCGCCGCGAATTTCTCTAGGTCCGTCGAGTCGGCAAGCGTCACGCAAATCCCGGCGCGGTTGGTCACCTTATGCAGCAGCCGGTAGGTGCCGCCGTAGATGTCGCTGCCCGCGACCACATGGTCGCCCGACTTGAGGCTCCCGATGACGCAATGCGTGGCCGCCATTCCGCTGGCGAACGCCAACGCCCCGCAGCCCCCTTCCAAATCGGCCAGGGTCGTCTCCAACGCCTTGCGCGTGGGGTTGCCGCTGCGGGAGTAGTCGAACTCGCCCCAGTCGCCCGCGCCGGGTTGCACGTAGGTCGAAGCCAAATGAATCGGCGGCACCACGGCGCCCGTCTGGGGACAGCGCTCGTTGCCGACGTGGATTGCGCGGGTGCGGAATTGCATGGCGGGTGGGGGTGACTGGTGACTGGTGATCGGTGATCGGTGATCGGTGAAGGGCGGTTGTCACTGGGAATCGAGTTTGCGGCGCATGGCCCGTTGAAGGCCGACGAGCATTCTGGCTACGGATTGGGCGAGTGTATCGACTTCGTCAACTTCCGCTGCTTTGGCGAAACCGCGGCGACGCACAATAACCAAAAGCGTTCGTGCTTCGGCAAGTGAACCCTGAGCAATCGCGAGGTGACGTAGCAGGTCTTTCGTCGAATCACGACCGCAGCCCTCAGCGATGTTGGCAGGGACGGAAACAGACGCCCGCTGCAACTGGCTGATCAGACCGAATCGCTCATCCACCGGCAAGGATCTACAGAGATCGTAAACCCGATCAACCAAATCGATTCCGGAACGCCAAACGTCCAAATCCTCATGCGATCGCATCGAGAAGGCCCCACCGTAAGCTACCGATCACCGATCACTTCGCCTCCACCGATCACCAGTCACCAGTCACCAGTCACCTCGTCCCCACCGCGTCAGCGGTCCAACGCCTGGCTCAGGTCCGCCACCAGGTCCTCCCCGTCCTCGATGCCGCAGGCCATGCGGATCATGTTGTCGGGGATGCCGAACTGTTGGCGTTCCTCGGGGGTGAGCTTGTAGTAGCTCATCACCAGCGGTTGCTCGATGAGCGATTCGACGCCGCCGAGGCTGGGGGCGATGCGGGGAATTTGCACCGCGTCGATCACGTCGGCCGTGGCCCGCCAGTCGGCGTCCTTGACCAGGAACGTGACCAAACCGCCAAAGCCGCGCATCGTGCGGCGGGCGACGTCGTGGTACGGGTGCGAAGCGAGGCCCGGGTAGAAGACGCGCTCGATGCGCGGGTGGTTCTCCAGAAACTCGGCCACGAGCAAACCGTTTTCGTTGTGCCGCTGCATCCGCAGCTCGAACGTTTTGAGTCCCCGCAGCAGCAGGTACACGTTCTGCGGTCCGTTGATGGCGCCCATGATGCCGCGCAGGTTGCGCACCGGTTCGAGCGCCTCCTTGCTGCCGACCACGACGCCGGCGAGCAGGTCGTTGTGCCCGCCGAGGTACTTGGTGGCCGAGTGCAGCACGTAGTCCACGCCCGCGTCGATCGGCCGCAGGTTGTACGGCGTCGCGAGCGTGGCGTCGATGAGCGTTTCGATGCCGCTGCGTCGGCCGAGGTCGGCAAACTTTTCCAAATCGATGCAGCTGAGGTGCGGGTTGGTGGGCGACTCGCTAATGAGCATCTTGGTCGCGGGCGTGATCGCCGCTTCCATGGCGTCGAAGTCGCCCGTCTTCACCTGGCGCGTGGTCACGCCGAAGCGAGAGAGGTGCTTGCTACAGAACTCGCGACTGCGGTGGTAACACTCGTCGAAGAAGATCACCTCGTCGCCGGCGTTGAGCTTGGCCATCAGCAGGCCGACGATCGCCGCCATGCCGCTGGAGAAGAGCGCCGCGTCCTCGGCCCCGTCGAGCGCCGCGAGCTTCCGCTCGGCGACCCGCTCGCCCGGGTTGCCGTACCGGCCGTACTCTTCGCGCGGTTGTTCCTGTTCGATGAAATCGATGATCGACTGCGTGTTTTCGAACGTGTAGGTCGACGCGCAGAACACGGGGTCGGTGATCGAATCGCCCGGCTTCTGCCGTGCTTCGCCGGCGTGGACCGCCAACGTGCCGAGTTTCAGATCGCGCGGGGTGATCGTTCCGTCAGCGTCGCCTGGTTTCGAGGAGGAAGAGGCCGGCGGGGTGGTCATTTCGAGTTGGCTCATGGCGTGAGTTTCTCGGGCGGGGACATCCTGTCGGGGAAAACGGCGCGGCCGTCGCGCTTGCCGGAGCAGGGGGCCCCAGAAACGGCGCAAGCCGCAATCACCCGGTGACTGCGGCTTGGCATGCAAGCGTCTGAATTGTTGCGAGCGGGGAACGCCAGGGGCGTCACACAATCGCGGTCGGCTCTTTAGCAGTGTCGGCTGCAAGCGGCCACAAATCCCGAGGTGACTCAAGTTTACGACGCCCACGGGGGCAATGCAAGCAGCGGCGGTTCGAAACTCAGGAGAACTGCAAGGCCTTTTTCCCTTGCTTTCCAACCGCCGAGTGCGTCAAGAAGGAACCACGACGACACAACGAACACGACGGAAAATCACAAGTTTTGGTCGTCGTGCCCGTCGTT
>JAGQOU010000025.1 GCA_020427145.1 Planctomycetales bacterium | reverse complement strand
GGTTGTGACCTTCACCCGGAATATAAACGGTCACTTCCTTACCATTGCTCAAACGGACCCGCGTGATCTTCCGCAAAGCCGAGTTCGGCTTCTTGGGGGTCATCGTGCGAACCTGCAGGCACACGCCCCGCTTGAACGGGCATTTTTCCAGCACGGGCGACTTGCTGAACTTGCGCTTCGCCCGGCGGTTCTTCCGAACGAGTTGATTGACTGTGGGCATACGGTGCGTCTTTGCGTTGGGACCGCTGTGCGTGAGGACGTTTGATCGGCTGCGAGCGAGCGTCCTGCAATCAGGCCTGCCGCGGCGGCAAATTGCCCCTGCAGCAGCCCGGCGGACGACGGCTCGGCTGGTCAGCGACCGCGAGCCGCTGAGAATCCACCAATTTACCGGACCAGGGCCGGGGGTCAAGGGCGGGAAATCGCCGGAGGGAGGGCATTTTGAGGGGATTGGGGCGGCGGTTTCGGTCGACTTTTGCGGCCGGCTTTTGCTCCCTGGCAATGTCCGGTCTCCGAACCGCGCAGTGGAATTCCGGAATTCTAGTATGAAGCTGCGAATCAGATCCCCCGGCGAACGATGCTTCGGCCAACGATGCGTCTCCAGGCCCTCGATCTCAATATTCCACAAGCAAATGCCATTTCAACCCCCGCTCCGACGCTTCTGCCATGATCTGTTCCATATGATGCAAGTCGTTCAGGATGGCATCCGCATCTCTCACCGCTTCGAGATTCTTACGCACGTATTCGGCGACCCTCATCGCATAGTCGCGACCAAGTGCGGGATCAAACCACTCTTCGGGCGGCATTTGACTTAGCGCTGCTTCGCTTCCCTCAGGGAGGTCGTGTACATCTTCAATACCGAGTAATTCCGCCATTTGATCGCGAGCCTGCTCGGGCGACATACTGCAATAGTCGGCGAGCGCTTTGAAACCGAGCGATGCCGCAATTGAATCGATCTGGGACGAGTTTCGCGCGAGCGCTTTTCCGTCAATTGTGGTGTCGAATCCCGGACTGGCGGCGTCCACCACGACGTAGAATGCTGCGCCCATGCCGGTCGCTCCTGGTAGGTGTGGGACTTGAGCGAGAAATCAATGAGGTTGGTCGTACACATATCTTATCCGACTTGGGGAAGACAATTGTAAGCGTCCGCGCCTGGCGATTCGATTGGTTGTTTTGCGCTGGCAGGCAATATTGACACGCCTAGGGCTCGACGAGACCAAGGGACGTGTGCCGTGGGGAATGAGGTTTGACCATGCAACACACAGCATCTGTCGCCCTATTGCTTTTGGCAATCCAGGGTTGCGCCGCAACAGATCCGCCCGCCGACGTGACGGTGCAGTTTGACCCCAAGACGGATCTCATCTCGCTGCACTACGACCACGCCCCCGATAAGGACGACGGCCACAGCGCCGCGGCGGATCGGTCGTTGCTGCAGGCGTTGTTCGGTCCCCAGTGGTTGCCGGAGCATGTGGCGCCCGTGTCGGGCGCCTACGGGCTCAACGCCGAGACGTTCAACAGCGATTCCGACGCCGTGATGGACGCCGCGTGGAACGACGCGGGCGGGTGGCTGGCGGCTCACGACGATCGCGAGAAAGCAATCGAGCAGCTAACCAAGCGGTGGAGCAAGACTCTAGAAGCGGGCGGCGACGTGTGGGTCAAGGAGGGCGGCCAGTCCGACATCACCGCGGCGGTTGTCGAGCGAATCCAGCGGGCGTTGCCGGCGGTTGACACGTTGGCGCGGATCCATGTCGTGCAGCACAGCGACTGGAACGAAAACCAAACGACCCCGGCGGCGCTGGCGTACGCCAAGATGGCCACGCACTACATCCGCATCCGCGACGCCAACGCGTACCTCAATCTCAAGGGCGGCGACGCTGCCTTCGAACAGGCCGCCCGGGCTCACCCGCAGTTCGGCGACGCCTGGAAGGCCGCATTCGCGTACTACGCCCCGAGCGAGCGGCTCGATTTCTCCGACACGGGCGAGTTGTTGCACATCGTCGGTTTGAAAGAGTTGGGGATCGACGAGTTTCGCAAGCGATTTCTCACGGAGCCTGCGGTCCGCTAGAGTTGGCATCAACGCGCCCCCGCCTTTGCAGGGAGGGGACGCGGGGGGGATTCCTGCGGGATTGTTATCCGCAGGATTCTTGCATCGCCAGTCGGCCCTCCCCTCGCCACCGCCGGCACAGGTCGATCGCCGCCGTGCGCCACTCGGGAAACTCAAATCCAAACCCCGCGCCCAACAGTCGCCCCGGCACGACGCGGCGGCTCTTGAGCACCAGTTCCGATTCGGTGCGCAATACGACGGCGCCCGCCTCCAGCATCCACCGCGCGGCGGGCAGGCCGAGGGGCGTCTCCCACGCTTGCCGCAGCTCGCGCATGAATTCGGCGTTGGGCAACGGGTGCGGCGACGCAAGGTTGACCGGGCCGCTGAAGTCATCGCGGGCAATAAGCCAGTCGATTGCGCGGACAAAGTCGCAGTCGTGAATCCACGACACGTACTGCCGGCCGTCGCCGCACGTGCCCCCCAGTCCGCGGCGGACCAGCCCCAACAGCACGCCAAAGATGCCACCGCGGTCGGGGCTCATTGTCATGGCGGAGCGGAGCAAGACGAGTCGGACACCGGGCAGGTCGAACTCACGGGCCGCGGCCTCCCACGCCTTGGCCACTTCGATGCTGAAGCGCCACTTTGCCGGGGCGTCGGGCTCGTTGCCTCCCAATTCGCCCGTGGCCTCATCTTGCGGCCGGTCATACGCGTGGCGATAGATCGTGGCCGTGCTCGCCTGCAGCCACACGCGCGGCGGCCGGCTCGCGGCCGCGATCGCTCGGCCGACGGCGCGGGTCGAGTCGACGCGGGAGTCCAGCATTTGTCGCCGATTGGCCGCATGGTACCGGCAGTCGACGCTACGACCGGCCAGGTTGATCACCACGTCGGCGCCGTCCAGTTCGCGCTGCCAGGGCCCCTCGCGGCAGCCGTCCCAGGCGACGACCTTGGCGCCGAACGACTCGCTGGCTGAAGCATCCGCCCGGCGACTGAGCAAGACCACTTCGTCGCCAGCCGCAAGGAAGTGCCGCGCGAGTACGCCACCCACCTGCCCCGAGCCGCCGGGAATGACCACCTTCATTATGAACCTTTGCTCCTTCGTTCTTTCATTGTGCGATCAGGCTTTGTGTGATCGGGCGCGCGAGCCGTCAGCGATGGCCGAAATCAGCGCTGCCATAACAGCGCAGCTACGAGCGCTAACCGTTAAATGATCGCCCTTGCCAACACATCTCCTATTCGCCGGCGACAACCTGCTGGTGCTAGCGGGAATGCGGAACGACCGGCAGTTACAGCGCGCCGCTGCCTTACGGTTTCGGTCAGTTCCGCCACGATGAGACCGATCGCATCTCCAATTTTTTCCCGGTTTTTCTGTTTCATTGCGACCCCGTTGCCAGTTACTCAGTGACGACATTCCGCGTAAGGCCTTACACGCGACAGTCTCAACCAGTCCGCACGACACTCGAACCACTGAAGAAAAAGTTAAGAGGAAATACGACATGCGATATCACTCAATCACGAGCGCACTAGCAGCCACCGGCTTGCTGTTGAGCTTTGCCACGAGCGGTGCGGCCGCCCCCTGTTCCGGCTCCGCAAAGGTTCACCACGCCACGAAACACCAGCACGTTTCGACGACGCAACCGACGATTGTCGAAGCCGCAGCGGCTTCTAAGGATTTCACGACGCTGGTTGCGGCGGTGAAGGCCGCCGGGCTCGCCGAAACCCTCTCTGGCGAGGGGCCCTTTACTGTCTTCGCTCCCACTGACGCAGCGTTTGGAAAGCTGCCCAAGGGGACCGTCGCCGAGTTGCTGAAACCTGAAAATCGCGACAAGCTGACGGCGATTTTGACCTACCACGTCGTCTCCGGCGCAGTGCCTGCAAGCGAAGCGGTGAAGCTCGACAAAGCCAAAACCGTGAACGGCGGCGTTCTGCCTTTGAAGGTCGTCGACGGCGGTTTGACCGTGGGTGGCGCGAAAGTCGTGAAAGCCGACATCAACTGCGCCAACGGCGTGATTCACGTCATCGACACGGTGCTGTTGCCGCCGGCTGACGCCGCCAAGCCAGCCGAAACGCCCAAGAAGCAACCGGCGGCGAAGAAGGATATCGTGGACACCGCGGTCGCCGCCGACGGGTTCAGCACGCTCGTGGCGGCCGTCAAGGCAGCCGGGCTCGTGGAAACGCTCCAGGGCGACGGCCCGTTCACGGTGTTCGCCCCGACCGACGAAGCCTTCAGCAAGCTGCCGAAGGAAACGCTCGCCGCGTTGCTCACCCCCGAGGGCAAGGACCAACTGACGAAGATCCTCACGTATCACGTCGTCCCCGGCAAAGTGCTGGCAGCCGACGTGGTGAAGCTCAAATCGGCGAAGACCGCCGCCGGCGGCGAAGTGAAGATCAGCGTGGATAAAGACGGCGTGATGATCGACGGCGCCAAGGTGCTCAAGACGGATATCGAGTGCTCGAATGGCGTGATCCACGTGATCGACACGGTGCTTCTGCCGAAGTAACCCCCGGCGCGCCGATCCCCGGGCCGTCCCGTTCGCGGGGCGGCCCCTGTCATGCCCCCTTGACGCGCCCCGCGG
>JAGQOU010000449.1 GCA_020427145.1 Planctomycetales bacterium | reverse complement strand
CGGGAGATCCACGTCAACATCAACCCGCACATGATGTCCCAGTACGGACTCACGTTGGCCCAGGTGCGGATGGCGCTGCAGGATTTCAACGCCAAGGTCCCCGCCGGCGCCCTCGACACGGGACAATACGACGCCACAATTCGCAACGAGTCGAAATTTCGCGGCATCGACGACATTCGCGAGGCGATTGTCGCCAGCGTCGATGGCAAGGCGATTCGCGTGCGCGACGTGGCGGACGTGCTCGACTCGAATCGCCGGGTGAAGAACTACTCACAGCTCAACGGCCGCAACTGCGCCACGATCATCGTCTACAAGGAATCGGACATCAACACGCTGGGGGCCGCCCGGGCGGTCAAGGCGTTGGTGGACGATCTCTACACGCAGTATCCTGACATCGAATTCACCACCTCGCGCGACGCCTCGGAAGAGATCTGGGTGATGTTCCGCGTGTTGGGCTCCAGCGCCGTGTTCGGCGCCATGCTGGTGCTGGTCATCCTGGCGTGGTCGATGGGCCTGCGGATATCCATCCTCGTACTGATCGCTATCCCGTTCAGTACGGCAGTCGGGCTCGTGTTCTTGTATTTCGCCGATATTCCGATCTCGAACATGGTGGTTTTCAGCTTCATCCTCGTGCTGGGGATGGTGGTCGACGGCGCCATTATCGTGGCCGAGAACATTCACCGACACATCGAGCGGGGGGAAGATCCCATCACCGCCGCCAAGACCGGCATCGAAGAGGTCGGCTTGCCCGTGCTCACCGCCGACTTGACGACGGTCGCGGCGTTTCTGCCGATGCTGATCGTGCCGGGCATCATGGGCGACTTCATGGGCGTGATGCCCAAGGTTGTCAGCGTGGCCCTGTTGGGCTCGGTGCTGGTCGACCACTTCATCATCCCTGCGCTTGCGGCGCGGTGGTATCGGCAGCGCCCGCCCGAGGCGGACGAGTCGGCCGTGTTCGCGGCGATGGCCAGCGGCTCGATGGCGGCCATGCCGGCCCAGCAGACCGGTATTCGCGTACGCCCCAACTTGGGCCACGGCACGCGATTTTACGCGAGCATCCTGCGATGGTCGCTCGACAATCGCCTGGCGGTGCTCTTGATGTGCGGCCTGGCGATGGTGGGAGCCGTGGCGCTGTGGGGCCACCTGGGATTCATCTTCTTTCCGCCCAGCGACCGCGGGCAGTTCATCGTGAAGTACGAACTGCCGTTGGGTTACAGCATCGAGGAAACCCTCGCCGCGGCCGACGTGGTGACCGAGCCGCTGCGCAAATGGGAACGACGCGGGGTGGTCAAACAGTACGTCACGGCGGTCGGCTCGTCGGGAGGCATGTCGGTGCGGGTCGACGACGACAACGCCACGGGCCCCGAGTTCGGCGAGGTGACCGTCGACTTGCTCTCGCCATTGGACCGTTCGGTGCACGAGCAGGAGGTGATCGCCGACCTGCGGCGCAACATCCGCCCGCTGCCCGGGATGAAATTCACGGTCAAGGAGATTGAAGACGGCCCCCCCGGAGGCGCCGACGTTGCGGTGCGATTCACAGGCAAGGACCTCGATCAACTGGGCCGGCTCGGCAAGCAAGTCGCCGCGCAGCTGGCCAAGATCCGCGGCGCCGTGGACGCCTCGACCGACTACCGCGACGACAACCCAGAGGTGATCGTCGAGCCGCGGCCCGAGATCGTCGGCCTGTACGGCATGACGGAATCGCAAATCGCCCGGGCCGTGCAGATTGCCGTCGCCGGCGACTCGCAGATTGAACTGACGCTGGACGACGAAGACGTGACGCTGCGACTGCAGTTGGCCCCCGAATACCAGCACGACCTGCGCGCGGTCGAGGGGCTGATGCTCACCGCAATGGACGGCAAGCGAACCACCATTGGCGAGTTGGTCGACATCCGTCGCGACGTGGGCCTGTTTGCCATCAACCGCTACGAACGCAACCGCGCCGTAATGGCCCGCTGCAACGTGGTCGAGCCCACCCTGCCCGACGACGTGTTCAAGGTGCTGAAGGAGGAGATTCTGCCGTCGCTGGGATTCCGCGCCAGCGAGTCGGACCCGATGGCCTTCAACGGCACGCCCACCACGCCGTCCGAGGGGATCCAGGCCACGTTCACCGGCGAGAACGAGGAACGCGACAAGAATTTCCGCATTCTCACTTACAGCATGATGATCGGCGTCGTGCTGATCTTCGGCATCCTGGTCGCGCAGTTCAACAGCTTCCGCCAGGCCGCCATCGTGATGATGGCCGTGCCGCTGAGCTTTATCGGCGTGGTGCTGGGGATGTGGGCGTTTGGGTTTCCGTTCAGCCTGGCCACGTTCATCGGGCTGGTGAGTCTCACGGGCATCGTGGTGAACGACGCGATCGTGCTGGTCGACTTCGCCAACCAAGCCCGCAAACGCGGGCACCCGGTGCGCGAGGCGCTCATCGAATCGGGCGTCAACCGCCTGCGTCCCGTGCTGCTGACCACCGTGACCACTATCGGCGGCCTGCTGCCGCTGCTGCTGAACATCTCCGGCGGCGCCGAGTTCTGGCAACCGCTTACGGCGGCCATCGTCTTCGGGCTGGCGTTCGCCACGGTGCTCACCCTCGTGGTAATCCCGGTGTGCTACAGCGTCAGCTACGGCGTGCCGCGGTGGGTACGGCGGAAGGCCAGCGACGCGGCGACGCTGGTGACGCAAACCGCGTCGTAGGCGATTTTGCGTTGGGCGCCCAGCAAGCATGCGATAGACCGCCTCGCCAATTCAGGTCCCATAAGCGCCTGCCATGAGTGAAACACCCCTGCCAACCAAGAACCTGACGCTGGTCCCGCGAACGCGCGACGAAACGCGTGCGGACATTGAGCAAATGCCCCCCGAGGTGCGGGCCGAGTTCTCGGCGACGTGGCTTGAACTGCTGGAGAACTCGGGGCCGTGCGATCCCTGGATTCACGGCTTCTCGATGGTGCACGCCAACAGCGGTGAGATCGTCGGCCAAGCCGGCTTCAAGGGGCCGCCCGATGAGCACGGCGTCGTGGAGATTGCCTACGGCGTGGCTCCCGAGCACCAGGGCCGAGGCTACGCCACCGAAGCCACTGCCGCATTGGCGAGCTATGCGCTGAGTCACGAGCAGGTCGCAATCGTCCGCGCTCACACGCTGCCGCAAGCGAACGCCTCGACGCGGGTGCTGACCAAATGCGGTTTTCAGCGCTTTGGCGAGGTGATGGACCCCGACGACGGGCTGGTCTGGCGGTGGGAGAAGCAGCGCGTGTAGCGGGGCGCCGAGGTTGAGCAGCTTGAACCACGCGCGGCGCGCTGTGCCGTCGACGAACACCGCCAGACTGGCCGCCGGCCGACCCGATGCGATATCATGGCGGTCGCGTTCCACCTCGTCTTTCGCTCAACTCTGGGATCCGTGCACCGATGTCCAATCCGACTCGCCGCGATCTGTTGAAGGCCGGGGCCGCGCTGGCGGCGCCGGCCCTGTGGGGACCTCATCGCCTCGCTGCCGCGGAGGCCCCGGACCCGTACGGCGACGCCGTGCTCGTGGACGGCCCGCCACCGGAGCTGAGTGCAGGCTCGTTCACCGTGGCCGTGCTGCCCGACACGCAAAACTACAGCGAGTACTATCCGGCACTCTACGCCGCCCAGACGAAGTGGATCGTCGAGCACCAAGCGGCCCGTAACATCGCCTGCGTGTTGCACCTGGGGGACGTCACCAATCACGCCGCGCCGGCGGAGTGGGACAACGCCGTCGCCGCGATGCGCACCCTCGACGGCCATGTGCCGTACTTTCTCGTCCCGGGAAACCACGACTACAGTCGCGGCGGCAGCTGCGAGGACCGGACGACGCTGCTGAGCAAGTACTTCCCCGTCGCCAGTTTTCGCGACAGACCTACCTTTGGCGGCACGTACGACAAAGAGCCCCAGCGGATCGAGAACAGCTACCACACGTTCACTGCCGAGGGGCGACGGTTTCTGGTCGTGGCGTTGGAGTTCGGCCCGCGCCGCGACGTCGTGCGATGGGCCAACGATGTCGTGGCCCGACATCACGATCACGAAGCCATATTAATCACCCACGCCTACATGTACTACGACGACACGCGGTACGACTGGCAGTCGCGGGGGAACGATCAAACGTGGAATCCCCACAGCTACCCCGTGGCGCGCAACACCAGCGACGACGTGACCGATGGCGAGGGGTTGTGGACCAAACTGGTCAGCCAGCACGAGAACTTTATCATGACGCTCAACGGGCACGTACTGCAGGACGGCCTCGGCCGGCTGACCTCCGCGACGCCGGGCGGGCGGGACGTGCATCAAATGCTGGTGAATTTTCAGATGCGTCCCCAGGGCGGCGACGGCTGGCTGCGGCTGCTGGAGTTTCGCCCCGACGGCAAGACGGTGCAGGTCTACGACTACTCGCCCACCCGCAACCAACGCAACGAGTCGCAGCAGAATCAGTTCATGCTGACGTGGGCGTAACGAGCGCGGCGCGTCTGCCGGCCGGTGCTTTTCTTTAGCAGGAGACCGCGATGATCACGCGCACGATGTACGTCCTGGCGGTTCCGGACCTACTGGCCTCGGCCAACTATTATCGCGACGTACTGGGGTTCACGGTTCGCGAGATCGGCGACGATGGCTGGCGCATTTTTGAGCGCGAAGGCTGCCAGATCATGGCGGGCGACTGCCCGGGATCGACGCCCCCGCCGGAGCTCGGCGATCATTCGTACTTCGCCTACATCGCGGTCGATGACGCCGAGGCGTACTATCGCGAATTCGCCGGCCGGGGTGCGGAGTTCATCAAGCACCTGCGAGACGAGCCGTGGCGCATGCGCGAATTCGGCATTCGTACGCTCGACGGCCACCGCATCATGTTCGGTCAAGAACTGTGATGCACACGACCAGGTCGTCGACAGGGACGCCTCCCGTGGCGTGAACAACGGATCGACGTCGGACGAGCCCGTGGACGACGTGCGTTCCACCCCGTCACAGCCTATGAATTGCTTTGGGCCGCCCGGCGCCAAGTGATTGCGGCCAGCCAAAACAAGAAGCACAGCGTCACAAAGTCGCACTCGTCGGACTGACACTCGATGCGGGCTCGCCGTGTGAAAGGGTGCTCAGGCGCGATCGTCGCCACGGTTCGTTCACCCCGCTCGACGAGAAAGGTGCGCCCCATCGCCGATTGCGCCCGCAAGACAAAATCATCGCCGGCCGCGCGGACTTCGAACGTGCGAGTGAACGGGTTGCTTTTTTGAGCGCTGGCCGCGGCGATTCCTTCGTGCTCTAGCGTCCACTGACCGCTCAGAAAGCCATGCTTGCGCACTTCAAACCGCGTGCCGTCGATCAGGATCGCGCCTTGCTCGCTCGTCCAGTTGAACTCGATCGTGGCGGCGCGACCATCGCCCCGCAGCACATAATCCCAGGAACAGAACCCTTGCGGCAGACAACGAATCACGACAGCGACTCTTCCATGTTTACAGGCGTCGATTTTTCTTCCGACGGGTCGCGCGCTGTTGTTCCGCATGGCGCGGGGATCACGTGCGGCTCTGTTGGGGAAGAATGGATCGGTCTGAAGTCACAAAATGAGGGGAAAGCGTTGCGACTCGACGCTTAGCGACCGAGCAGCTCCTTGAACTCCGCCCACGGCCGCGTGTTGGCCACGTCCGCCGCCGTGAGGCCCGCCCTGCGAGCCTGCAGCACGCCGTAGCGCAGTACGTCTAAGCCCGCCGTGCTGTGCGCGTCGCTGTTGATGACGATCGGCACGCCGCGGCGTTGGGCGGCGGCCGCGTGGACGTCGTCCAAGTCGAGCCGCATGGGGTTGGCGTTGATCTCCAGCAGTTTGCCGTGCTCGGCGGCGGCGGCGATCATCGCCTCGACGTCGACGGCGTACGCCTCGCGGCGATTGATCAGTCGGCCGGTGGGGTGGGCGATCACGTTGACGCAGGGGTGCTCCAGGGCGCCGAGGATGCGGTCGGTGATCTGCTCGCGCGATTGCTGCTGGCCGTAGTGGACGCTGGCCACCACCCAGTCGGCCTCGGCGAGCACGTCGTCGGGCAGGTCCATGCCGCCGCGTTCCAGGATGTCGCACTCGATGCCCTTCAGCACGACCAGGTCGTCGAGCTGTTTGTTCACCCGATCGATCTCCGCCCACTGCCGCCGCAGCCGTTCGGGATCGAGCCCGCGCGCCATCGACACCCGTTGCGAGTGATCAGTGATGGCAATGTACTCGTAGCCCCGCTGCCGAGCCGCAGCGATCATCTCGTCGAGCGTTGCCTTGCCGTCGGTGGCAGTCGTGTGCATGTGCAGATCGCCGCGCAGGTCGGCCAATTCGATCAGCCGCGGCAACTCGCCCTGCTCGGCCCACCGAAATTCCTGTCGCGCCTCGCGCAGCTCTGGCGGAAAGCAGGGCAGGTCGAGCGCGGCGTATACGTCGGCCTCCGACTCGCCGGCAACGTACTCGCCCGCTAGCGGCCCGCCGTCTTCGCCATTCTCAGCCTTGTCTTTGTCCACGCGGAACACGCCCCACTCGTTCACGCGCAAGCCCCGCGCCTTGGCCCGGCCGCGCACTTCCACGTTGTGCTCCTTCGAGCCCGTGAAGTACTGCAGCGCCGCGCCGAACGACCGCGCGGGCACCACCCGCAAGTCGACCTGCATACCGGTGTCCAGGCGAACCGACATCTTGGTGTCGCCGCGGACGATCGTCTCGGCCACGCCGGGATACTCGCCCAGCCGGTCCATGATCGGGGCGGCCTCGTCGGCGTCGACCAGAAAGTCGAGATCGCCCACGGTCTCCTTGCCGCGGCGGTAGCTGCCGGCCGCTTCCAATTGCCGTACGCCCGGCACGCCGGCGAGATGCGATTTGAGATCGGCCACAATCGCATCGGCGTCGGCCCACCGCGTGCGTTCGTCCGCCTTGGCCGCCAATTCGATCCCCTTGAGAATCGTCTCCTCGGTCTTCTTGCCAAACCCTTTGAGCTTCTGCACCTCGCCCGCCTCGCACGCCGCCTGCAGCCGATCGAGCGAATCGATCTGCAGTTCCTTGTGCAACGCGGCCGCCTTCTTCGGCCCCAGCCCGGGCACGCGCAGCAGCGCCATCACGCCCGCGGGAATCTCGGCCTGCAGTTCTTCGAGCATCGGCAAGCGGCTGAAGGTCAGCAAATGCTCGATCTTTTCGGCCAGGTCCTTGCCGATGCCGTCGATGTCGGTGAGCTGCCGGTTGGGGTCTTCGGACACAACGGCGAGCGGCTCAGGATAGTCGCCCACCTTGCGGGCCCCGTTGCGATACGCGCGCACGCGAAACGGGTTTGCGCCCTTGAACTCCAGCAGATCGGCGACATGATCAAACACGGCGGCAATTTCACGGTTCGTCATGCCGTGATTTTAGGGCCGTAGCGAGCCGTTGACGAGACGCGACCGCGTCGGTCGCTGCACGAACCCAAAGTCGCCGCCGGCAGAAGTCGTCGCCGCGGTCGACTCTCAAGATGCACGAAAAAACGCCCCGGCCGCCGCGAACGGCGACCAGGGCGCTGGGTCCTGTATTGAGGTCTCGGGCAAGTCGGCTTAACGACTGACGCCGTGCCAGGCGTCGGCGTCGATTTCGGCCTGCGTACGCTCGCGAGTCGGTTGTGGAGCGGCTTCGCTGCGAAGGCTCGTTTGCTGCATCGACACCGGCTTACGATACACGGCGTTCCAGACATCGACCGTCGGGCGACTCGCGGTGCGGTCGTTCACCGGGCTGAGCAGACGCGGGTAGTAGCTGGCGTCGGGATCGTCCTCGTCGGTGGCCGGGCCGGGGTCGGCGCCTGCTGGCGGGACGGCTGCTTCCGGACGATCGGGCTCCGTCGGCGGGCGCTGCGTGCGATACTGCGAGTCGGCCGGGGTGGGCGGTTCGGTCAGTTGGGGCTGCGGCGTCTGTTGGCCATAGTTTCCGCCACCGTCACCGTAGTCGTAGCTGGGCGTCCCGCTGCTGGCGGCGCACGAAGCACAGCCGCCCGCGGGGGCCGCGTAGCTCGCCTGAGCGACGCCAGCGTCGCAACTTGAACACGATGACGATGAAGAACACGACGAGCACGACGAGCACGCGTCACATCCGCCGCCATACGAACTGCACGCCGAACAGCCTGTGTCGGCGATCACCGGCTGCAACACCGCGGGTTGGTAGTAAGTGGTTTGACGCTGCAGCGGCGCATAGGCCGTAAGATATGGCGACGACGACGCCGGGTAGGCGTAGCTGACAGTGTAAGGCGTGTAGGCCGCGGAGTAAGTAGCAGGAGCGTACGACGCGCTGTACGAGGTCGGCGCATAAGCCGCGGTGTAACTTGGCGCGTAGGCCGTCGTGTAGGCAGGGGCGTACGCCGCCGTGTACGTCGGCTCGGCGCTGCGCGACCAGCGGCGCATACGCATGCGATCGAACATTCTGCCAGGATACCAGCCGTTGTAGGGCTCGTACGTCACGGTGGGAGCGTACGCCACGGTTACGGGAACCGGTTGAACGACGGCCGCCGGTGCAGCACAGGTGCTGCATTGAGCGAGCGCACTGGCGGCGTTGCCGGCGATCAGCAGCGCCACGGCGGCGCCCAGCATGCGGGTGAGCGGTTTATTCATAATCGTTGGTACTTTCATGCGACAAAGGATCGGAGAGTTCGCACGCGACTCCCTCGCGCCGTGACGTGGCTTCCGCCGGGGGGCGAATTCGTCACAGCACATACATTTAGGTTTACTCTCCCGTGGGCCCGGCTGGCAACTGTTTTCGCCGGTCGTCGCGCTATTTGGTTGTGGTTTCGCGTTGGGGAGACTTTGCGTGCTGGGATAAGTTTTGCAGCGGGCGCCAGCGGCGCCGGCGGGTCTGTCTCGCGACAGTTCCGGCGCTGGGGACGACGCCCGTTGCGGGGTCTGTGGAAAAATAGCCTACGCAGCGGGAGGCCGCCGGACGCGGGCCAAAATCTCCCGCGACTTTTCTTCGATGTGGCGAAAACGCAACAGCGTCCGCCCGCACATTGGGCAAGCTTTCACAGGCAGCGTCGCGCCCCCGAGCCGCACGATTAGTACGAAACGGCCGACCCCGGCGTTCGGAAAAAATGTTCCCCCGAAGCGCCCCCGGCTGGCCGTGCTATCGCGAGACACCCCGCCGGAGAGTTGTCGATCGGCGACCGGGCGAGGCGGTGCAGTCTGAGCAGTCCGTGGCAACGAGTCGACGCCGGCGCGCCGGTCGGCTCCCATGCCAACTCGCGGGGCGGGCGACTGTCGTGCGACGCTGTGGCGTCACTCACTTCTCGTTGCGACGAGCAGAGCGCCCCAAAAAAAACGTCGCGAGCACGAAGCCAGCGCAAAAAAATAGCCGACGATCTCTCGTCGACTATTCGCTGTATTCAATCGACTTCTAGGCAAGCAGTTTGCCCTAAGCGGGGCGCACCTGTTCGGCGCGCGGGCCCTTGGGGCCGCGACCTTCGACGTACGTCACTGCTTGACCTTCGCGAAGCTGGTCAAAGCTGGTTTCTTCGACATTCGACGAATGGAAGAACATGTCTTCGTTCGTTCCCGTGGCAATAAACCCAAAACCCTTGTCCGTCAATCGCTTAATTGTACCTTCAGCCATCACACGCAACCTCAAACTGGAAATGTCGCGTCGACCCAAAATTACCGTAAGTTTGCGGTCGCGCACACGCCTTTGTAGCAGACCGCGGCAGTTTCGCCAACTAGGCGATCTTCTTAATACCTCAAAGGAGTTGCCGCCGCCGCGGCGGTTTATGCCGATCGCAGCTATCCAAGCTGCTTGCCGCTCTCGCCGATCAGGCAATAAAGCGGGCCCGGCGAACAACGTTCGTCGGGCCCGCTTGTGCGGTCAGTCGACAATTCCCGTGACTTTTGCGCGCGGCAATGGCACTCA
>JAGQOU010000448.1 GCA_020427145.1 Planctomycetales bacterium | reverse complement strand
ATCCGCATGCTGGAAACGCCGCTCCTGGCGATCGAACGCTCGCAGCATGAAATCATCAAGATGGCCGACGGCAACGCCAAAATGCTGGACTGGCTTCTGCAATTGCGTGAGAGCGATAATCCTGACAAGGCCCTGGGCAATCGGTTGAAGCATCGCGAGCAGGTGCTCGACGCCATCCAAGACGAAGTCGCCGCGTTCGTCACGGGATTGTTGTCAGGAAACGTGCCGCATTCAGTGGCCGACGAAGCGCGCCGCCAGTTGCGACTGGCCGACGAGTACGAGTCGGTGAGCGACTACATTGCCGATCTCGACAAGTTTGATCGCAAGCTGCGGCGGGATGGGCATCGCTTTTCGCCCGAGCAGCGATCGCAGTTTGCGGAACTGCACAAACATCTCACAGAGTATTTGGGCGAAGTCAATAAAGCGCTGCTGCAGAAGAATCGCAACGTGCTGAAGAATACCGAGGCCGCTTCGGCGCGCATTCGCCAGGAGGTGAAGCAGCTGCGCCGACTGCACCTGGAGGACCTGTCGCACGGTGCGATGGCGCCGGTCGTCAGCGTGGCGTATCTCGCCACGCTGAATGCGTACAGTCGCGTTTTGGATCACGCTTACAACATCGCCGAGACGATTGCGGGCGAGAAATAGCGACCTGTTTTCGCCTTCGCTGAATCGCGGGCGCAGCGGTGGCGCGTCCGTCTACGCGAACTCCACGCCCCGCTCGCGCAACGCATCCGCCAACTGGTCGGCGGACTGAAACACCACGGCATCGAACCCCGCCGCCAGCGCCCCTGCCACGTTCTCCTCGCGGTCGTCGGTAAAGAAGATCTCCCCGGGCGACAATCCCGCCTGTTGGGCGGCGTACTGAAAGATTTCCGGATCGGGTTTCATCGCGTGGGCTTCGAAGCTCAGGGCGTGGCACTGAAAGTTGTCGTTGATAAACGAGAACCGTCCGTCGGTCACGAACCGCCAATCGAAAGGGTTCGTGTTGGACAGAATCCCCATCCGGTGGCCCGCCGCCCGCAACCGCGTCGCCAGCTTGATCGTTGCGTCGAGGGGCGCAAAGATATTGCTGGCGGCGTGATACAGCGCGGCCCGGTCAGGCGTCGTCCCGGTGCGTTCGCAAAAGTGGTCATAGGCGTCGTCCACCGACACGTCGCCCCGCTCCAGTCGCCATTGCAAAGAGGGTCCCGCCACGGCGTCAAACAAGGCGTCCTGCACAGTGGCCACGGAGACGCCGGCCACCTCGGCCATTTGCCGGCACATGGCGTCGTGGCTGAATGACAGCAGCACGCCGCCGAGATCGAAATAGAGAAACTGCAAGGACATCGGTCGAATCCATCAAGGTGGTATGGAACTCTGGCAACTGATGCGGCGCCAAGCGCAGGCGTGCGTTATAACGCATGAAGACCGCCAGCGGCGCCTTCGTTGCCGAGTCGCCGCCGCCGCAATAGTTTCCAGGAAGACCGCGAGGTTCGCAAATGCGCCCCCTGTCTATTTCGCCGCGTCTCCGATCTGTCAGCGAACCCTCAGCCCTACCACGGATATCTCGCATCGCCTGGGCAATGATTTCGACGGCGCTCTGCTGCGCAATCGCGCAACCCGCTGCGGCTGAAGATGTTGTCGCCACCGCTTCGGCTGCGCCCGTGCGACTGCCAGTGCGACTGTTCGACGAGCGGCAAGCGGAAGGCGGCCGGCTGTTCTACCAGGGCGACGTCCCGGTGGTCGTGCTGCAGGGCTCGCCGGAGCAGATCGGGCGCCAGCACGCGGCGCTACTCGGGCCGCACGCCGAACCGGTGTTGGAATTCCCCAAGCGATTCATTGCCGAGGCCGGCGGCGCCCACTTCTGGCCGCTGCTGGTCCAGGCCGGGCGCACGCTCATGTTGCAAGCTCCCCCGCGTTACCAACGCGAGTTGGTCGCCGCGGCAGACCAGGGCGCCATCACCGCCGCGATGGTGGAAGTGCTGCCGGTAGCCAATACGCTGTTGGAACTGCGCCGGCTTGGTTGCTCGGCCGTCGCTCTCGCCGACGAACGAACCACGACCGACGGGCCGCTGCTGGGGCGCAACTTCGATTTCGAAACCATGGGTATCCTCGACCGCTACACCGTGCTGTTCGTCGTGCGGCCCGAGGGGCGGCACGCGTTCGCTTCGGTGGGTTTTCCTGGACTGGGAGGCGTGTTGTCAGGGATGAACGACGCCGGGCTTGCGTTGGCCACGCTCGACGTTTACCAGTCGGCCGACAAGTCGCGCAAGTTCGATCCCACCGGCACGCCGCTGGCGTTTGTCTTTCGTCGCATCCTGGAAGAGTGTTCAACGGTCGACGAGGCCGAGGCGTTGCTCCGCTCCGAGCAGATCACCACCTGGATGAACCTGATCGTCTGCGACCCCCGCGAATCGGCGGTCTTCGAATTGACTCCCGCCACGGTTGGCCGCCGCGAGCCTGCCGCGGGCGTGCTGAGTTGCACCAACCATTTCCGCTGTCCGGAGCTCAGCGTTGGCGAAACGTGCTGGCGCTACTCGCGCCTGGCCGCCGCGGCCCAGAGCAACGCCTGGAATGTGGACCGCGTGCAATCGCTGCTGCACTCGGTCAACCAGGGCGAGTTCACCATGCAAACCATGGTGTTCGAGCCCCGTTCGCGGCGACTGCATCTTGCCACGGGCAAGCCGCCCGTTTCCGATCGGGCCATGACGACGTTCGACCTCGGGCCGCTGCTAGCAGAGCGGGCCGCAAACGGGACGGCCAGCGCAGCCGTGGGCCAGTAGGGACTCGCTTGGCAAGCTGGGAAGCCTGCGGTCTCGGTGCGCGGCGCGGCAGAAAAGTTGGGACCCGGGGGCGGCCGGCGGCGATAGTTCTTTGCGTACGCAAGGGATTTGCCGACCGACTCGTCGAGGGACTCGCTATGCCCGCCGATCTCTCCCAAGTAACCGTTCTCTGCACCGCGTTCGCCGGCACGGGCGGACTCGACCGTCTGGCGCGCAGCCTGCGCACGTTGCATCCGCAGTGCAAAATCCTGGCGTCCGGGCCAGCGATCAGCGGAGCCGCGCCCGCGGGCGTCGACGTGGTGAAGTCGGCGCCGGACGCCACGCCCGGCTCCGTTCGCAACGCGCTGTTGGCGCGGGTGCGGACGCCTTGGTTCGCGATCGTCAGCGACGACATGCAGTTGCACCGCGGCGCCACGCTGGCTGAGTTGCTGACGCCGGTGGCGGCCGAGCGGCTTGACATTGCCGCCGGCGAACTGGTGCGTTGCTGGAAGAAGCTGTTGGTATTCACCGGCCGCGAGCCGACGCCCGGTCACGGCACCTTCGCCCACGACCGCGGCGCCCTCACGCTGCATCCGGGCGTGCGCACCAGCGGCAGCGGCTACGACGTGTGCGACTACGGGCACCAGTTCTTCGTCGCGCGCACCGACAAGGTCCGGGCGATGGGCGGCTGGGATCATCAGATCGTCGCCGGCGGGGACCTGGAATTCTTCGTCCGTGCCGAGCGGTTCGCGGTGCGAATTGGCGTTTGCCCGCAAGTTGCGGCGTGGCACTGGGGACACCCCGCGCCCCCCAGCGAGACCGTTTCCATCGAGGCGGTGAACCGGATGAGCCTGCGGCAACTTGCACTGCCGGGCGGTCGCGTCGTCACGCCGCCGCCGGCGCGCCTCGCCGCTTAAGCGACCTGCGCGAAGCTGCCAATGCGCCGGCGTCTGTCCCATTGGCGAGCGTCGGTGTCTGGTTTCTAGGCACCGGCGCACCGCCGCAGCGCGAGCTCGCCGCGGCTGCCGACCGCGTCCCCGTTTGCCGAAGGCGCTGAAACCGCGTCAAACACGGACTGATTCTCCGAACCAGCGCCCGCAGCACGCTGGACGCGGACGAAACCCGCGACGCCGGCCCAAGATTTGCACCGTCGGCACGGTTTGTTACAACCCTTGCCGCCCCCCCACCGCATCCCCCGGTTCTTCATGCAGCCCCCTCGATATTACCGCCATACGAAAATCATTGTCACGCTGGGGCCCGCCACCGAATCGCCGGAACGGATCGAACAACTCATTACCGCTGGCGTCGACATCCTGCGACTCAACATGGCGCACGCAACGTGCGAGTGGGTCGAGGAGATCCTCGCGCGCATCCGCGGAGTTTCGCACAGGCTCGGCCGCCATGTGGCCGTGATGATGGACATCAAGGGGCCGGAGATCCGCACGGGCGACGTCGACGGGCTCATCGATCTGGCAGTCGGTAGTCTGATCGATTTCTGCACGGAGCCCGTCCCGCCCGACGGCGACGGGGTTCCCTGCGTGACGGTGAACTATCGCGGTTTGCCGGGCGAAGTGGAGCTGGGTCAGATCGTGTTGGTCGACAGCGGCCTGTTGCGGCTGCGCGTTGTCGCCAAAGACGAAACGCACATTCGCTGCGAAGCGCTCACGCCGGGCAAGTTGGGTTCGCGCCGGCACATCAATTTGCCCGGCGTCCACGTCAATCTCCCGTCGCTGACCGAGAAAGACCGCGCCGACTTGGCCGCCGGCGTCGCCGCGGGCATCGACCTGGTGGCGCTCTCCTTCGTGCGCCAGGCGAGCGATGTGGACGAACTGCGAACGTTTCTTGGCGATCTCGGATCGACGGCCCGCATTGTCTCGAAGATCGAAGAGCAAGCCGGCGTGCGGAACATGCACGAGATCATCCGCGCCTCCGACGCCATCATGGTTGCCCGGGGCGACTTGGGCATCGAGATCGAGTACCACCAACTGCCGCTGGTGCAGACGGAGCTCGTGCTCGCTTGCCAGGCCGAGGGGCGACCGGTGATTATCGCGACGCATCTGCTGGAGTCGATGATTCACTCCCCCATGCCAACGCGCGCCGAGATTTCGGACATCTCTAACGCCATTCGCGAACAAGCCGACGCCGTGATGCTCTCCGGCGAAACGACCACCGGCGAGTATCCGCTCGAGTCGGTCGAGGTGTTCAAGAACATCATCCAAAGCATCGAGCCCACGGTCGACGATGAATTGAACGCCCGCATTCAACTGCGGGAGCCCAAGGCGAAGATGCTTCGCTCGGCCGCCGTGCTGGCTCAGGAACTGGGGCAGTCGGGCATTGTCGTCTTCACGCGCAGCGGCTTCCTCGCTTATGTCCTCGGCGCGCTGCGACCGCGCGGCGTGCCGATCTTTGCATTCACTGACGTCGAGCAGGTGTTCCGCCAGCTCTTGCTGCCGTGGGGCGTCGAGCCTTTCTTGATGGACTTTTCCGACGACCCCGAACAGACCATCCTCGACGCACTCGCCTATCTCAAACGCAAGGATTGGTGTACGGCGGGCTCGTGGCTCGTGGTGATCACCAACGTGCTCGCCAACGACCAGATTGTCGATTCCATGCAGCTGCGGCAGGTCGACTAGCGCTGGTTTCAAATCCCCCTCCCGCGAAGGGAGGGCAAGGGGAGGAATGTTGATCACCGGTGTTTTCGCCCCTCTCTCAACCTTTCGCTCAGGGGAAAGGGATGTTGAAACCCGATCGAGTACGCCAGCGCTCCGTGGTGGAATTAAACGCCGTCGTCACAGGGAGACCACCCCATCGATTTCATTTTGCGCGCGAGCAAAAAAACGCTGTTTGCGGCGCAAAACCCCAGGAACGCGGCACAGCCAAGGCAGTCATAAACGCTTTCTCCTCTTCACTTTAAGCACGAGGTTGCCAGTCGCCGCCGGCGGAGTTTCGCGAGCAAAACTCCCGGCCGGCGAGCAAAACTCACGACGACCCGAGCCGTTTCAGCGGGCCCCGTTCCCCGTCGATCACCGTTCTCCGATCGTCGCCGCCAAGCAGGGCCTCCCCGCCACGGATTTTACGCGATGCGCTGGCCCATTTTCCATCAAAATCCGCGGCAACAATGGCGTCCGTTACAGACAGGGCGGTAGGAACGGCTTTTGATATGACCGGGGAGGCAAGATTGGCGCTGCTTGGGGCAAAATGACTGGGCGAACGCCTCGCCGACTGCGCCCGCATGCCGCAGCGTTGAGGGCAGGCCGTCGCGGGAGATGAATTTGGTTTCTGACACCTTTCGCTGTTCACCTTTCGCTGTCCGAAAGCTAGAGGATCCTCGTCGACTTTCATCTCCATTCGACGCGGTAGATCGCAGCAAGCACAAGGGTGATTATGAATAAAGAGGCGATGAGTGCCTTTGCGACTTTCATCCAGAAAATACCTTCGGGCTGAAAGTACCGCTCCGGGTGGTCACTGATTTCGGACTTCGGGGTAAGGAAATACTTCCACCAAGTAAAATCTGAACGCAACTTGCTGTACGCCTTCACGAGACTAAAGAAGGCGCAAAGTGATATTACAAGGAACAAACTAATGGCTGTCCAGATTGTCATCGTTCAATTGTCAATTCACGGAGTGTGCTCTTGGACGGAAAAGGTGTCAGGAACCTTTTTCTTCTTTCCGCGGCCGGCCGCGAGGGCGGAGGGTGCTTTCCAGGCCCAGTTGCCGGACGACGCGACTCTGCCACTGCGGGCCGCCCAGCGGGCTGCCGCGGTCCACGCTGCGGCGCACTGCCAGCAGTTCCGCCTCGGTCTGCGGGGCGTTGACCCAGTCGAGCCACCCCGGACGGCGGCGGAGCGGCCAGGGGGCCAGCAGGGCCCGGTCCTCCGCCGTCCCGCGCAACCACCGGGCGAGGCTGCCGTAGGGCCACTGCTCGGCCCGCGTCACGAGCCCGGCGCGTAGCGGGTTGCGCTCCACATACCGGCAGACGGTGTAGAAGTGGGCGTCGTCCTGCACGGGAAACGACTTGAAGCGTCCCTGGTACACGTGCCCGCTGCCGGTCGTGCCGCGGCAGGCGTGCCAGCGCTGCGTGTGGGTGAGGGTGAGCCAGCCGACGAATCGCGACAACTCGCCGTCCTCGCGGGGCCAGACGACCAGGTGCCAGTGATTGGGCATCACGCTGTAGGCCAGGAGCCGCGTGCCGGTCCGCTCGACCGCCTCGGCCAGGACGCGCTCGAAGGCGGCGTAATCCTCGTCGGCGGCGAAGATCGTCATCCGCGCATTGGCGCGGTTCAGCACGTGGTAGATCAGCCCGCCGTCGTTCGCGCGTGGAGGTCGGCCCATGCGCGGGAGTCTACCGCCGCGGCGGGCGCCGCGTCAAGAAAAAAGGTTCCTGACACCTTTT
>JAGQOU010000447.1 GCA_020427145.1 Planctomycetales bacterium | reverse complement strand
TGATCTTGCGATCGAAGCAGCATTGGTCGGGATTGGTTTTGTAGAGCGGGCCGCCATGCTCGGCTTCGTACTCGGGCACCGTTAGCTCCGGCTGCAGCAAATCGACCTCAATGCCGTACTTGCGGGCAATGCGATCGCGCAGGTCAAGCGTCTCCAGAAACTGGTAACCCGTGTCGAGATTGAACACGTAGGTCTCGGGCGCCACTTTCGCCAGCATCGACAGGATGACACAGCCCTCGGGCCCAAACGCCGTGGCCATCGTCAGGTACGGGGCGAACCGCTCGTGCCCCCAGGCGATGATCTCTTCGGGCGTGGCGGATTCGAGCCGGGCGCTGGCTTCGGCCAATTCGGACAGCAACTCGGGCGTCGGCTCGAGCTGCGCGGGGGCGCTGGGGGCCAATTGAGTCATGGGGAGGATCCTCAGGCGGGGACCAGCCGCGGGCTGGCCGTGAACGCTCGGGGGGGCGGGTTGAGCCGGGAAATGCCGGCTTTTGGCTGTTGCGGACATAATATTAACTTCACAAGTCAAGATAGTCAAGTATAGCGACCCAAACCCCATTATCGGCTGCCGGAGGCCCGGTTATTCAGCTTGGGTGAACATTTCCCCCGCCGGGTTGGGGAAACTGGGCCGCTCGCGGCGCGTCGTGGCGAAACCCGCCAATACCGCGCGGGCAGTTGACCTCGTCCCCACGTCATCTGACGATGCGTGACGAAGCGGGCGTTGATTGCCCAACGGCTTCAACCCGCCGGGACCGCCTGGCCGCGGCCCTGCTCCTCTGATCTCCGACCCCTGTCCTCTCACCTCTCTTCATGCCATGCCTTGCTACCTCGCGGTGGATTTGGGCGCCTCTAGCGGGCGCGTCGTGGCCGGTCGCTTCGACGGGCGCCAGCTGACGCTGGAAGAAATCCATCGGTTCAGCAATGGACCGATCCGCGTGGGGGCTCGGCTGTATTGGCGCACCTTTCAGTTGTGGCAAGACATCCTCGACGGGCTGCGAATCGCCGGGCGCAAGTTTGGCCGCGAGGTGGTGAGCGTGGGGGTCGACACCTGGGGCGTCGACTTTGCGCTGTTGGACACGAACGACGAGCTGCTGGGGGCGCCGGTCGCTTACCGCGACAGTCGCACCCAGGGCGCGCTGCAGCGCGCGTTCGCCCGCGTGCCGCGCGAGACGATCTTCGCCGAAACCGGCCTGCAGTTCATGGAGCTCAACACGCTGTACCAGCTGCTGGCGATGCAGGAAGCCGGCTCCCCGGCCCTGTCGGCGGCGCGGCGCATGCTGCTGATGCCGGACCTGTTTCACTGGATGCTCTGCGGCGAGAAATCCAACGAACAAACCAACGCGTCGACCACCCAGCTGTACAACCCGACCCGCGGCGATTGGTCGTCCGCCCTTATCGAACAGTTTGGCCTGCCGCCGGAGATTTTCGGCCCGGTCACTGCGCCCGGCACGTCCCTGGGCCCGCTGTTGAAACATGTGGCCGAGGAGACAGGCCTGAGCGGCGTGAAGGTGGTGTTGCCGGGGTCGCACGACACGGCCAGCGCGGTGATGGCAGCCCCGAGCGCAACGAAGATTGCCGCCACCGGCACGGCGACCGACTGGTGCTACATCAGCTCGGGCACGTGGTCGCTGATGGGGGTCGAGACGCCGGCCCCCGTAATTACTGAAGATTGCGCCCGCTGGAATTTCACCAACGAAGCCGGCGTGGCGGGGACGACGCGGCTGCTGAAAAACATCGCCGGCCTATGGCTGTTGCAGGAATGCCAGCGCGTGTGGCGCGCCCGCGGCGACGATTACAGCTGGGACGAACTGACGCGGCTGGCGGCCGAGGCTCCGCCGCTGCGGGCGGCGATCGACACGAACGACCCGCGTCTGGTGGCGCCCGCCGACATGCCCAAGACTCTGGCCGAGCTGTGCCGCGAGACGAACCAGGCGCCGCCCGCCACGCCCGGCCAAACGATTCGGCTGGCGCTGGAGAGCCTCGCGCTGCGTTATCGGCAGGTCTTCACGATGCTGGAGCAACTGACCGCCAGCCGGCTGGAGCGGGTCCACATTGTGGGGGGCGGCACCCAGAATCGACTGCTCTGCCAGATGACCGCCGACGCCTGCGGGCGTCCCGTTTCGGCGGGCCCCATCGAAGCGACCGCCATCGGCAACGTGATGATGCAGGCGATTGCCGCGGGCGACGTGGCCGACGTGGTCGAGGCTCGCGAAGTGATTCGCCGCAGCTTCGACATGGTGCAGTACGAGCCGCAGCACACAGCGCAATGGGACGAGGCGGCGGAGAAGTTTTCGCTGGAGGCGTAGTACGGCGCACTTGCCGTGTCGATGCCCCACCGGCGCCGGCGACGCGCGGCGCCGGTCGCCATCTCTCACGCGTCGTCTTCCACCTTGCGGCCATCGCCGAAGGTTTGCCCCAGCTGCACTTCGAACTTGCCTTCGGGCGTTTCGTACACGACGCGGCGGCCGTCGAGCTCCAGCAGCTTCGCCTCGAAGCTGCCGAATTTGACCGTGTCGCCCGCAGCGTAGCGTTGCACCTTGCCGGAGTCCTGCTGCCGGACGGTGAGAATCATGCCCTGCCGGCCGCCGAACATGCCGGAGACGAGCGCCTGCGACGCGCCGTTCTTGTCTTCGGGCTTGTCTTGCTTGGCGTCGAACGGTTCGAAGGGCGTGCGGGCCGTGATTGCTGCGATCTGCTGGGTTGCCGCCTCGTCGGGCGCGGCGTTCTCCTTGGCGGAAGCCAACTCGCCCTGGCGGCTGCAATCGGCCAACGACAGCGCGTCGACTCTGAGCGTGCCGGTGAGTTTCTTGCGATCCTCGCCGGGGGCGATATTGGTTTCCGAGATGCGGTGCAGATGCGGCGCCGCGGCGAAGCGACGGAAGAAGTCGAGCCACTGCGGCAATTCGCCCTGAGCGGTCACGGTGAAGGTGAGCTCCGTGGCCTGCTCGCCAGCAACGGCGCGCGTCCGCTCGCTCACTTGCGGCGAGGCGAGCCCCGCCGCTTTCAACTCGCCTGACAGCCAATCGCGATACAACGACTCGGCCACGTCGGCGTCAGTGGGAAGCGATTCCCGACGCCATTGGGACAACTTGCGCTGCGCATGGTGACCGCGGTTGGCGGCGGTTCGTGCCGTCTCCAGTTCCGTGACCGCGGCAATTTGCACGCCGTCGCTCTCATTCAGCGCAGCGCGATAGGACGAAATCCCCCTCGAGCCGGCCCACAGCGCACCGGCCGCGGCGACCAGCGCCGTCAGTCGTTTTTCGCGCGTTGTCACGGGGCGGCCTCCGTCGACTTGGTGCGCTGCAACGTGGCCGAGAAGGCGATCCCGTAGCCGGGGACCGGCGAAGCGTCGGCGTTGAGTATGCCGCGATCGACGCGGTAGCCGTGCTCGCGCAGCCGCGTTTCCAGCGGCTGCAGGGCTGCGGCGTCCTTGGCGGCGCCGTCGAGCGTGAGGGTCGGTCCGACCATGTTGAACCGCGTGATGATCACGTCCGTCCCGGCGGCAAAATCTTCGGCCGAAGGGGGCTGCGGCCGCGCACCGGTCGACACGTCGGACAGCACCGGCAGCACCGCCGCCGCGGATTGCTCCCAGCGATCGATGAGCGCCGCACGGCGTTCCGCGATGGCCAGCTCCGGCAGGGTCTCTTCGATGGCTGCCCGCTCGGCGTCCGCGACGGCCGCGGCCTCGTAGGGCGCCTGCAGGTTGCGGTAGCCCTGCCAGACCACCAAGGCGCACGCCGCCAACGCGGCGGCGGCGGCCAGAGAATAGGTGCGAACGTTGGTGGGCGGCGCTGGCGGACGGCGCGGATTGAGCAGATCGAGCGCCGGCCGCTCGCCCGTGGCCGTCGCGGCCGCCAAACTCGCCAGGGACGCCCAATCGCCGATCTCGCCGGCGTCGACGTCGGGTTCAACCACAAACGCCTGCCGGGCATCGAGCGCCCTCACCGCGCCGCCGAGCGACTCGCCGAGGCGCTCGGCCAGTTCAAGCGGCGGGTGGTCGGCGATCAGATACACGTCGGCGCCGGCCGCCTGTTGATGGATTTGTCCCAACGCCAAACGCGTGCGCCGCAACTCGCCGGCCAGCACCGTCGCCAGGACGGCTGCGTCGCCGTCCTCAGGCAGCCGCACCGAACGCAAGAGTCGCACGTCCCCGCTAGCGGCGGCCCAGATGGCAGCCCAGCCCGGTTCGGTCGCCACGCCCAGATGAGCAGCCACGCCGCCCTCCACGGCTGCGCTCAGTTGGCGTTCGACCAACAACGGCCAGCCCACCGCCTCGGGGACAATGTGGCGCGGCTTGATCTGTGCGGCCGTGCATGTTTCTAAGAGTCGCTCCCATGCAGTGCGGGCCAAACCGACGCCCAACACGCGGCGGGGCGTCTCGGCGTCTCCCTCCAGCGGCAGAAAATCGAACCCCGCCCCGTCGTCATCGAGCGGCAGGTCGCGCTGCGCTTGCATTGCCACCAGACTGGGAAGATCCTCGTCCGGGGCCGGGGGAAGCTGAAAGTTCTGCCACAGCAACCCGTCGCGAGGCAACGCAATCACCGCCGGCAGCCGACCGACCTTCCACGGCGCCAGGGCGGCGGCGATCAGCTCGCCGCGACGCGCCGGGGCGTCTTCACGCGACAACGGCACGCGGCACGCCGCCTCGACGGCCGGTTTGGCTCCGCCGGTGCGCACGACCACGGCCGTGGCTTCGTGCGGTTTCAGATGCAGGGCGAGAACGCGGCTCATGGATTATGTCAGTGGCGGCGTGGGAGCGACCGCAGCCTTGGCTGCCGCGAAATAGGCGTAGATCAGCCACGCGGCCGAAAGCACCTCGGTGGCGGCAAAACCGTAGGTCAGCGGTTTGACCTGCATGGCCAACAGCGTGGGGGTTCGAAACAAGACTAATCCACAGGAGAAGATTGCCGCAAACGCCAACCCGCCCAACTTCAAGTTGGGGGTGAGACCGCACACGATCATGGCAATTCCCAGCCCCGTCTGCAGCCCGCCGTACACGGTCACCCACTCGCTGCGCCCGCTGCCGCCGGTGAGCGAGAAGCCTACCGACGCCGCGGTCGACTCGGGCGACGCCGCGCACCAGAGGCCCAGGGCGATGTATGCCGCCCCCAAAACAGTCAATGGAATCATGGCTCGACCTCGTCCGCTGGGGTTGTTGGCGATTCGCAGTAATGCCTGCGAGACCAGAACCGCAAAACCACGCAGCGGCTTACCCGTTTTTTCGCCTACAAACCAAACGGATTGTCGTCGTCAGAGTCCACTTCGCCGGCGTCGGCGCCAAAGGGGTTCGTATCGCCGCCAAAGGGATTCGCCTCTTCGTCGGCCGGCTGATCTTCATCGGCCGGTTCGGCGCCGGCGCCCTCCACCTCAAACGGATTGACCGCCGGTTCCTCGTCGGTCTCGACGGTCGGCGCCTCGCGGGTGGGCGGTTCGCGGTATTTCGTCGGCCGATCGGCGCCAATCTCGTGCAGACACTGCACGAGCCCGTGATCGTTCACCAGGAAAATGCGATCGGTTTGATCGTTGACCACCGGCACGGTTCCCTCGGCAACGGCCAAGCTGTTGATGTAACTGCCCGTTTTGAGATCGAGCACGTAGAGCCGTCCCGACGAGTCGGCGGCGTACACGCGATCTTTGCCGCGTGCGACAAATTGCGTGAGCCCCGGGGCCCGCCAGCCCTCCTTGCCGGTCTGCGAATCGACGGCGTGCAGCGCCGGTTCGAGAGACGCGACGAACGTCACGTCGCCCACAACAGCCGGCTTGCTGACGATGGAGTAGCCTGTGGAGAATCGCCACTTCTCGATGCCGCTAATTTCGTGGATGCAGTACAAGTAGCCGTCTTGCGAAGCGGCATACAGGTACGGCTTCTTTTCGACGGGCGAGGCGATGATTTCATCGTTGGTCTGCAGCCGAAACAGGATGCGGGGACTGTCGGCCGACGCCACGTACAACATGCCCGCGGTGGTCTGCCAACTGACGATGCTCCCCGTCGCGGTGGGTCGCTCGTAGCTACGCCCAATGGAGGGGTAGTACCACGGCTGCACGGTCGGGTCGGCCAGTTCGTACGCCTCGACGCGGCCGCTGAGCAGCGTGACGAATGCGTACTTGTCGCTCAGGGCCGGGCCGGCAGCCGGGGCGCTGCCAAGTTCCCGCGACCACACGACGTGACCGTCGGCCCGATCAAGCAGGTACAGCTTCGAGGCGCTCACCACCGCCAAATAGTCGAGGTTCACGCCCGGGCCGAAGGCGTGCGCCCCCGGGGCCCCGATCGACGTGGTCCACAGCGTTTCGCCGGTCTCGGCGTCAAACGCGGTCATCAAGCCGGAACTGCTGGTGGCGTAGATTCGGTTGTAGAACAGCTTCCACTGCGACACGCGGCTGCGTTCGTAGTCGACCGGCGCCTGGGCGAACCAGCTTCGCACCAACCCGCAACGGGCCGCGGCGTCGTTGGAGACCAGCGGGCTTCGCGCCGTGGCGGACCCGGCCAGCGCGACGACTGTCGCCAGACAGGAGCAAATCAGGCCAACGCGACGGCAGGCGGTGCGCATATCTCTCTCGACGGGGGAAACGACGCGACGGTGAAGCGGTGCGCCCAAGTCGACGCCCCGCAGGAAGTTCCGGTCTCTTCAGTGTAATCACCACGGCGTCGGGCGGCAAAATTGGTGCAATCGGCGGCGCCGGACTTGTCTGGCTCGCCGCCGGGCCGCCCCGGCAGCCCGGCCCCGGCGACCCCGCCGCGGCGACGGAGCCTCGCTT
>JAGQOU010000024.1 GCA_020427145.1 Planctomycetales bacterium | reverse complement strand
CGCCGCCGCCGAGCCGTTGGGTGCGTCGCCTAACACAATCTCCGCCAGCCACTCGGCCCCCAACTCGCTGGCCCGCGCGTCTGCGGCGTTGGCTCGGCGCGCCGCGCCGAGCGCTGCGACGGCCAGCGCCGTTTCTTCGACCGTGCACCGGGCAGCCTCGGCTTCAAACGCGTCGGCCGACCGCTTGCGGGCGTAGCTTTGGGCGGGCTGCGGCGCAGGGCCCCAGCCGCCGCAGGCGTGTTGCACGCCAGTCAGCCACCGAATGCCGCGCTGCGTCATCTCCTCATGCGCCAGTCCCAATTCGCAACAGGCGCGAATGACCTGCGCCGTGCCGATCACCGGATTGGCGCCGCCGGCATAGGTCACGTTGCCGTGCCGCGCCGCCGGCCAACTGCCGTCGCTCTGCTGGGCGTCGGCCAGTTCGCGAACGCCCACGGCAATCGCCGCGTCCAGGCGAGCGACCAATTGTTCCGAGCGCGAACTGCCGGCCGACAGAGTGCGCCACGCATGCAGCGCTCGCAGCATCAGCGCCGTCGCGTCGGCGCCCACGCCGGGCTCTTTTCGCCCCAGCCAGCCCAGCCACCGCGACGATCCGGCCGGCCCCTGCGGCGCCAACAGCCAATCGATGGCCGCCGCCACGGCGCGACGAATCTCGCGTCCGCGCGAGTCCGCATAAGTCGTCTGCCACATCGCCAGCGCCAGCAGCGCGTTGGCCGTGTCGTAGACGCTGCTCACCGCCCCGCTGCCGGCGGTCCACGACCACCCGACAAGTTTGCGGGCGTTGTCACGATCGAGTTGCACTTGTTGGGCGCGCAGCAGCCAATCCACCGTTTGCAGCGCCGCGGCCGACGGCACGGCTCGCTCCGAACGCGCGGCCAGTCCCTCGGCGTCTTCCGCCGATACGGGCTCGTCGGATGCCGGAAAGGCAATCCGACTCCAGCGGACGGCCGCCGCGATCGCCGCCGTGTCGCGCACGTTCGTATCGACGGCGGCGGCCCAACTGCCGTTGGCTTTGACCGTGGTCAGGAGGAATTCTACGCCGCGCCGCACAACCGCTGCGTCAATCAAGTCGCCGCTCGCCAGTGCGCCCACCACCAGCGCGGTCATCACGGGCGAATCGAGATAGCCGCCCGTTTCGGCCTGCTGTCGGGTGAGAAAATCGACGGCCCGCGTTCGCGCCGCGCCGGACAGCAACCCGCCCAACGGCTGCGGCGATTTGACGTGACTCGTGCGGGCCAAACCCACCGCGGCCAAGACGATCTCGCGCGACACCGCGGCGGCCGTGAATGGCGGGGCGCCGCGGCCGGCGGTCGCCATGGCCAGCGTGGAAAACTTTGCGGACGTCTTCTTCCAGGGAGTCAGCCCGGCCGCCGCGTACAGCGTCAGCACGCCCTCGGCGACGGGGCGGCGTTCGCCCTCCACGTCGCGCACCGCGGCCACGCCGCCGCGCGCGGCGATAAATTCGCGCGCACGTTGCAATTTGTCGGCGCAACGGGCGGGGACGCCCGTCAACTGAAACGCCGCGGCCACCGCCATCGTCGCATCCAGTCGCGAGTCGCCGCCAGGATAGTCGCTCCACCCGCCGTCGGGGTTCTGTTGCCGCGCAATCCAGCGCAGGCTGCAACCGACCAACTCGCTGAGCTCGGTCCGCATCAGCAAGCCGCCGAGCCAGCTGTCCTGACGCGGATCGTCGCCGATGCTTTCGTCGACGCGGCGTTCAGCCAACGCGAGCGCGCAAATCGACACCGCGGTCGCCAGCGAACTGCCGGCGAACTCTCCGCTCCAGAAGCCGCGCGGGTCGCGGGCGTCGGCGAGCAACTCAAGAGTGGCACGGCGTCCGGTCTCAAGCCGGTCGTGCAATGCAAGCAAAGACATGCGAGCCAAACGGCTCCGGGGTGGGCGGGGACGATCCAACCAGCGGGCGATCGCTCATGGGATGGATTTTAGCCACCCGGCCGCAACGATGTCGAGCACCCCGCCGCGGCCTGGACCGCACCGGCAACGCCGATTTCTCCTAACTCGATGCCGCCCTTCGCTTTGTGAGCTGATCGCGGCGAGGACGACCGCGAAAATTGCGGACAATCACAAGGAACCTGCCGCGTACCGCTGTTGCCAGTCCGTAAGCTGCTCCGGCGTCAGATCGCTGCCATGCAGCATTACGAGATAACGAAACACGACGCTCTCGCCGGCCGGTATCACCAGCGGGCCTTGCTTAATTCCGTCGTCCTTGGGGAAATCGTGCAGTGCGAACGGGTTCGCCGCGAACAACCCGTAGGTCCGCGCGTGCCACCGGGTGGGATACCGCGCGCTGTCAGGATGACAGAGGATAGCGATCCCCGCGGGTCGCCCGTCGACCGGTCCTGTGTAATTCGCCCAAGTCGCCTCGCGACCCCAAGCCTCCGCGTCGGTTTGACCGCAATCGTTCGTCAACTGGCCGCCCAGTTTTTCGTCGACCTTCATCGTGCCGGGGACGCGAATCGAAAACGTCCCTTCTTTCGTGTCGCCGAACGTGACGTCGCCGTCGCTGGCGGTGAGCACAATCTCAAAATCAACCCAGCGAACCTCGTCGCGTTGGCCGAAGCGCAAGGTGCGTTGGTCTTCGAGTAATCGCTTGTCGCCGACCATCCAATCGTTGCGCGTGACGATCACGGCGCCATCGTCGCGGGCGTCGGTGCGAACGAATTCGCGATGGACGATGGAATTCTTGCGATCGTCTTGGCCGCGGTGTTGGCTCTCGTGCTCCAGCCAGAAGTCGCGGCCGTTGACGTCGCCGTGAGCGAACCACAGCGAACGATGGTGGGGGTGGTCGTCTTGCTCGTGGGCCAACCGCGGCCCCATCGGGTAGCTGCGCGTCATCGCCCGCCCCTGGGCGTCGACCAGCGGCCACACGATGGGCTGATGCCCCGATTTCGTGACATACTCGGCGAAGGGCTTCCCATCGACGGTGACGGCGCACCCCGCGGGCGTGGTCGCCACAGCGAACTCGGCGCTCGTGGCGAGGCGCGGATTGGCCAGCGGCACAGACGCCGCCGCGACGAGGCAGCACGACAAACAAGCAAATCGCGGACGAACCATGACAACACTTTCGTTGAGTTGGCCGACTATCAGATGAGCAACAACCAGAGGAGCAGCAACGAGCCGTTCGCGGCGGCGGAGCAATGAGAGCCTCCACTTGCGCGACGGGTCCCATCAATCGTCCCGTCAATCATAGCCGAATGGAAATTGTTCCGTTAAGACTCTTCGCGGCCAGCGCTCGGCGCCGTATTTCGACTGCCAATTGGCGTCTTTCGGACCGTATCCGCGCGGCCGATTCGGCACTGCGGCGCCGCATCGACGCGACGAGCCGCCGCCTCCCGGCCACCGGTCCCCTCAGCGGTGATCGTCGAGAAGCATCCATCGCGATGCGCGAATCGTAAAACCTAATCGCCGCATTCCTATAAAACGTCAGCGCGCAGGTCCGGTCGTGCCGTCGCGACGCGAGAAACGTCGGCCGCCACGGCCGCGCGGACCGTTGGCTTGAGACTCGCGGCACGATACACTCGACGCTTGTACTTCTCGGTGAAATCGCGTCCGAGGAAACGGCACAAGTTTCGCTGGCGGATCGCGGCCGCCATCGTTAGTCGGGGCGATTGGCAACAGGCGCTCTTCTTTTTTTAATTGAAATCAGGCGTTTTTTCACCACCTCGACGAATCTCGGGTGGTCGCAAAGGTCTCTTCGCATGGCAGGCAAGTACGCAATCGGCGTCGACTACGGAACCAACAGCGTCCGCGCCCTGGTCGTCGACGTGGCGACCGGCGCCGAGATCGGCACGGCCGTCTACGACTATCCCAGCGGCGACGCCGGTATTCTGCTCGACCCCAGCGATCCCCACCTCGCACGGCAACACCCAGGCGATTACATCAACGGCTTTGTCGCGTCGGTCGCCGCCGCGGTGCAACAGGCCGCCGCGACGCCAGGGTTTGCGGTCGACGACGTGGTCGGCATCGGAATCGACACGACCGGCTCGACGCCCATTCCCGTGAACGCCGACGGCGTGGCGTTGGCGCTGACCGACCAATTCCGCGACAACCTTGCCGCCCAAGCGTGGCTGTGGAAAGATCACACCGCCCACGCCGAAGCCCTCGAAATCACCGAATTGGCGACCCAGCAGCAGCGACCCTATCTGGCCAAGTGCGGCGGGACCTACTCGTCGGAATGGTATTGGTCGAAAATCCTGCATTGTCTGCGAACCGCGCCGGACGTGGCGGCGGCGACGCACACCTGGGTCGAACTGTGCGACTTCGTTCCCGCCTACATCACCGGCACGACCGACCCCAATCGCATGGCCCGCGGCATCTGCGCGGCCGGGCATAAAGCCCTGTATAGCGAACAGTGGGGCGGCCTGCCGGCGAACGAGTTCCTCGACGCGCTCGAGGACGGTCTGTCGCGGTTCCGCTACACGACCACGGCGCTGCCGTCGAACCGCGTCGCGGGGCAGCTCACGCCGGAGGTCGCCGCGCAGGTCGGTCTCAAGCCGGGCGTGACGGTCGCGGTGGGGGCCTTCGACGCCCACATGGGCGCCGTCGGGGCCGGCTGCGGCAAAGGGGCCCTGGTGAAAATCATCGGCACCAGCACCTGCGACTGCATGGTCGCGCCGCTGGAGCAAGAACTTCCCGACGTCCCCGGCCTGTGCGGCATCGTCCCCGAGTCCGTGTTGCCTGGCATGTACGGCCTCGAAGCGGGTCAAAGCGCCGTGGGCGACATCTTCAATTGGTTCGTCCGCTACCTGTCGCCCGCCGCGTACGGCAACGACGGCGCCGCGCATGAAAAGCTCACCGCAGAGGCGGCCAAGTTGAAGCCCGGCGAGAGCGGCTTGTTGGCGCTCGACTGGAACAACGGCAATCGCACGATTCTCGTCGACCCGCGGCTCTCGGGTCTGCTCGTCGGCCAGACGCTGCACACCACGGCGCCGGAAGTGTATCGCGCCCTGGTCGAAGCCACCGCGTTCGGCGCGCTGACGATCATCAACCGCCTGGAAGAGTACGGCGTGAAGGTCGAGCAGGTGATCAACTGCGGCGGCATCGCCGAAAAGAACCCGGTCGTCATGCAAATCTACGCCGACGTCTGCAATCGCCCGATGCGGATCAGCCGCTCGGCGCAGACGTGCGCCCTGGGAGCGGCCGTCTTTGGCGCCGTCGCCGCGGGGGCGTACGCCACGGTGGAGGAAGCTCAAGCCGCGATGACCGGCCTGAAGGCCACAGAGTACCAACCCGACCCCGCGAGCGCGGCGACCTACGCCCGTCTCTACCGACAGTACAAGACCCTGCACGACGCCTTCGGCGGCGTCTCCAACGGCCAAGGCGTGGGCGCCGTGATGAAAGAGCTCATCGCCATTCGCGAAGCGGTCCGCAAAGGCTAGCCGCTTCGCCCCCATCGATCACGATCAACGCGACGAATCATGAGTAAAGAATTCGACAAACTGCGCGAGCAGGTCTGCCAAGCGAACCTGGATTTGGTCGCCCATGGTCTCGTGACGCTCACTTGGGGCAACGTCAGCGGCCTGAGCGCCGACGGGCTCCATTTCGCCATCAAGCCCAGCGGCGTGCCGTACGACGACATGGAGCCCGACCAAATGGTGGTCGTCTCGGTCGAGAGCGGCCAGGTCGTCGAGGGCGAGTTGCGTCCCTCGTCCGACACGCCGACGCACCGCCTGCTGTACGCCAGCTTCACCGGCGTCGGGGGGATCGTCCACACGCACAGCCCCAAGGCCACCGCCTTCGCCCAAGCGCGCCGCGAAATCCCCTGCCTGGGGACCACGCATGCCGATCACTTTCACGGGCCCGTGCCCGTCACTCGCCCGCTCTCGGAACGCGAAGTCGAAGACGGCTACGAAGCGCACACCGGCGACGTAATCGTCGAGCGTTTTGCCGAACTCGATCCGGTGACCATGCCGGGGGTGCTGGTCGCGGGTCACGCGCCGTTCGCCTGGGGGCAGGACGCCGCCGAGGCCGTCAAGAACGCCGTAGCCTTGGAAGCGGTCGCCAATATGGCGCTCGACGCGCTGCTGATCGACCCCGACGCGCGCGTGCTGGAACCCTACGTGCTCGACAAACACTACACCCGCAAGCATGGTAAGGACGCCTACTACGGGCAGGACAAGTCGTGACCGCTGTCCGCGCTTCGCATCCCCGCTGATTCTCACTCGCAATCCCTACTCGATCGTTCTGATTCGCAATGTCGCTCATTCAAACTCAACCCGCCGAAGTCTGGTTCATCGTCGGTAGCCAGCATCTCTACGGCCCCGCCGCGCTCAAGCAAGTCGACGAGCACGCCCGGCAGGTCGCCGCGGCGCTGGAAGCCTCGCCGGCCGTACCCGCGAAGGTCAAATGCCTGCCGGTGCTGACCGGGCCCGACGAGATCCGCGCGACGATCCTGGCCGCTAACGCCGATCCCAAGTGCGTCGGGCTGGTGGCTTGGATGCACACGTTTTCGCCCGCGAAGATGTGGATCGGCGGACTCACGGCACTCGACAAGCCGCTGTTGCACCTGCACACGCAGTTTGGCGCCGCGCTGCCGTGGTCGACGATCGACATGGACTTCATGAACCTGAACCAATCCGCCCACGGCGGTCGCGAGTTCGGGCACATTTGCGCCCGGCTCGGCGTGCCGCGCAAGGTGGTCGTCGGCCACTGGAAAAACGAGGGCGTCCTGGCGCAAGTCGGCGCGTGGACCCGCGCCGCCATGGCCCGGGCGGACCTGCGTTCGGCCAAGATCGCCCGCCTTGGCGACAACATGCGCGAGGTGTCGGTCACCGAAGGCGACAAGGTCTCGGCGCAAATCGCGCTGGGCGTTTCGGTGAACGGTTACGGCTTGGGCGACGTGGCGAAGTACGTTGCCGAGGCGTCCGACGCGTCGGTCGACCGGCTGTGCGGCGAGTACGACGAGTCCTACGAGATGGCCGCGGAACTGCGCAAGGGGGGCGCCCGGCGCGAATCGCTCCGCGACGCGGCCCGGATCGAGCTCGGCCTCCGCGCGTTCTTGGAGTCGGGCGCCTTTGTGGGCTTCACCGACACGTTCGAAAATCTGCACGGGTTGAAGCAGTTGCCCGGACTGCCGACTCAACGCCTGATGGCCGACGGCTACGGCTTCGGNNCTTCGGCGCCGAGGGCGACTGGAAGGCGGCCCTGCTGACCCGCGCCGCCAAGGTGATGGCCGACGGCCTGCCGGGCGGCACGAGTTTCATGGAAGACTACACCTACGACATGGCGACCGAGCCGATGCAGTGCCTGGGCGCCCACATGCTAGAGATCTGCCCGACCATCGCGGCGGGTCGTCCCTCGTGCGAAATCCATCCGCTGGGCATCGGCGGCAAGGAAGACCCCGTGCGGCTCGTGTTCGACGCCCCGGCCGGTCCCGCGGTGAACGTCACGATCGTCGACCTGGGCGATCGGTTCCGCATGGTGCTCAACGAGGTCCAGGTCGCCGCGCCGCCCGAGCCGCTGCCCAAGCTGCCCGTGGCCCGCGCGGTGTGGCAACCGCTGCCGGATCTGGCCACCGCTGCGGCGGCCTGGATCTACGCCGGCGGCTCGCATCACCCGACGTTCAGCCAAGTGCTGACGACCGAGCACTTTGAAGACTTCGCCGAGATGATCGGCAGCGAGCTGGTGGTCATCGACGGCGACACGCGACTCCGCGACCTGCGACAGCAACTCCGCTGGAACTCCGCGGCGCTGTAAGGGCCGCGATTTCGCTAAGTGGAGTCCCGGAACGATGATCGAACAAGAACAGTGAAGCGGGCGAGGCTCCCGTTCTTCCTGATTCAATAACAAATCAAGTCAGATACTCTCTTCTTCTCATATCGCGCTGAAAGCGACACATGGACACAATTGACTGGGTGGTGATCGGCGGATACTTCGCCGTGTTGGCGTTGTTGGCGATGTGGGTCATTCGCCAGAGCAAGGAGACTTCGGCCGACTACTTCCTCGCCGGGCACAGCCTGGGATGGTTTATCGTCGGGGCGTCGATCTTTGCCTCCAACATCGGCTCGGAGCATCTGGTCGGCCTCGCCGGCAGCGGCGCCAGCGACGGCGTGGCGATGGCCCACTACGAACTGCACGCCTGGTGCCTGTTGGTGCTCGCGTGGGTCCTGGTGCCGTTCTACGCCCGGTCCAAAGTGTTCACGATGCCGCAGTTTTTGGAGCGGCGGTTTTCGCCCGCGTCGCGGTACGTGCTGTCGATCATCTCGTTGGTGGCGTACGTGGTCACCAAGATCGCCGTGGGCATCTTTGCCGGCGGTATCGTGTTTTCCGTCCTGCTGCCGAACATGCGACTGGGGCCGCTCGACAGTTTCTGGATCGGCTCGGTCTTGGTGCTCGTGTTCACGGGTCTGTACACGACACTCGGCGGATTCCGCGCGGTGGCGTACACCGAAACGCTGCAAACCATCATCCTGATCATCGGCTCGGCGCTGGTCACCTACTATGGCCTGGAGAAGATGGGCGGCTGGGGCGAGCTGCGCGAAACGGTCGGCACGGAGATGTTCAATCTGTGGAAACCGCTGACCGCCGAGGGCCCCAACGGACAGCCGCTGCCGTTCGAGTGGGCGCCGGTGGAAGTGAGAAACGACGCGGGCCAGCTGACCCGTCAGGCATGGTACTTCAATGGCAACTACCCCTGGTTGGGCATGCTGTTCTGCGCTCCGATCATCGGGCTCTGGTATTGGTGTACCGATCAGTACATCGTGCAGCGCGCCCTGGGCGCCAAGAACGAGACCGACGCCCGCCGCGGCAGCATCTTCGCCGCATTCCTGAAACTGCTGCCGGTGTTCATCTTCATCATCCCAGGCATCATCTGCTTCGGGCTCACCCTGAAAGATCGGGCCGCCATCGACGCCGACGGCTTCGCCGAAATGCTGAAGACCGGCCGTGAAACGATCGCCGTGAAACTGGGCCCGGAGTACGACGAGTACGTCGTCGCCAACAGCGATCCGGCCGGACCGCAGCTCGACCTGGACAAGCTTCACGAGGACAAGCGCTACGATCTCATCGCGGCCTACCGGCAGAACGCGCTGTTCGCCCGCTTCGAGGACGCGGTGGTGGAAGTCGACGGCGAGAAGGCGATTGACGTCGCGGCGTTATCCGAGGAGGATCGCCAAAAGTTTCGCGAGGCGGTCACCGCCGACATTGGCGAAAGCGGCATGGCCTTTCCGCTGATGGTGCGCGAGGTTTTGCCGGCGGGCGTCCGCGGCATCGTGGTGGCGGGGTTGCTGTCGGCGCTCATGAGTTCGCTGGCCGGCGTGTTCAACGCCTGCTCGA
>JAGQOU010000446.1 GCA_020427145.1 Planctomycetales bacterium | reverse complement strand
GTCTTGCCGTGGTCGACGTGGCCCAGGAACGTGATGACCGGCGGTCGCGGCTTGAGATCTTCCGGCTCGTCGATCTGTTCGCGAATGGCTTCGAGCGTCTTGTCTTCGATGGTCTTGGCTTCGACGAAGTCGACGTCCGCCCCCAATTCGGCGGCGATAAACTCAGTCAACTCTGGATCAAGCCTGGCCGTGATCGTGGTCATCACGCCCTCTTGCATCAGGATCCGCAGGATCTGAGCGGCGGGCACGCCGGCGGCTTCGGAAAGCTCGCGCACCGTGCAGGGCAACTCGAGCGTAATGCGATCCTTACGCGGGGCGGCGGTATTCACGCCGCTGCGACGCGTCCGGCTCATTCGGCGGGAGGGACGCATGGCGGAGCCGCCGCCGTCGCCAGAGCGTCCGCCGCGGCGGCGACTCGCCTGCCGCTGCTCGCGACCGCCCAACATGGAGGTGCCGTCTTTGCCCTTGCCGTCTTTGCCCTCCTTGCCCTCCTTGCCGTCTTTGCCTTTGCCGCGATGCCCGCGTCCGGTCCCTTCAACTTCGCGTTCCAGCTTCTGCTTGTCGAGGGCGTCCTCGTGGCGACGCAGATGGGCGGCGAGCGGCTTGGTTCCGGCTTTGCTGGCGCGCAGCGCGTCGGCCGGGAGTTTCATGTCCGGCTTCTGGGCCGGGGGATCGTTGGCTTTGGCCGCGGGCGCTGAAGGCTCGACCATCGGCATCGGAGCCAGTTTGATGGCGGGGCGCTGACGCGGGCCGCCGGCCGGCTTGCCAGGGCGCGAGGCGCCGCCGTTGGACTTGCCTTCGGAGGACAGCACGGGCGGTTTACCGCTCTTGGCGCCGCCAGGACCTATGTAGTCGTCGCGCCGCATGACTCGCGCCAGCGGACCAGGCGACCGCGGGCCGTCGTCACTGCTCTGATCAGCGGCCTCAGCCGGGGCCGGCGCTTCTGCGACCGCCTCGGCAGGGACGTCCGCAGGGGATTGCACTTCGGCGTCGGGGGCCGTCTCCGCAGCCTCTGCCACCGGTTCTGGGGCACTGGGCGCCTCGGCAGCCTTGGGCGTCGGCAGAACAGGCGGCTTGCCCGTGCGCGGTCGTTCGCGAGGGCGCTCCGGAGCGAGCGGCGCACTAGGACCGGGGCGCGACGGGCCGGTGGCCGCGGCTGGCGAAGCGAAGTGCTCCTTCAGCTTGACCACTTCGTCGTCGTCCAGGCTGGCCAATGCGGAACCCTTGCCGCGGATGCCAATCTGCGTGCAGATATCGACCAGCTCTTTGCTGTCGATCTTCAGTTCCTTCGCGAGTGCGTAAATGCGAACCGCCAAGTTGATCTCTCCATGTCGCCGGCCCGCGTTCTCCGACTAGGAGACCGAGCGACGGCGAACTCTCTTGCGTGACTTCTAACTAACCATGAAAGGCGTCCTCCAAAAGCTGCGGCGTCTTAGTGTCTCGCCAATCTCATCGAAGGAGAGGCACCGTGGCGACGCTCCTGTAGCTTACGACCCTTCCTCGCCGGTCGCCTCGCCGGCGGGGCGCTTGGCCTCCGATTCGGCGTCGGCTTGCTCCGCTTGTTCCGGTTCTGCGGCCGGCTCGTCCGTGCTCTCGGCGGCCGCCTCGTCGGAGGCCTCCTGCGTCTCGTCCTCGGCCGGTTTCGCCGCTGCTTCCTGGGCGGCGATTTCCGCCTCAATTGCGTCGAGCCGTTCCTGCTCGCGCTTCTTGCGCCGCGCGTCGGCCGCCGCCGCCTCGGCCTCCTCGGCTCTGGCCTCGGCCTGTTCGACAATCACCTCGACCTGCTGCTCGGTCAACTCACCCATCGCCATCAGAGCGTCGGGTTCGATGACCGACAGGTCGTCGTAGCTCAGGAAGCCTTCTTCCACGAGCCGCTCGGCCAGTTCGACCGTCATGCCGTCCAACTCGCTGAAGCCGGTGACGGCCCGATCAATCGACTCGGCCAACTCCTCTTGAGTCATGATCTCGATGTCCCAGCCCGACAGTTTGGTCGCCAGGCGGACGTTTTGCCCGCGGCGGCCGATGGCCAGCGACAACTGGTCCTCGCGGACCAGCACAATCGCCCGACCAAGCATCCGGCAGAGGATCACCTGCTCGACTTCCGCCGGCTGCAGGGCGTTGGGGATCAGCGTCTCGACATTGTCGTCCCAACGGACGATGTCGATACGTTCGCCGCCCAACTCGTCGACGATGTTCTTAATGCGATTGCCGCGGACGCCGACGCAGGCGCCGACGCAATCGACCCGTGCGTCGCTGCTGATGACCGCGACCTTGGAGCGGTAACCCGGCTCGCGGGCGAGCGCTTTGACCTCGATGACGCCGTCGGCAATCTCGGGGATCTCTTGTTCGAACAGCCGTCGCACCAGCGAGGGGTGAGCCCGGCTGAGAATCACTTTCACGCGGCTGCCGCTCTTGCGAACTTCGTACACGGTGCATCGCACCCGCTCGTTCACATGGTGCGTTTCGCCGGGGATCTGTTCGCTGCGGGGCAGAATGGCTTCCACGTTCGACAGTTGCACGGTCGCCGCGCCCCCGTCGTAGCGGTGAACCACGCCGCTGATCATCTCGCCAATCAACTCGGTGTATTCGTCGTGCAAGGCGTCGCGTTCCGCCTCGCGAATCTTCTGGATCATGACCTGCTTGGCCGTTTGTGCGCCGATGCGGCCGACGGTTTCTTCGGAGTCGAGCGGTTCGCCGTCGCACGTGCCGGAAATCTCTCCGCTCGTGCGGTCGATCTCGACCACGATGTCAGCTTCTTCGCCGTAATGCTTCTTCGCAGCAGACACCAACGCGGCTTCGATCCCTTCGAAGACGATCTCTTTGTCGATGTTTTTATCGCGATGGATCGCGTCGACGATCCGCAGCACTTCGGCAGCATTCATAACAGGTTTCTCCTCGCGGCGTATATCGCCCGCCGCCGTGGCATACCAAGTTGTCCGAGTTGTACTTTCGCTTCGCAAAATGCCATGCCGTCAGGGCAAGGCGGCTGCAAGTTCGGCGCACACAGCAAGCGCTGAACTGCCCAAGCAGCCCGCGCACGCCGCCAACGCGCTTCCGAGCAGCCTCGCTCGGCGAGCGAAACTTGTTATACCAAGCCAACTTAGCGGCATTGGTAATCTGGTTAGGGTATCGGGCGCCCCAGCGAGTGTCAAGCGGCCCCGCCGCGCGAACCCGCGGCGTGAGCAGCGAATTCGAGCCCATCGCAGCTCAATCGCGAGCGACTGCTAGCGCCGCGGCCTGTCCCTGCGGGGTCACGCTGAGTTTGAGAAAAGATTGGCCCGGCGAGTCGCCCGCGGTGGAAACTCTCACAGGGCACTTGGGGTCCGGGACCTTGTAATTGAGCGTCCCGTACAGCGAGTCCGACTTCAGCGCCAACAGGCTGGCAATTGTCTCCACGACGCCGCTGCCGGCGCCCAGGTTGCCAAAGTAGCTCTTGGCCGCCGCGACGGGCGTATCGTCTCGGGCCTCATCCAGGATGCACGCCAAGGCGGCGGCTTCGGCTTCGTCGCAGTCCGTATCGCCCAGGCCATGGGCGGAGACGTGCCCTAGAGCGTCGCTGGCCAATTCCGCGGCGTCGAGGGCCATTCGCCCTGCCAGGGCCATGGCGTCGCCGCGGCGGGCCGCCAGCGACGCGTCCGTAGCGGCCGCACTGCCAGTGCCGACGATTTCGCCGTAAATCGTCGCTCCACGGGCCAGCGCTGCCTCGCGCTGCTCCAGGACGATCGCCCCGGCGCCCTCGCCGACGACCATGCCGGTCCGCTGCGCATCGAACGGCCGGCACCCCTCGGCCGGCGACAGCGACGGATCTGCCAACTGCTCCGTCTGGATCGCGTGAATTGTCTTGAACGAGTGAATCCGCGTGCCGGTCGCCCCGGCGAGCATCACGTCGGCATGGCCGCGCTCAATTGTCTGGGCGGCCTCGCGAATCGCCAGCACGCCCGCGACCTCGCGCATGGTGAGCGAGTTGTTTGGCCCGCGGAAGTCGTTGAAGATGGCGATGTGGCTGCCCGGCATGTTGGGCAGGTAGTTGAGCATCCACAGCGGGTTCATCTCGCCCAGGCCGTCCGTGCCCCAACGCTGGCTCTCGAACTCCCCCTCGGCCACGCCGCACTTCAGCATGCCAGCGAGCAAGTCGTCCGGCGGGCTCAGCAGATAGTCGCAGCCGAACACCACGCCAGCCCGCTCGGGGGCGGCCCCCGTGGCTCCCGCGTCGGCAATGGCCTGCTGGGCCGCCGCGACCGCCATCATCGACTCGCGGCACATCATCTTCAGGGCCTTGCGAATCGCCTTTTTTGTGTCTTTTTCCAAATCGCCGAAGTCGTCGATGTGGCCGGTGAAATCCCGCGCCTCGCCGCCGTAGGAAATCTGGCCGTCGATCGGCGGCAAACTCTGGAGAGTTGCCACGCCGCTCCGTCCGGCACTGAGACTGTCCCACAGCGCAGCCGCCGAATTGCCCAACGGCGACACAACGCCCAAACCGGTAATCACGACGCGACGTTTGGCAGGAGCGGCCATGGCGAACTGAGCGGGGCAGGGCGGTGGAGCGGGCAGAGGGGCGGCGCATGCCGCGGCGGATCGACCAGGATACCCGGCGAAAATCGGCTCGCCTAGGTCGGAGTCGGCCCGCGCCGACGCGTCCCTGCCGGCCGTTTCACGTTTTCATGACTCCCCGGGGCCCGCGAACCCGGTCGCCACGGGCGCGTCTTACTGCACTATGGGCACTTCCGTCGCCAAATCCGATCAGCAGCCCCCCGGCTGCGCGACCACGCTGGCCAAACCGCTGGCGCCGGAGGACGTGCGCCCCGGCGACTACGTGGCGGTGCTCGATTGGACGTTTGAGGTGCCCTCGTATTTCTGGGAGGGCGAAGAGAGCTGGCGGCGGGAGGACGTGGTGCGCATCCGCTTTCTGCCGCACCGCGAGTTGCTGGTTCCGCTACGGGTCGACGCGGCCTGCCTGCCATTCGTGTTGGCGAAGACGCCCTCCGGCGACGCGCGCACGGTCGACTTGCGGCAAGTGCGACTCGCCCGGCTGGACGGCGAGTACGGCAAACGGGCATGGAAGGCGCTCAAGCCGCGCCGCGAGAAGAAGGGGCGACGCAAACGGCATTGATCCGGCTTGCTGAAATCGAATTTCGTGCGACGCGGCTGTCGGGGCGACGGGATAAGAAAGACGTGCTTCGGGCGACAGAGCTACTGACGGCAGGGCGGCCGAGACGAGCTGCCCATGGTCTCCTGACGCAGCGTGGGGGTCGCTAGTCCTGGAGCGAGTTAGCCAAGTCGCGTCCTGCCGTTGGCGGCGGAAGCGGACGCCCGTCTCGTTTATAGAGCTCGATTGTTTCATCGACGATCTGGCACAGCTCGGCAAAAACCCGCTGCTCGTCGTCGCCGTGACAGCCGCCGTACAATAGGCCGGGCGAACTTCCGACATAGCAGCCGTCGCAATCAGACCATTCGACGATCTTCACATAGCGGTCACTGTCTTTCACGACTTCGACTCCTCGATCGCTCGTTGAACGGCGCGCTGTTGATAATGTTTCGCGTCGTCACCCGGTTGGCCGGCAATGGTCACCGGTCGGGACACCCTCGGATGCACGAAGTTCCGGTGGCTTCCCTTGCCGCCGCGATTCTCAAAACCGGCCCGTTCCAGGTCGTGAATCAATTCCCGAATCTTACGAGGCATGTCGCAACGCCAAGTCGGAACGGAAGCGGACGGACCACGCGACAACGTCAATTGTAGTCCGCCAGGATGCACGGGTCACGCGAGGCATTGGCGGGAAGAGGTCGCCTAGTACCGCCCGTGAAACGTCCGCTCGCCGCGCATCGCGGTGGCGGGGTTGGTCGGCGGCGGCGAAGCGCCGGGGGCGGCCTGCACGGTTGTCGACGGGCCCATGCTTTCGACCATCAGCAGGGCGTCGGCGCGCGGGGCGCTCTTGGGCAGCGGCAACAGGTCCGTCACGATGTTCGGCTTCTCGGGGCCTGGCGCCGCCACCACGCCCATCGACAGCAACAACACGCTGTCGGTCGGCCAGCGAAAGCGTTCGTGCAACTCGACCATGGTCACCTGCGGCACCTCGACCTGGGCCCGTTGATTGGGGGCCATCGGCGAGGGCACTTCCAGCTGCACCGGCAGCATCTTCTCCACCTGGGCAAGCCGCAGCTTGATCACCGCGTCGGTCGTGCGCGTGTCGAGGGTGAGTAGCGGGCTAAATTCCAGCGAGAATCCCTCGTCAAGCTGCCCCATCTCCGGCTGATATCCCGGCCAGGCGTTTTGCGTGCGGATGATGCCTTTGGTGTACGAGCGCGGACGCATGGTCGAGAGGACCGTCGATTGCCCGTTGAGCACCGCTTGGTGCGGCAGGTTGTTTTCGCGGAAATCGGTGCGCCGCCGCAACTCGGCTAGCAGCACCGCGGCGTCTTCGCGGGCCATGATCCACCCCTGTACGCCTGGCGACTGCACTGGAATCGCCGTCATCAGCGGCAACGCCCGGGCTCGCCAGTTGGGGTTTTTGATGGTCATGATTCGCAGTCCAAAGCCGTGGCTCTCGGCTTGGTTGTTGACGAACCGGTCGACAATGTCGGCGACCATCGATTGCATTTGCGGCGTGTGGTACACGCGCAGCACCTTGCGATCGGCGCTCAGCAGTCCCACCGGCGTCGAATGCCACGCCTCGTAGCCCGTTTCGCGCAGAATCCAGTCGACGATGGCCTGTTCCGGCCGAGCCGTGTCGGTGACGCGCAGCGTGTAGGGCGTGATGTCGTACTCACGCCACACCTGCCCGTGATCGTTGGGAAGTTTCCCCGAGCCTTTCGAGACTTGCGCTCGCGTTGGTTGCGGACCAGTCGGCGCCGTCGGCGTGGGCGTGATCGAGTTGTCCGGAGCGGCGGACGCCGCTTGCGCGTTCTGCTGGTAGGGCGAACTGCTCGGCGCCCCCTCGTAACGACTGCCGGCGTCGGCCACCAGTCGCTCTGTTTCGGGCGAACGCCAAGCACTGCCGTCGGCGGCCGTTGTTTGCGCCACGACGGGCGCCGTCAGCGCTGCCAGGCACGTCCACGCGGCGCAGGCGATCATCGTGAGTTGTCGTCGGCGGTTCATCGCTCAACTCCCTGACTGCCGGCTCGGCAGTCGTACGCTCAACTTGGTGGTTTCGGATGCGACTGAGTGGGGGCACGCAGCGCGCACTGGGAGGCGGTCGCCCAGTGCGGGGCGGAACTGTAGGGCGCCAAGCAGGGAGGGGCAAGATCGGCTGATTGCGCCGCATGCGCCGCGCGATCGAAGCGGGGTTTCCCCCGGTTTCTCGCCGGCGCCCGCTCACGGGCGAGCCTCGGGCGAGCTGCGGCGATAGCACGCGATTTACGCCATGTGAGTGCAGCTTGCACAGAGTATGTCGGTTTGCGCGACGCTTAGCCGTGGCATGGCGTTTGCAGCCTGTATTTCTCCAGAAACGCGGGGCGCTGCTGCGCCGCTTCCTTCGGTCGGGCTGCCCCACCGCAACTCTTATCGAACAGGCTTGCTCATGTCCACGAAACACGGAACAACCGGAAGAACATTTTCCATCGGCGACTCAGCAGGAACGGGCCGCTATCGCTGCTGCGAGTGCGGCGCTGAGGTGACCCTGACGGGTCCGCGAGACCAATTACCGCCTTGCACGACGTGCGGCACCGCCGCCCAGTACGAACCTGTCGACGACGCTGCCGCGACGTCGCAAGGCATTGAACCGCAGACTCGTCAACGCTAGGCGACGAATCGCACATCCCGTTGCGGCGTTGACCCCCAGTGGCTGAATGGCAGCCAACTGCGCTGCCCAGACGGCCGGACAATCGATGCGGCCCAGGCGATGCACGCGAAGCGCAAGCGTCGCGGTCCCCACTTCTACTTCTAAGCCGATGCCTAGAGCTTTCCCGCCACGATCGAGGCGTTGTGGCCGCCAAAGCCGAAGCTGTTGCTCATCACCCGCTGAATCGAACGTTGCTGCGGCGTGTTGGGCGTGTAGTTGAGATCGCACGCCGGGTCGGGCGTGTCGAGGTTGATCGTCGGCGGGCAAGTTTGCTCGCGTAGGGCCAGGACGCTGAGGATCAACTCCACGCCGCCGCTGGCGCCCAGCAGGTGTCCCAGCTGGCTCTTGGTGCTCGACACGTTCACCTTGTAGGCGTGATCCTCGAACACCCGCTTCACGGCAATGGTTTCCGCCTTGTCGCCTAGTGGCGTGCTGGTGCCATGGGCGTTGATGTAGTCGATGTCGTCGGGGTTGAGCTTGGCGTCGCGCAGGGCTCCGCTCATCGCCCGCCCGGCGCCGGCGCCTTCGCCATCCGGCTGAGTGATGTGCCCCGCGTCGGCGCTAGAACCGTAGCCGAGCACCTCGGCCAGGATGTTTGCTCCCCGCGCTTTGGCGTGTTCCAGTTCCTCGAACACGAGAATGCCGGCGCCCTCGGACAGCACGAACCCGTCGCGATCGGCGTCAAACGGCCGGCTCGCCCGCTGGGGATCGTCGTTTCGCGCCGACAGCGCCTTCATGTTCGCAAAGCCGCTGAGCCCAATCGGCGTGACCGCCGCCTCGGCGCCGCCGGTGACCATAATGTCGGCGTCGTCGTACTGAATCGCCTTGAATGCGTCGCCCATGGCATTGGTTGCGCTGGCGCAGGCCGTGGCAACCGCGTAGTTGGGGCCGCGTAAGGCGAAGCGAATCGACAGGTGACCGCTGGCCGCGTTGAGCATCAGCTTGGGGATGGTGAACGCGCTGACGCGTTCCGGGCCTTTGAGAATCAGCCGCCGCTCTTGCTCCTCGATCTCGTTGAGACCGCCAATGCCCGAGCCAATGATTGCTCCGCAGCGGAAGGGATCTTCCTTGGCGAAATCGATGCCCGACTCCGCGACGGCGTCGATCCCCGCCACCAGGGCGAATTGCGTGAAGCGATCCACGCGTTTCGCCTCGCGGGCGTCGATGTAGCCGTCGGTCGTCCAGTCGCGCACTTGCCCGGCGAACTTAACCTTGTATTCCGCCGGGTCGAACAACGTGAGCGGACCGATGCCGCTCTCGCCCGCCAGGCACCGGGACCACACCTCCTCGACCTTGCTGCCCAGGGGAGTGACAAGACCGGTTCCGGTAATAACAACGCGACGCTTCATGATGCGATTGAAATTGACAGGGATCGTGAGAAGTGCGGGGCCGCGGTTCGGTGCTTCGCTGTTGCTGGTTGCTATCGCACAGGGCAGAGCAGTCGCGACGCTGCCGCATGCAACAAAACGGCGGCGCGAATGCTCGCGCCGCCGGGCGTTGTTCTAGCTGGCGCCGGCGTGCGGCGAAGACGCTCTCGCAGACGTCTAACTGCCGGAATTCTGCTCAATGAACTCGACGGCCTGGCCGACCGTCTGGATTTTCTCGGCGGCGTCGTCGGGGATGTTGATGTCGAACTCCTCTTCGAGTTCCATGACCAACTCCACGGTGTCGAGCGAGTCGGCGCCCAGGTCGTTTACAAACGACGTTTCAGGCGTGATCTTGTCTTTATCGACGCCAAGCTGCTCGGAAACAATGTCGGTCACGCGTTCAAGGACTGAGGCCACGATGAAGGTCCTCCTTGGAACCCCAGGAATAATGGGCAATCGGGCGGGCCGCCGTGAAGGAGCCGCGCCGGCTGAATGCAATGGATCAAAAATGTACTGTTAGTAGTCGCTTCGCACTCGACTCACAGGCCCGTGCGATCCGCGGAAGGCGTTTAAGATAGAGCGGTTGTGTGAAGGAGGTCAAGTTGTAGCGTCTCGCGTTTTGGCTGTCCAGGTCGGCGAGCTCGTGGTTGCCGTGCCGTTAGCACGGCAAGCGGCGGGGCGTGAGACCCCTGTTTTTCGGCGTCACCGAGCCTCTGCTGACAAGCGGCAGTCGAGGGCGCAGGGGGCTCGTGCTCCCCGCTCGCCACGGCTCGCTACGCCGTCAGGCCGCCATCGAGCGTGATGACCTGCCCCGTGATGTAGCTGGCCGAGTCGCTCGCCAGGTACAGCACCGCGTCGGCAATCTCGTACGCCTGGCCAAGTCGCTGGGCGGGGATCCGCTTCTTGACCTCGTCCTCCAACGCCGGGCCCAGGGCGTCGGTCATCTCCGTGGCGATGAACCCCGGGCAGATGGCGTTGACGGTGATCTTGCGTTTGCGGCTGGCCATTTCGCGAGCCACGGTCTGGGTGAAGCCGATGATGCCGGCCTTGGAGGCCGAGTAGTTGGACTGTCCGGGATTGCCGACCAAGCCCGACACGCTGGAGATATTGATGATCCGTCCCGTCTTCTGCCGCATCATCACCTGGGTTGCCGCGCGGGTGAGCAGAAACACCGACCGTAGGTTGGTGGCAATCACCTGGTCCCAGTCCTCGTCGGTCATCCGCGGAATGAGCCCGTCGCGGGTGATGCCGGCGTTGTTTACGACGATGTCGACGCGCTCTTGGGCTTCCACCACCGCGTCAAAAACTTTCTGCACGGCTTCGCTGTCGGCGACGTCGCACACGAAGCCGCCCGCCTCGCCGCCAGCGGCTTTGATCTCGGCCACCACTTCGTCGAGTTTGCCCTGACTGCGGGCGACGCAGGCCACGGCCGCGCCGCACTTGCCGAGCCCCAGGGCAATCTCGCGCCCAATGCCCCGCGAGGCGCCGGTCACCAAGGCGACCTGCCCGGAGAGGTCCACCGAAATCCGCCGTTGATCATCGCTCATTTGAATCGCTTCCTTAACTTTCGATCACGCTCGAACATCAACGAGCGAAGGATGTTTGGTCCCTAGTGCCACGACCGAGCGCCGAGCGCGACGACAGAGCAACACCTTTTCGCGTCGTGTTCGTCGAGCCGTCGTGGTTCAAATTCGTCCGGGCCCTGATCAAGCCGGCACGCTTTCGCAGGGAAACTTGCGGTTGATTCGTTTCAGCAACCCTCGGAGCACGCGGCCCGGGCCGATTTCGTAGCATTGCTCGACGCCGAAGTCTTCCAGCAGCCACTGCATCGAGTCGGCCCACAGCACCGGATTCACGAGCTGTGCTTCCAGCAAACCGCGGATTTCCTCGGGGTTGTCGTGCGGTCGGGCGTCGACGTTCGAGACGACCGGAATGCGAGGCGGGCGGATTTCGGCGTTGGCCAGGGCGGCGGCCAAGCGCTCGCGGGCCGGCGCCATCAGCGGCGTGTGGAACGCGCCGGCCACCGCAAGCGGAATCACCTTCATGGCGCCCGCGGCCTCCGCGGCCGAGACCAGTCGCTCGCACGCGGCGTTGTCGCCGGACGCCACGATGTTGCCCGGGCAGAGCAGATTGGCGACCTGCAGTACGTCGCTTTGGCGGCAGACGTCAACCAGTTCCTCGACCTGCGGTCGCTCGAGTCCGAGAATGCTCACCATGCCGCTGGGGGCGGCTTCGGAGGCGTCCTGCATCGCGCTGCCGCGCTCTTGCACCAGCCGCAGGCCAGATTCAAAGTCCAACGCCCCGGCAAAGGCCAGGGCCGTGTACTCGCCCAGGCTGAGTCCCGCGGCGGCGGCGCAGTTGGCGACCAACTCGGGCTGCTCGCCCTTGAGCTTCTCCAGCGCCGCCAGGCTGCACACATACAGCGCCGGCTGGCTATGGTCGGTCGCGTCGAGGTTCTCTGCGGGGCCGTTGGCGCACAGGTCCAACAGGTCGTAGCCGAGGATGTCGGCCGCCTGGTCGAACAGCGCCTTGGCGGCCGGCAGCGTGGCGGCCAGCTCGGCGCCCATGCCAACGGTCTGGGCTCCCTGGCCGGGAAACAGAAATGCGGTTTTCATGAGAAGCGCGCGCTTACGAGAATGCGAGGGTCACCAGCGAAGGAAGTCGACGGCGCCAAGTCGCACGACGTCGCGAGGATCGGTCCGTGCATCGCCCGCAACCGCCGCCCGCGTCTCGCAGCCCGCGCCGCGCGGTTCGCCTAGTCCTCGACTTCGACGACCGTTCGGCCCATGTAGTGGCCGCAGTTGCTGCACGCAACGTGCGAAGGCGTGGCGTTGCCGCACTTGGGGCACGACTGCAGCTGTTTGCGCTTCAGGGCGTCGTGCGAACGACGCATGCCGGAGCGGGAATTGGAATGTTTGCGTTTGGGAACGGCCATGGCCTGGGCCCTCGGTGGCGGCCGGGGCGTGCCCAGCCGGGTCGAACTCGGAAGAAACGAATCGACCAAGGTACCCCAGCGAGAGCCGGTGCGTCAACCGCCGCGGGGGCCGCTTTCTGACCCTCCGGCCCCCGTTTTGGGGGCCGTTCAGCCCGGAATGCCTGACTCGCGCCGCCGATCCGTTATACTCGCGCCGCCGGCGACCCAGTCGGGTCGCGGCTCAGGCTGCTCTTCCCCCTTCCTCCCTCACCCTTCCGCCGTTGACCATGACTCCCGATCGACTCTGGTTCATCGCCCAGCGCCGCCTGCAGTACGAGGGCGAGGCCCGTGCCAACGTGCTGCGGCTGTCCGCCATTGGCGTCTTCTACCTGATCCACCTGTGGGCGTACCTGGGCAGCGAGGGCCGGCTGCCGAACTGGGGCTTCCTGCAATTGGCCGAGACGGGCGCCATCGACCGGCGGTTCCACATCATGGCCACGCTGCTGGCCGGGGCTTGGGTCGCGGCGGCGGGGGTGATCCACCTGATGCTCACCAATCGGATCTTTCCCCGTTGGATTTCGCTGGCGGCCACCGCGGTCGATTTGCTGATGCTCACCAGCCTGCTGATCATCTCCCGCGGCCCGCAGAGTCCGCTGGTGGTCGGATATTTTCTGATCATCGCGCTGGCGGCGCTGCGGTTCAGCCTGCCGCTGGTGTGGTTTGCCTCGGCTGGTGCGATCGTCGGCTACCTGTGCGTGCTGGGCGTCGCCAAGTGGCCGGCGACCTTCGGTCGCCCCGCCGACGTCGACGTCCGTGTTGCCCGGTACGAGCAGTTGGTGACGATCGCCGCGCTGGCGGTGGCCGGCGTGGTGATTGGCCAGGTCATCCGCCGCGTGCGATCGTTGGTGCAGCGGGTGGATGAAAGGATTGGGGCGGCGTGAGCGACATCGACGACGGCATGACTAGCGACGAATCGCACGTTGCCTCAGTTGTTTACCGCTGTCCTGAATGCGGTGAGCGGCGACCCGCTCGTGACGAGAAATGCTGGATGTGCGCATCGCTCCAACCGCCCGTGTCGTCGCCAGAGGCAGATGCGAAGAACCCCGGCGCCCTAAAGGCCGAAATCGGTAACGGGCTGCGTGAACAACGCCAAACGCCGTTTGTGAGTTTGCTAGTCGCTCTGGCGATTGCGTTGGCATCGATCTGGATCTGGTTCTCCCTCAGCAAGTTTCTTGCAGTACTAGTGATTATCGTAATGTTTCCGTTCTTCACCGTTTGCGCAAACTCCGGTTGGGAGAAGCGAACGCTGGGACAGGTAGCCATTGGAGCCGGCGTTGGCATATTGATCGTCCTGGGCGGCTTCATTGCGTTTGTTGCACTGTGCAGCTCAATACTGGGCGGGGCGCCCTACACGCATTGAAGTCAGGGTAAATTTCACTTGGCATCAAGAGGCAACGCGATTGTATGACCCGTGCCAAAGTTCATCGATCGCAGGGCGCCGAGAATCGCGCACGCTGCCCCGATTGCGGAGCCATTCGTCCGGTTGGTTCCACGCAATGCTGGCTTTGCAGATCGCCGGCGGCTGTAATAGGTCTTGATGAGTCCACAGAGCAGTTGCCATCGAAAGACTCTCAACCCGCAATCGATGGCGTCACCAAAGTGATGGTACAAGTCATTTACGGGCTCGCCGTCATTCTAACGATCGCTGCACTTATTATCGGATTCTATGTCGAACCAAAATTGGGGCTGCTGACTGCAATTGTCGCTGGGCCTTTGATCCTTTTTAGCTTTTTTGCGCATGAACTAGGCAACGAGAATAGCGAGTCCGATGCAAGCGTCGATCGCGGAGACTTGACGGAACAAGCGGAGAAGGCAGATTCGGCAGATGTCAATTCACATGGGTCCTCGCGCACTGGCGATTCAGCGCGAGCACGCAGTCGTCCTCGAAAACCGCTGCTCACGACTGCGTCCATCATGAGCCAGTTGGAACGGATCGTGAAGGTCATCATAGTTGCTGCATTGATCTGCTTAGCTGCATTCGTCGCGTTCTTCGTCTATTGCATTGTTGCAATAGGACATGCGACGAGACCTTGACGGTTCTGATCGTTTGCCAGCCAAGGGTAGGTTCATGGGAATCGCTCGAGATTATCGCGGGCTGCAATCGCCAGGCTCGGGTACGCGGTGCCCAGAGTGCGGGGCATTGCGTCGTTTGAGCGACGGTCAGTGTTGGCTTTGTTACGCCCAGCCGCCTACAGCTTCGGCAATCCAGCCGCGTTCCACGGGCCCGTTCGGTCCACGCGACGCGCAGCCCGTCAGCGAGTCGTCGCAAACGGCCCTGCGTATTGCCCGAGGGGTGATCGTCGGGTTGGTCGTGTTGGCCATCGCGGCGAGCTTTTCCGAGAACCTGCGCGCCGGCGGCGTGGCGACGATCATTGGCGCCGTATTGCTGGCGTACCTGCTGCGTCCCGCAGACGCCAACGAGACGGAGGGACAAGCGCTGCTGAGCCGCTTGGGCAAGATGGCGTTTGCCGTGACGGCGGTCGCCGGTCTGCTGGCCACGGTGGCCGTGGCCGTGTTCATCGCTTTTTTTGCATATTGTCTCTACGCCATTGGCGGTGGTTTCGGACACTGAACCTGAGATTCACGACGAGCGAGCGACATGTCGAATCCCTCCAGTGAACCGGGTCCGTCGCCGCCCTGGTCGGAAACCTGTCCCCACTGCGGCGCCAAGGTGCAAGCCATTGCACGTCGTTGCGTTGCGTGCGGCGGCGACATCGAGACGGGCGATCCGATGCCTGACCTGCCGACTGAGTCGAGTTGTATCTTCGGAGAGATTGCCGGCGGCGCTGGCTGCATGCTGGGCTTGATT
>JAGQOU010000445.1 GCA_020427145.1 Planctomycetales bacterium | reverse complement strand
CGATTGCTTGGTCGGCGGACGACGCCGCTTCGTACGTGCCTTCGCCGGCGCTCTATCAAGGGCAGTTGTATTTTATCAAGGCCAACAACGGCATCTTGATGGTACGCGACGCCGAGACGGGCGACGTGGTGATCAAGGAGACGCGCCTTCCGGACATCACTTCGGTCTACGCGTCGCCCGTAGCGGCGGACGGCCGCGTGTACGTCACCGGTCGCGACGGCACGACCGTCGTGCTCAAACACGGCGCGCAGTTCGAGGTGCTTGCCGTGAACAAGCTCGACGACGAGATCGACGGGTCGGCGGCCGTGGTCGACGGCGCGCTGTACTTGCGGGGCAAAAACTTCCTGTATTGCATCGCCGCCGATTGAAGCGGCAAGATTGCGTGATGGCGAGCGAATAGGCTGGGAGAATTCCAGTTCTGCGTGCGAACGCAACGCGGAGCGTCCCTTTACGCTGGCAAGAAAGGCGGTTGCCATGTTTCGATCACTCTTCGCGGGTTCGTTGTGCGCGGTCCTGACGCTTGGTCTCACTGCCCCGAGTTGGGCGCAAACCGCGGAGTCTCCCTCGCCGGGCGACGCCGACGCCTCGGCCGTGGCGACCGAGGAGGCCGCGCCGCCGGAAGCCCTTCCGGAGGAGGGAAACGCCGACGCTCACTCGCCGACTGGCGAAGCGGCGGAGTTCGTCGACCAGGTTGATCGGAACGCCCAAGCCCAAAGCGTGAAATCGAGCATTCTCGCCCCGATCTACGCGCTCGCACAGCGGCTGTCGTTTCGTGCATTTCACTGGGTGGCGTTTGCGGCGATGGTCGCCGGGGTAGTGAGCTTCGGGCTGCAATTGGTGCTCGGCAAGCTTGTCGTGCTGAGCAAACTCAGTCTTAGCGTGACCGAAATCCTGTCGGATGCGCTGGGATTGTTTGTGAGCCTGGTCGGACTGGTGCTCACCACCCAGGCCGCGACCGAGAATTCAGCGTTCACCGAGAGCGCGCTGGCCGTCATCACCTCGGCCGCCGTCGGCGGTTTGGTGGGACTGGTGTTTTACGTGTGGGGCCAGCGGCAAGAAGTGCAGGCGGCGCTGGGACGTAAGCAGCAACGCACGACCGCTGCGGCCAATCCGCCCCGCAGTTAGCCTGCCGGGTACGCCGCCAACGCCGTCAAGCGACCGAGCGAGTCGGGCGTCGGCGTCGCCACGTCGCTGCCGCGCTCAGCGCCAGCCAACTGGCGCTGGGCTCGGGCACAGCCACGCCCAGCAGCTCGGCGCGAATGGGGGCCTGTCCCGACGATTGCAATGCTTCACGGAGCAACCAGAAATCGGCCAAGTCGGCCGTGCCGTCGCCGTTGAGGTCGGCATGGTTGGGCGATGCGGCCGTGTTGGGTTGGCGCCAACCGAGAATGAACGCCGAGAAGTCGTCGACGGCTGGGTCGCCCAGGCCATTGCCGCGGACGAAGCCGTCGCGATTCACGTCCCCCAACAAGACGCTCCACCTTTGGACGTCGCTGTAGACCGACTCGATCCAGTCGATGTAGCGCGACACACGGGCGCCGGTCGAACTTGTGCCGTAGGTCGTGCCCGAACCGACGTTGGTCGTGGCGATGATCGCCCAGCGCCCGTCGTGCTGCTGCCACCAGGCCGAGCCGCTGTCGCCCGAGGCGACGGCCGACTCGTTGACGCCGGCCGTGGCGGAACCGGGCGCGTCGAATCGCGTGCCGATGCCCTTGCCCGATTCGAACAGGCTGTTGATCACGTTCGTGCCGCCCGCGCGACGGGGGCCGCTAGACGGAAACAGTCCCCCATTGCTCCCCTGGCTGCCGATGCCCCACGAACCGTAGCCTACAAAGGCATTGGTCACGCCCTGTTCGCCCGAACCGTCGTACAGCAGTGGGCGGGGGACGACAGCGCCTTGGGCGTCGCGAATGGTGGCAATGCCTGACAACTCGATGATGCCGATGTCCGA
>JAGQOU010000444.1 GCA_020427145.1 Planctomycetales bacterium | reverse complement strand
CAGTTCAAGGAGATGGTCCGCGCCCTGCACGCCGAAGGCATCGAGGTGATTCTGGACGTGGTGTTCAATCACACCGCCGAAGGCAATCACATGGGCCCGATTCTCAGCTTCAAGGGACTGGAGAATCGCGTCTATTACATGCTCAACGACGACGGCACCTACAAGAACTATTCGGGTTGCGGCAACACCGTCAACGGCAACCATCCGATCTGCCGGGAACTGATTTTCCACTGCCTGCGGCACTGGGTGTACAACTACCACATTGACGGCTTCCGCTTCGATCTGGCTTCCATTCTCAGCCGCGATCGGACCGGACAACTCGTTCCGAACCCGCCGCTGGTCGAGATGATCGCCGAAGATCCGATGTTGGCCGACACCAAGATTATCGCCGAAGCATGGGACGCCGCCGGCGCGTTTCAGGTCGGGTCGTTCGCCAATCTCCGCTGGGCGGAATGGAACGGCCACTACCGGGACGACATCCGGAGGTACTGGCGCGGCGAGGGGGGCATGATCGGCCCCATTGCGACCCGCATCTGCGGCTCCAGCGACCTGTATCAGCCGAGCGGCCGCAATCCCTACCACAGCATCAATTTCATCACGTCCCACGACGGTTACACGCTCCACGATCTCACCAGTTACGAGCAAAAACACAACCAGGCGAACGGCGAGGACAATCGCGACGGAGAGAACAACAACTGCAGCGCTAACTACGGCGTCGAAGGCCCCACCCGGAGCAAGCACATCGTCGAGCTGCGCAAACGCCAGACAAAGAACATGATGGCGTCGCTGTTGCTGAGCGTCGGCACGCCCATGATCGTCTCCGGTGACGAAGTGCTGCGTACGCAACGCGGAAACAACAACGCCTACTGCCAGGACAACGCGATCAGTTGGTTCGACTGGAAGCTGGTCGAACGCAATAGCGAAATGCTCCGCTTCACGCAGGCGCTGATCGAATTCCGTCGCCAGCAGCCCAACGTTCGTCGCGCCGCGTTCCTCACCGGCCAGGTGACCGAGGAAGGCCAGCTGCCCGACGTCAGTTGGTTCGCTCCCGACGGGCACCTCGTCGACTGGGGATCGGGGCTCCGCAGCTTGGTGTGCGTGCTGGGCACCTCCGGCCTCAACGACCCCGCGGCCCGCAACGTGATGATTCTGCTGCACGCCGGCGGCGAGTCGCAGGATTTCTCAATCCCGCAACACCTGCTACGATTTCCCTGGAGACTGTTCGTCGACACCTCGGCGAGCGCTCCGGGCGACGTCTATCCTCAGCTGGACGGCCCCGCCTTGCCCCACGGCGGCAAGCTTCGGTTGATCCACCACACGCTGAGGTGCTACGTCGCGTAAGCGAGAAATCAGGTCATGCCTGCCTCCCAGCCGCCCCTCAGCATTCTCGGTCTTGGCGACGACGGGTTCGACGCCGCCCCCGAATCGGTCAAACAGCGTATTCGCGCCGCCCGCCTGGTGGCGGGCCACGAACGCACCCTAGCGCTGATCGAGCCGTCGCAGGCGGCGGCGGAACGGCTGGTGCTGGGGACCGATTTGGAGGCGGCCGTCGACCGCATCGCCGCCGCTTTGACCGAGGGGCCGGCCGTCGTCGTAGTGTCGGGCGACCCGCTGTTTTACGGTTTGGCCCGCTTCTTCTGCGAAAAGTTGGGGGCCGAGCGGTGCGAGATCGTACCTCACGTTAGCAGCATGCAGTTGGCGTTAGCCCGCGTCAAAGAGAGCTGGGACGAAGCCTATCTGACCAATCTCGCCAATCACTCGATCGATACGGTCGTCGAAAAGTTGCGGACCGCCCCTAAGGCCGGCCTGTTCACCACCGAAGAGTGCGGTCCGGCGGAGGTGGCGCGGCGCCTGCTTGCCCGCAACATTGATTACTTCACCGCCTACGTGTGCGAGAACCTGGGCGCTCGCAACGAATGCGTCACGCGCGGCTCGCTTGCCGAGTTCGCCGGTCAGAGTTTCGGGCCGCTCAATGTGATGATCCTGGTTCGCAGCAGCGATGCGCCCGACTCGCCGCGCGACCCGGCCATCCGCAGCCTGTTCGGCAACCCCGACGAACTGTTCATCCAGTCGAAGCCGAAGCACGGCCTGCTGACGCCCGCCGAGGTGCGTTCGGTGGCGCTGGCGCAATTGGCGCTCAGTTCGCAAAGCACGGTATGGGACGTCGGTGCAGGCAGCGGCTCGGTGAGCGTCGAGGCGGCCCTGCTCGCCCCCGGCGGACACGTGTTTGCGATCGAGCAGGACGGCGACGATGCCGAACTGATTCGCGACAACGCCGCCCGCTTTGGCGTTAGCAATGTGACGCCCGTGGTCGGTCGGGCGCCCGAGTGCTGGGACGAACTGCCTGACCCCGACGCCGTGTTCATCGAAGGGAGCGGTCGCGAGGTGTCGCGACTGGCCGATTTGGCGTTTGCACGCCTGCGTTCTCGCGGCCGGCTGGTCGCCAGCGTTCGCAGCATCGAAGGCGTCCACGAGGTGCGGCAGGCGCTCAAAGCCAAAGACCCGGAGATGCAGGTGTTGATGCTCAATTTGGCCCGCGGCACCGACCAACTCGACCGCCTGCGGTTCGACGCCATCAACCCGGCGTTCTTGGTCTCGGCGAGCAAATTGTAAACATCTTGCTCGCCCGGCTGAGTGAGAATCACGCCGCCGCCCCCGCGAAGAATTGGTGCTATGCCCGCGAACTTCACGATCCGACCTGCCACGGCGACCGACGCCGGCGTCATCCTGGCGATGATCCGCGAACTGGCGGAGTACGAAAAGCTCGCGCACGAAGTCGTCGCCACGGAGGACGCGCTGCGCGACACGCTGTTCGCCCCCGGCAGTTGCTCGGCGGCGCTCGTGGCCGAGCGCGACGGCCAGGCCGTCGGTTTCGCCGTCTACTTTCGCACGTACTCGACGTTCCTGGGCCGCGAGGGCGTGTACCTAGAAGACGTGTACGTCCGCCCCGAGCACCGCCGTCAGGGCGTCGGCATGCAACTCTTGGCCGCCGTCGCCGCCGAAGCGAATCGCCTCGGCGGAAGGCTGGAGTGGGCGGTGCTCGACTGGAATCAGCCTTCGATCGACGTCTACGAATCGTTGGGCGCCGTGCGCCACGCAGAATGGCTGCGGTACCGCCTCACCGGCGAGCCGCTCGCAAAGTTGGCCGGTCGGGCGCGCGAAGAGCGCCAAGCCAAGTAATCAATTCCATACCTTGGCGCTCTTCGCGTGCTTGGCGGTTCAATACGTTTGATTTTGCAGTTCTCCTAATTGGGAATTGCTCGCCCCGCGCCGTTTGTTCAGGCTTGCGCTGAGAAGTTGAAACCGACCGGCAGCCGCTGCAGCAGGCTGACCAATTCTGGCTGTCCGGCGGCACTGGCAGCGTCGCTGTTCAAAAGCGACGTCAAGTCGCTGGCATTGCCCGTGTAGCCGGACGAGTTGAGAAGATCCTCAAGAAGCGTCGAAGCTTGCGACGAGCCATCTCCGCCGCTCGCTTCGACGCCGCTTTGAGGCGATGCAAGTAGACCTCCGTTCTGTTTGAGAGCATTCGTGACAGCATCTTGAAGGGCCTGGAACAAATCGGTCGGCGATTCGTCTGGCGACGCACTCTTCAAGGCGTCGCTGATCGTGCTGAGCAGTGTCTCCTTGAGATCGGATTGTCCGCCGGCAGCGGTTCCGGACGTGCCGCCCGCGGGAATCGCCGGCTGATCATCGGCGTCGCCGTCGTTCCCCTCGCCGCCGCGGGCCTTCGCAGCCTGAACCAAGTACGCGGCAAGGGAGTGCTTGCCCTGAATTCCGCTGACTGCCGACATGACGGGCGTCCTCGAAACGAGCCTTCGGTAGCGTTGTCGGCGCCCGAGAGCAACCGATCGCGCCGTGGTTGACTAGCGAGAATATCGGCACGACGCACGCACCAGCAACATTACGAACGCGACAGCCGCTCTGCTGGCAGTCGGTGCAGAATAGACCAGGCGCCGGCACTCAACGCGCCGTCGCTGTCCCCGGGGCGACTCACCCTCGCGGGCTGCTGCTCGCGCAACCGAAGGTCTTGCGAAATTCTTGCACGTTCGTGCTTTCGCCGATCACGACCAGCGTGTCGCCGGCGGCGAATTCCACGTCGGCGTTGGGGTTGAAAAACAACTCGCCGTCGGCGCGGCGGACGCTCACGATCAGCACGGCGTGCGTTTGCCGTGTGGCGGCGTCGCGAATGGTTTGGCCGATCAGCGGGCTGCCCAGGGGGATCTGCAGTTCCTCCATGTCGGCGTCCATCGACTGCGACGCCGCCGTGGACGGCTTGCCGGTGCCGTACAGCAGTCGGGCGGCGTTCGGTTTGACGATGATGTCGGCTATCTGCTGGGCGCCGATCACCGCGGGCATGATCACCTGATTGGCGCCCGCCTGGACGAGCTTTTTGTCCGTGCCGCGCAATTCGCCGCGCGCCAGGATCTGCAACTCGGGATTCATGTTCCGCGCCGTCAGCGTAAGAAACACGTTGTCGGCGTCGCCGTGCAGCGCGACGACCAGGGTTCGGGCGCGCTCGATCCCCACCGCTGCGAGCGTTTCCTCATCCGTGGCGTCGCCCTGGAAATGCAGATAGCCCGCGTCGGCCGCTTCAGCCACGCGGTCCTCGTTGCGTTCGGTGATGACGAAAGGCACTTCCTTGCGATGGAGCCGTTCGGCGAGATTTTGCCCCATCCGGCCGAATCCGCAGATGATCACATGCTTGTTCAATTGCGAGATTTCGCGGGTCATCCGTCGGGCTCCCAAAGCTTTGTGTAATTCGCCTTCCACCGACGCTTGCACCACCAGCGCCACCGCGTAACCGACCGTGAGCGTGCCGGTGAGGATCGTGCCGATCGTGAACGCCTTCTGCGCGACCGTGAGCGTTTCGTCGGGACGCTCGCTGTAGCCGACGGTGGCCAGCGTGATGACGGTCCAGTAGAGCGAATCGAGTAGCGAATCGCCGGCGACCAGGCGATGCCCGATGACGGCCAGCGTAACGAAAACGGCCACGACAATCACGCCGCGACGAACGCGTCGAAGAACCGGGGTCATGTCGTGTAATCGGCGTTGAGCCGGATGTACTCGGCGGTGAGATCCGAGGTCCAGAAGCGGGCCGACTGCTCGCCTTCTTCCAGGATCAGCACGAGGCCGCAGTTGCGATCGGCCTTCATCGCCGCGGACACGGCGGCAGGGTCGAACGGCACCGGCGCGCCGTGTTCGTACAGCAGCGAACCGTTGATGAGCAAGCTCACCTTATCGGGGTCGAAGGGGACGCCGGCGTACCCCGCGGCCGAAACGATGCGTCCCCAATTGGGATCGTGGCCGGTGATGGCGGTCTTCACCAGCGGGCTGTCAGCAATTGTGCGGGCGATCCTCACGGCGTCGGTCCTAGTCGCGCAGCCATGCACCTCGACGGTAATCAGGTGCGTGGCGCCCTCGCCGTCCGTGGGGATCATGATCGCCAGCTCTTCGCACACCTCGACCAGGGTGGCCTGGAACTTGGCCAGCGAGGAGCCGGCGAGCTGCGGTCCGCCGGCGGCGCCGTTGGCCAGCAGCAGCACGCTGTCGTTGGTGCTGGTGTGTCCTTCGACGCTGATGCAATTAAACGATTCGTCGGCGGCGTCCTTCAGCCCCGCCTGGGCGTCGGCCGGGGCGAGCTTCGCATCGGTGCAGACGACCGCCAGCATGGTGGCCAGGTTGGGGCCAATCATCGCGGCGCCCTTGGCCATGCCGGCCACCGTGATCGCGACCCCGTCGATCTCGACTTGCCGCGCACACGTCTTGGGATGCGTGTCGGTGGTCATCATCCCCCGGGCCGCGGTTTGCAGGTGATCGGCCGAGTCGCCCAGATGGGCCGCCGCCGCGGCAATGCCCGCCTCGATCGTCCCCATGGGCATCAGCCGGCCGATCACGCCGGTGGAAAGCACGAGCGCCTGTTCGGCCGCAATGCCGCACGCCCGGGCCGCCGCGGCCGCCATCCCTTCGGCGTCGCGATCGCCTTGCTCGCCGGTGCAGGCGTTGGCGTTGCCGGAGTTGATGACCACGGCTCGCAAGCTGTCACCGGGAACGCGCTGGCGACACAATTTCACCGGGGCGGCGCAAACCAGATTCTGCGTGAACACGCCCGCCGCGACCGCCGGGCGGTCGGAGACGATCAGCGCCACGTCTTGTTTCTGCGGATTCCGCTTGAGGCCGGCGTGAACGCCCGCGAATTGATAACCCTGTGGCAGTGACTCAGCCATCGACGAAACTCGGTAGGATTGGTTGCCCCGAATAATGAAACGTCGAGCCTGCCCGCTGGACGCACCTGGGTCGCGATTTCACAAATTGTCGTTCGTAGGTCGTAGTTGACGGTCGGCGCCAGCCGCGAACTGCAACGCACTGAGGCGCAGCGGTCCGCGGCCCTCGGTTCATCGCAACGCCGTCGTCTCCTCAAAGCCATAGATCAAGTTGAAGTTCTGCACGGCAGCGCCCGAGGCGCCTTTGATCAGGTTGTCAATCACGCTCAGCACGACCAACCGGCCGCGGACGACGCGCACCGTCAGATCGCAGCAGTTGCCGCCCACCACGTTCTTGGTCGCGGGAATCTCGTCCAGCACGCGAATGAATCGTTCGCCGGCGTAGAACTCGCGGAGCGTCGCCAGCGCATTGGCCGTGGTCACGCCATCCTGGGCGGGCGTCGCGTAAGCGGTGGTGAAGATGCCGCGATCCATGGGGATCAAATGCGGGGTGAACACCACGTTGGTCGGGGCGCCGGCGAAGTCGCTCAGCACCTGGTCGATTTCCGGCGTGTGTCGGTGACTCCCCACGCCGTAGGCGAGTACGCTTTCGTTGCACTCGGGGAAATGAAACACCGGCTTGGGCGAACGACCGCCGCCGCTCACGCCGCTTTTGCTGTCGACGATGATGCCCTCGGGCGACGCGAGCCCCGTCTTCAAAAGCGGCGCCAAGGCCAGCAAGGCGGAGGTCGGATAGCAGCCCGGGTTGGCGACCAGGTTGGCGCCAATGATGCGGTCGCGATACAACTCGGGCAAGCCGTACGCCGCTTTGCCCAGCCGGCCCGGGTCGGGATGCTCGTGCTGGTACCACTGTTGGTACACGGCCGCGTCGGTCAGCCGGTAGTCGGCGCTGAAGTCGACCACTTTGCAACCGGCGTCCAGCAGCGGGGCCACGGCCTCGGCGCTGGCGGCGTGCGGCAGACAGCAGAATACGCAGTCGGCCCGGCGGGCCACCTCGTCCAGCGGCACGTTCTCCAGGTGCAGATCATACAGCCCGCGCAGCCAAGGGTGCTCGTCGGCCACATGCGGGCGCGTCTCTTGCCGCGTGGTCAGCGTCGTGACCTCGGCGTGCGGGTGCCGGGCGAGCAGCTTCAGCAACTCCCGCGCTCCATATCCGCTGGCTCCTAAAACGGCAACGCGCACCATGGAACTTCGATTCTCTTTCCGAGTCAGCAGGAGGGATCGCACCCCGGGGGACCGTCCCCATCGGTCCGCCGGCAATCTGCCACTATAACGGCCAAAACCCCGGTTTGCTACGCCCGTTGGGGCGACGACGTCCAGCAGACACGGGCGAAATCGCCGAAGTTCACGGGCTTTGCAAGCGCTGATACAACTCCGCCAGGCGCAGCCAGCCGGGATGGTCCCGATGGTCCGCCGGTTGAGCGCCGGCCGAGAGCCAGCCGATCCAGTTGGCCGCTGCCAGCAGCGGTTCGCTATGGCGGAGCGGCTCGATGACGCGCAGCTCGACGTCGCTGAGCGGCCTGACGGATTGATAGGCCTCGATTCCCCGACGCCAGCGGTCTGAGTCGTCGGCAACGAAACTGCCCAGCAGACGCACGAGATCGCCAACCGGCGTATCGACCCCGGCGGCGCCGAAATCGACGACGCCGGTCACCGCGTCTCCTGTGAACAGCACATGCTCGCGCCGTGCATCGCCCAGCCGCCAGCCGAGCGGCAGCACCGCCTCGCGGCACCCGGCCATGCGGCGGGCGACGTGCGGCAGCTTGGTTTCGATCGCACGAACGGTTGCGACCGCGAGATCCCGGCATGCACCAGCAGGAAAGCGGCTCGCCTTCGTTGCCAGATCTCGGCAGCCGTTGCGCAGGAGTTCTTCAGCCAGGCCCGCGCGGCGCGCCACCGCCGGCGAGGGCGCCCGCCTGGGCACGGCCCCGTCGCCGTCGGCCGTGTCGCACGACTGCGCGACCAGATGGATTTGCGCGACCGCCTGCACTGCGGCGGCGAGCTTCTCC
>JAGQOU010000443.1 GCA_020427145.1 Planctomycetales bacterium | reverse complement strand
ACGAAGCGCAGCGCAGCCCCCAGGACGTTGAGCTGGATAGCGCGTCACCTGGGGGCTCTCGTGGGTCGGCCCCAGCCACGCTTGGCGGCAACAAGCGGCGGAGTGCTGGAAGCGGATGGGCATTGCACCAGACGGATGGCCAAGTCGTTGACCACCGACTGGACGGCGAAGCCCAGGCGACCGCGGTCGACCTGACCACCGTGTTCCCCTCAGGCACGGTCGTCGAGGGGGTCGAGATGAACCACGCCTGGATGATTGACTTCGAACGCTACCCCGACGGGACGCTCGCGACCGTGTTCGAAACCCGCGCCGCGGGGTCGATCGAAGACCACCGGTTCTTCTACGCCGTGTGCCGCGACGGACAGTGGAAGGCCTGGCCGCTCGCCCAAGCCGGGCCGCGGTTGTTCGCGCGCGAGGAAGACTACACGGGCCTCGCGGCGCTCGACCCGAACACGCCCGACGTGGCGTACATTTCGACGCCCATCGACCCCGCCAGCGGCCGGCGGGACGAGCATCACGAGCTGTACCAGGGGCGCACATCCGATGGCGGCCAAACATGGCAGTGGCGGGCCGTCACCGCGAACTCCCCGGCCAACAATCTGCGTCCCATCATCCCCCGCTGGGCGTCAAGGCGGACGGCCCTGCTGTGGAACCGCGGCTCGATGAAGTCCTCGCAGAATTACGACATGCAGGTGATGCTGCTGATTGACCCATTCGGGGAAGAGTAGGCGTTTGGAGCAGCTTTGGTCGCCGTGCTCGCCATGCGATGCGATGGCAGGAGGAAGAAGAGAACCACGACGACACGATGAGCACGACGGCCTGTGGGGGGAGTTGGGTGGCTGGGGACGGAGCGAAGCGGAGCCCCCAGGGCGCCATGTCGTTCCGTTGAGACGCCATGTCAGTCGCTCTCTTTCCGTTGGGCACTGCACCGGTATGCACCGTGGCGTTGAACGCGGACAGGCGCACGATTGCAATCGGCCCCGCGGCGCCAATGCTCGCAGCGGATTGGACCGGCTGAAACGCCGCGTCAGGGTTTGCTCCCCCGCTTGCCGGCGGCCACAATGGGTGACTCTCTGCCAACGGCAGAGCTTGTCCCGTGGGTTCGCATCTGGTGGTTCGCGTTATGTCGCTCGTTCGAGGGGCCGTCGTCTGGGGCGGCGTTGCCGTGGCGCTGGTTGGGGTTCACGTTTCGCGCGCCAGGGCGGCCGACGTCGCCGTGACGGCGCCGGACGCGGTGGGGCGCTACCGCGTGTTCGAAGCGGTCGTGCATAACGACAAGCCGTACGCCAACAAGTTTTCCGACGTGCAGCTGCGCGCCGCCTACACGGCTCCCAGCGGTCGCACGATCGAGTTTCCCGGCTTCTTTGACGGCGACGGCCAAGGCGGCGGGGACGCGAGCCGCGGCGACGTGTGGAAGCTGCGGTTCATGCCCGACGAGCTTGGGCGGTGGAAATTCGCCTACACATGGAGCGACGGCACGCCCGGCGGCGACGGGACCTTCGCGTGTACGGAAGCCGACGCCGGCAAGGGCGTGCTGCGAGCCTACGAAAAGAACCCGCGGTGGTTCTCCTACAACGGCGACGAGCCGGTGCTGCTGAAGTCGTACTACGAAACGGGTCACGGTTCGATCGCCCAGCCGTTTGATTGGATCACCGAGAACGTTTATCAGCCGCTGATCGATCGCGGGTACAACCACCTGCAGGTCAACTGGTTGCTGTCGTTGTGCTGCTTCGGCCAATACTACGAGGACGGCCCGGCTCCCTCGACGACCGACTTGGCGTTGTACGAGGAGGGCGACCCGACCTCGATGAACCTGCACGCGTGGCGGCTGATGGAACGGCACGTGGCGTGGCTCAACGACCGCAACGTCGGCTTGCATCTGTTCTTGGGGTTCGAAGGGCGTAAGAACGACGGTCCCGCGTGGGACGCGATGAGCGAGCAGCAGAAGGACGCGTTCGTCGAGTACGTCGTCGCCCGGCTGGCGCCGCATGCGAACATTGCCGGGTGGAATTTCGTGTGGGAAGACCCGGGGCCGCGCGAGAGCCACGAACTGGGGCTCGCCCGGCGGTTGGCGAAGTACGACGCGTTCAACCACCTGCGCACCTACCAGGACGAAAACCCGCGCGACAACGAGTACCAGCGCGAGGCGTACACCTTTGCGGCGATCGAGAACCACCAGATCGCGGCGCCCGAGAAGCCGATCGATCGCAACTACCACAAGACCGCCTGGACGCACCACATTGCTTGCCTTGTGGCGTACGTGCCGGGCAAGCCGGTGTTTATGTCTGAGGGGAACGCCCTGTGGCGGCGCTACTGGTCCGAGCGCACGGGCGCCACGCAGGACGACCTGCGGCAAGCGGCCTGGGGCTGCGTGACCGCCGGCGGGTCGTTCTGCTGGAACGGCCACGCCAAAGAGTACGGCATGACCGCCTTCGGTCCCGAGGGGATTCCTTTTCACGGCGACGACAATCCGTACACCGCCGCCGCCGGGTACATTGACGTGCTGTTCGACGTGATGGGACGCGAGGTCGAGTTCGCGCGCCTGGAGCCCAGCGACCACCTGCTCACCGGGCACGATCCCTTTCGCGTGTGGTGTCTGGCCGAGGTCGGCAAGCAGTACCTGGTGTTCGCGGCGCACGGCGAGCCGTTCGCCTTGCACCTGCCGGCCGGCGCCTACGCGACGAAATGGATCGACGCCAAGACTGGCGAACGTCGACCGGGCGAGTCGCTCGCCGTGGCGGCCGACGAGGTCGCAGAGAAGGCGCCCGATGAGCGACGCAACGCCACCCGCGGCGTGACGCTGCAACCGCCGAGCCGCGATACTGATTGGGTGCTGGTCGTGAAAGAGGCGCCCTGACGGCGACGCGTCCGGGAGCGACTGTCTTGAATATCA
>JAGQOU010000442.1 GCA_020427145.1 Planctomycetales bacterium | reverse complement strand
CGCTGTAGTTGCAATTGCTGAATCCGTAGGTACCCACGAGTCACCAGATTGGTGCGCTGCTGGACGAATGTCGGATCGAGTTTCCGTTTGTCGAACTCGCCGTCGACAAACAGCTCAGGGAAATCACCAGCCGAGATGAACTGAGCCAATGACGGCAGGCAAGCTACGTGGCACTCGCGCCGCGTGTGCAATGTTTCGGGATCGATCCAGCCAATTACGTACTGCAAATACAACGCGCTTTCGGCCAGCGATTCCACCGCCGCGCCACATACCTCGCACAGGTAACCTTCGTCACAGCGGGCCATGATGCATCACCTGGAAAGGCCCAGTACGTCGAACATGTTGTACAATCCCGCGGGTTGATCGGCCAGGAATTTGGAGGCCACCAAGGCACCTTGAGCGTAGCAATCTCGATTCGATGCACCAACTCGTAATTCGATCGTCTCGCCCAGCATGCCGAATATGATCGTGTGCTGTCCGGGATCATCGCCGGTGCGCACCGCATGGTAGCCGATCTCGTCTCGCGAGCGCGCGCCGCACTGTCCCTCCCGTCCATGAACATGCTGGTGCAGCCCCATTTCTTGGGCGATCAATTCACCGAACTTGAGCGCCGTTCCGCTTGGCGAATCCTCCTTGAAGCGATGGTGGCGTTCGATGATTTCGACGTCGACCCCCGTGGGCAGTTGCTTGAGCACGCCGGCGGCGATCTCGGTGAGCTTCATCACCAGGTTGACCGCCGGGCTGAAGCTGGGGGCGTACACCAGCGGAATCTTCTGGGCGGCGTCATCGATATACCGCCGCTGGTCGGGCTCAAATCCCGTGGTCGCCATCACCAGCGGCTTGTCGTACTCCAGGCAGTGGGCCACCACCGCCACCGCCGCGTCGGGGACGGAAAAATCGATCACCACGTCGGCGTCGCTCTCGCCGACCACCGCCAGCGGGACGTCAATCTCGCCGATGCCGGCCACGAGGCCCGCGTCCTGCCCCAACCGCGGATTTGTCGCCGACTCCAACGCCGCAACAATCTGCACCTCGGGGTCCTGACTGGCGAGCGCAATGACGCGCTGCCCCATCCTGCCGGCCGCTCCATGAATGGCTAGTTTCATGACTCGCTCCTCCCATGCTTTCGAATCAGGCGAGCAAGAGAACGAAGCCCGCGAACAACCCCAATTATCGCGAATCAGGCGCCGCGCGTCGACCGCCCCGGGATGCACGACGACAATTCGCGTGCCGGAATCTGCACGCAGATCGGCTGAGGCGCCCAGGTCGACTCGTCTCTTGAACCGCGACCCTTCGCGTGATTCGCGGGCAACTGCGAACAGGGTGCAGTGAGAGTCAGCTATTCAGCTGAATCGCCTGCACGATTGCGTCGAGGTCGTTCGGCGTTTTGACCGCGCGGTTGGCGAACGCGGCGCGGCTCACGCCGCGGGCGCCCAGGACGCGGTTGAATTCGTCCTGGTCGGTCGTGTGGTAGGCGACCGTGGCGGTGGGGTCCTTCAGCTGGTGGCCGGTGAGGATGCAGACCACGCGGTCGCTGGGGGCGATGACGCCTTGCTCGCGCAGCAGCTTGGCGCCCGCCACGCTGGCGGCGCTGGCCGGCTCGCAGCCGAAGCCGTTGGCGCCGACCTGGGCCTTGGCGTCGAGAATCTCCTGGTCGGTCACCTCGCGCACCACGCCGTCGCAGCAGGACAGGGCCCGGATGCATTTCATCAGGTTCACCGGCCGATTGATCTCGATGGCGCTAGCAATCGTATCGGCCTTGGCCGCTGCGGCGTCGAGCTCGGCGTAGTACTTGTCGACGACTTCGGCGTTGGGCGCGCCGTCGTTCCAGCGCAGGCCGCGGTTTTCGAACAGCTCGTACAGCGTGTCAGCGCCCTTGGCGTTGATGACCGCCAGCCGCGGGATGCGGTCAATGAGCCCCAACTCGTGGAGTTCGTGAAACGCCTTGCCAAACGCGCTGCTGTTGCCCAGGTTGCCGCCGGGTACCACGATCCAGTCGGGAACCTCCCAGTCGAGACTCTCCAGCACGCGGAACATGATCGTCTT
>JAGQOU010000441.1 GCA_020427145.1 Planctomycetales bacterium | reverse complement strand
GATCACTGATCACCCCTTCCCCCACCAGTCACCAGTCACTTCCTCCCCCCTCCCAAACCGACATGGAAGTCGCCGTCGCCCGCCCGCAGCGTTGGGACCAGCCGTTTGGCGACGGGCTGCGCGAGGTGGACGTCGACCATCTGCTAGAGGTCGAGCCGTTTTGTCGCATCGACCCGACGGCGTTTCCACCCACGTTGCCGCTGCGCGACCTGCTGCGCAACGACGCGCGGCTCATGCTGTGCAACCCCGGCGATCTTGTTGTCCGCGAGGGCGACTACGGCCACAGTGCATTCATCATTCTGCGCGGACGGGTGCGGGTGATGGTCGCGGGGCTCGCCGGCGAGTTGCTCGCCCCCGCGCCCCCCGCGCCGCGCAGCTGGCTCGCGACGATCACCGATGTGTGGCGCCGCCCGCGCTTGCCCGAGGTGCGCGACAGCGCCGGCGTCACGCCGGGCGACCTGCGGTTGCGCAGCGGCCCGGGCGGCAACGGCGCCTTGCCGCGCGTGTTTGTGCAGGACGTGCCGCGGCTGTTGGAAGGCGCCGAGTCGGTCGTGCTGGAAGCTGGCGAAATGTTCGGCGAGTTGGCGGCGCTCACCCGCTCGCAGCGCACCGCCACGGTCATTGCCGAAGACGACGCCGTGCTGCTGGAGATTCGCTGGCAGGGACTGCGCGACCTGATGCGGCGGACCGACGCCCTGCGGCTGCATGTCGAGCGGCTCTATCGCGAAAACAGTTTGCGCGTTCACCTGCGCGAAACGCCCCTGTTGGCCGAGCTAACGCCGCAGCAGCTCGAGCGGGTTGCCGAGGCGACGGTCTTCGAAACGCACGGCGATTTTGATTGGCAAAGCGGGTACCAGGCGGCCGTCGAACGCCGGCCGGGCGACGCGATCATCGACGAGCCGCTGATCGTGGAGGAAGGCCTGCCGTGCGACGGGCTGCTGCTGGTTCGCAGCGGCTTTGCCCGGCAGAGTCGCCGCTACGGCGCCGGGCATCTCACCAGCGCGTACCTGGGACGCGGCAAAGCGTTCGGGTTGGCTGAGGCGCTCGCGGCCGCGTCCGGTCGCCCGGCGGTGTGGCACAGTTCGCTCCGGGCGCTCGGCTACGTCGACGTGCTGCGCGTGCCGATCGCGGCGCTGGCCCAATGGGTGCTCCCCTTTGTGCCGGCGAACAAGGTTGAGGCGCTGGCGGCCGAAGAGCGGCAAGCAATCCGCGCCCGCGGACCGCAGGACGAGGCGCCCGGCGTCGAACAGGGTTTGCTGGAGTTTCTCGTCGAGCGGCGGCTGATCAACGGCCAAGAGGCGATGCTCATCGATCTCGACCGCTGCACGCGGTGCGACGATTGCGTCCGGGCGTGCGCGGCCACGCACGACAACAATCCCCGCTTCGTCCGGCAGGGCGTGCGGCACGGCCCGTTGATGGCGGCCAACGCGTGCATGCACTGCGTCGACCCGGTCTGCATGATCGGCTGCCCCACGGCGGCCATTCATCGCGACGCGGCGACCGGCGTCGTGCGCATCGACGACCCCACGTGCATTGGCTGCGCGACATGCGCCAACAGCTGCCCCTACGAAAACATTCGCATGGTCGAGATCCGCGACCGCCGCGGCCACACGCTCACCGACGAGCAAACGGGTCTGCCACTGGCCAAGGCGACCAAGTGCGATCTCTGTCTCGACCTGCCCGGCGGCCCGGCCTGCCAACGAGCTTGTCCGCACGATGCGCTGGTGCGGTTGGATTTGGGCAATCTGGGCGAATTATCGCGCTGGACCGCGCGCTAGCGACAGCACTTCTGCCTTCGCCGACCTCCAAAAAACCGCTACCCTAGCGGGCCCGTTGCGCGACGCGTTGGCCGGGGACGAGTTACGGGACCGCCATGCCGGAAGACGCTACGCACTGGGGGCTCCGCTGCGCTGCGTCCCCAGCCACCCCGCGTACCGGGCCTTCGCCGCCACAGGATCGCGTGGCCGCGACCGCCAACAGCGCGCGGCCCGGCGCTCGCCGATCAACATTCAAACATCCCCATTCCCCATTCCTCATTCCCCCCTCCCCATTCCAACAATGCGCTACTTCGTCCGCCGCCGCTTGACCAATGCCGCGATCGCCGTGGCGGCGGTGGCGCTGGCGGCGTGGCAGACGCGGCGGTTGGAATTGGCGCTGCGCCCCACGGCGTTCTTCACGGGCTGGTTGCTGTTGGCCGCGGTGGCGTTTTGCGCGCTGTACAACGCGCGGAAGCGTCTGCCCGCGGCGCCGTTGGGTTCCAGCGCCGCCTGGTTGCAGGCCCATCTCTACGTGGCGTTGGCCTCGGGGGGCGTCTTTGCCTTGCATGTGCCGTGGCGGTGGCCCAACGGCTGGCTGGAAGGCGCGCTGTTCGCGCTGTACGCGGCCACCTTGGTGAGCGGCGTGATCGGATTGTACTGGACCCGCACGCTGCCGCGCAAACTGAGCCGCATCAGCGAAGAAGTCGTTTACGAGCGCATCCCCATGCTGCGCGGACAACTGCGCGATCGGGCGCAGGCGGCCGTGCTCACCGCCGTGCGCACCGCGGGCGCGGCGACGCTGGGCGAGTTCTACCGCGAGCGGCTGCACGATTACTTTGAGCGCCGCCGCGGCTGGCGGTATCGGCTACTGCCCAACATGGACCTTCGCAAGCAGTTGCTGGCCGAGCTGACCGAGTCGACGCGGTACTTCTCCGACGGCGAACGCGCGACGGCCGAGCAGTTGTTCGCCCTGGTGCGGCGGCGCGACGACCTCGACTTTCACGAAGCGCTGCAGTGGCGGCTCAAGACGTGGCTGTTCGTGCATATCGCGCTCACAGCGCCGCTGTTGGCGGTCGCGGTCGTGCATGCGTGGTTGGCGCACCTGTTTTACGGGGGGGCGCTGTGAGGTTCTCGCTGAACTCCCCCGACGACGCCCCGTACGATCGCCCGCAACAGGCGTGGCGGTGCGGGTTGGCCCACGACGGCCCCGCGTGCCCCATGGGTCCCGCTGCCAACGGAAAGTGCCCCGCCGCCGCGGCGTGCCACCCGGTGCGCGACGGCGACCGTTGGCGGTGCAACCGCAGCCCGCTGCGCGGCGGACCGTGTGCCGAAGGTCCCGGCCCCGACGGCGAGTGTTGCGTGGTGTACCGCTGCACGCCGTTTCGCTCGTTGCGAGCGCGCCGCGGTCGGTTCGTGTGGGGAGCCGCGCTGGTCGCCGTGGGGGCGCTGCTGATCTTGCTCAGCGCCGACTGGCGCAACGACGCGATCGCCCCCGGACCGCTCACGGTGCATCACGCCCAACTCGTGGCGGGCGAGAATGCGTCGCAGCGCTGCGCGGCATGTCATGCGGCCGGCGCGGCGACGGCGGCCCAATGGGCGGCGCACACTGTCGGCAGCGCTCCGCTCGCGCCCGTGCAAACGGCCCTCTGCATGGAGTGTCACCAGAAACGGATCGCGCCGGCGTGGGCGACCGCCGCGCATACCATGGACCCCGCCGCGTTGGCTGGTGCGCCCATCGGCGACCGCCGCCGCGACCCGGCCGAGCCGACCGCCTGCAGCGCCTGTCACCGCGAGCACCAGGGGCGTTTGCACGATCTCACCGCGATCGCCGACGCCAGTTGCCAGGCGTGCCACGCCCAGCAGTACCACGGCTTCGCGACCGATCACCCCGACTTCAACGGCTGGCCCTACCGCCGCCGCACGGCGATCGCGTTCGACCACGGCGCCCACCAGGCCAATCACTTTCCCGAAAAGCAGCAGGAGTTCGCCTGTGCGTTGTGCCACCAGCAAGACGCGACGGGCCAACAGATGCTCACGCGGGGCTACGACGCGAGCTGCCGCGAGTGCCACGAGACGGGCATTGCCGCCAGCACCGCCGCGGGGATCGCCGTGTTGACTGTGCCGACGCTGGATCTCGACGCGCTGGCCGACGCGGGGCACGACGTGGGCGAATGGCCCGACGCCGCCACGGGCGACTTCGACGGTCCGCTTTCCCCGGCGGTGAAACTGTTGATCGCCGCGGACCCCGACGGCGCGGCGGCGCTCGCGGCACTGCGTCCGCGGTTTGATTTCTACGACGTCCAGTTCGACGACGAGCAGCAACTCGCCGCCGCCGCGCGGGCGATCGCCGCCTACAAACGCGTGCTCGCCAAACTGGCCAGCGGCGACGACGGAAGCCTCGCGCAAACGCTCTTCCCCGGGCTAACGCCCGCCGCCATCCGCGCCTGGCTCGCTCAAACCATGCCCGCCGCCATTCCGTGGGATGGCGAGAAACCCCGGCAAGGCGGGTCTCCCGCCGAGCCACGCGCCAACGGCAGGGTGGCTGGGGACGAGCGAAG
>JAGQOU010000440.1 GCA_020427145.1 Planctomycetales bacterium | reverse complement strand
CGAAGCTGGGTCGCCGCAGGCGACAGGAGGCACTGCAGGGGGCCGGCGCCCGTCGCCTCCTGCGGCTTCGCCGCCCAGGTTCAAGAACCTGGGCTATCCGAAGGTGAGCCTGCCGGCGGCGAGTTGAAACCTACCGCAACGCTTCCTCTCGGCAGAACCATCCACCCTACGTTACTAAGATTCGATTCTTGCGAATCAAGTGCGGGATAGGTAGTCCACAATTGCGATGTTTATGTCGGGGTCAATTCCAATCCGAATCGATAGAGAAGCTGGAAATTGTTCGTGGTTAAACGGGTCGCCCTCCTTCATGTACCAGAATCGGGATGGTGCAACGATGCAATCTTCGAATTCAAGATAGCGGCCCCTCGCATCATTGACGAAGCGACATTCACCCCTAACGTAAGCTGCGAAAGTAAACAGAGCGCCCTCTGAGAGACCTCGATAAACCGATACTTGGATGACGCTTTCAAATTGCCATACAGTGAACAGCAGCCGCAGCCCTTCTCGTTTAACCTCGTAATTGTAGGACAGAAAGAATTCCTCGACAGTTGGCTCGACTGCAAAGAAGTCAAGGAACTCGGTGTCGTTCCAGCGAAGCTCGGGCATGAGTTTGAGTCGACTTGTAGTTGGCTTATTGGTTTCGGGCGACAACGTAGTATATCGCGCCGGGTGCCACTGCTAGCTCGTCTAGCAGTGTGAAGCGGGTACCAGGGCTCCACTGCTGGGCATGCCAGGCAGTGGCACACAAGTCCCAGTGGATCGTGATTTCATGCCCATCCATCCAAACGACGGCGTGAAACGTGGACGGAACCAGGAACGCTCATTGCCGCTAATTTCCACTAATCCTGATTAGCGTGAATTAGCGGCGATGAGTGTTACCCAACAATTTTGCGAGAACGCGAGGCTGCGAGTGCCCGACACGGATGTCATTAATGTACGCGACGTGCTCGGCCCCGAGGGGTCGATTGCCCGCCGGCTTGACGCGCGCTACGAAGAGCGGCCGCAGCAGCTCCAGATGGCTGACGCGGTGGCCGCGGCGATCACGAACCGAAATCACCTGGTCGTCGAAGCAGGCACCGGCGTCGGCAAGAGCTTCGCCTATCTTGTGCCGGCCATTCTCGCCGCCACCGAGGCGAGCACCCCCAAGCCGCCGCGGGTGGTTGTCTCCACGCACACGATCAGTTTGCAGGAGCAGCTCATCGGCAAGGACCTGCCGCTGCTCAACAGCGTGTTGCCGCGCGAGTTCTCGGCCGTGCTGGTCAAGGGGCGCCGCAACTACATCAGCCTCCGCCGGTTGCACGCCGCGTCGGCCCGCAAGGGGAGCCTGTTTGATTCGTCGGAGGCGCTGGACCAACTCCGCGAGCTGCGCGAGTGGAGCGAGACGACCGCCGACGGCTCGGTCAGCGATCTCGCCGCCAAGCCGCTGCCGGTGGTGTGGGACGAGGTCGCCAGCGATCACGGCAACTGCATGGGCCGCCGCTGCCCCACGTACAACAAGTGCTTCTACTACGCCGACCGCCGCCGCGTGCAGCATGCCAATGTGATGGTCGTGAACCACGCGCTGTTCTTCAGCGACTTGGCGCTGCGCCGCAACGGCGTGAGCATCCTGCCCGACTACGACGTGGTGGTGCTCGACGAGGCGCACACGATCGAGGCGGTCGCCGCCGATCACCTGGGCATCGGGCTATCCAGCGGGCAGATCGAGTTCGTCCTGTCGCGGCTCTACAACGACCGCACGCAGAAGGGGCTCTTGATCGGCTACAAGCTCGACAAGCTCGCCCAGCGCGTCGACCGCTGCCGCCACGCCGCCAGCGAGTTTTTCGCCGATGCGTGGGAGTGGAAGACCACCGCGGCGGCAGCCAACGGGCGCGTGCTCGAGCCGCCGCCGTTTCCCAACACGCTGTCGCAGGAGCTGACCGACCTGGCCCGCGGCGTGAAGGCCGCCGGCGACGCGCAGCCGAATGAGTCTGAGCGGCAGGATTTCAACTCCGCCCACGACCGGCTCATCGGCTTGGCCGGCGAGCTCAACACCTGGCACCAGCAGCAGCTTCCCGGCGCCGTGTATTGGATCGACAGCAGCTGGAACCGCCGCGGCACGCCCCGGCTCACGCTGGCTGCCGCGCCGGTCGACGTCGGCCCCGCGCTGCGCGAGCAGCTGTTTCAACAAGTCCCCACCGTGGTGATGACCAGCGCCACGCTGGCCGTGGGCCCCAACGCCTCGTTCGATTTCTTCCAACAACGCGTCGGGCTCACGCAGTGCGAGCGACTGCAACTGGGCAGTCCCTTTGATTACCGCGAGCAGGCCGAGCTGGTGACCGTGCGCGACATGCCGGACCCCTCGGCCCAGCGCGACGCGTTCGAGCGGGCGGCGATCGAGGCGATCAAGCAGCTCACGCGCGACAGCGACGGCCACGCGTTCGTGCTGTTGACCAGCTACGAGATGATGCGGCGCGTGGCGAGCGCGATCGCCCCCTGGCTCCGCTCGCACAACCTGAATCTCATCAGCCAAAGCGACGGCACGCCCCGCACGCGGATGCTGGAGCTGTTCAAGGAGAACCCGCGCTCGGTGCTCTTGGGGGCCGACAGTTTCTGGCAAGGGGTCGACGTCCCCGGCGATGCGCTGGAACTGGTGATCATCGCCAAGCTCCCCTTTAGCGTGCCGGACAAACCGCTGCTGGAGGCGCGGCTGGAGGCGATCCGCGCCGCCGGCGGCCAACCGTTTCGCGACTATCAACTGCCCGAGGCAGTGCTGCGACTCAAACAAGGCTTCGGCCGGTTGATCCGCAGTCGTAGCGACCGGGGGCGGGTGGTGATCCTCGACCCGCGCGTCTCCACCAAGAGCTACGGCCGCATCTTCCTCGACTCGCTGCCCGACTGCCGACGGGTGGAAAGCGATCTCGCCGCGACGGGACGTCGGTGATGGAATGGGGGCGTCGCGGCGTGGCGGCGCTTAGCGGCCGGTTTGCCAACGACGGCATGCGCTACTTTGCGGGAATGCGAATCACGTTCAACGAGTGCGCGGCCGCTTCGTAGTCGAACTTCTCGCCCACGGCGAACGTCGACTCCACGGGCGTCAGCGGCTTGCGCGTGTTGAAGTCGTTCACCGCTTGCGGATCGCCGCTGAGCGTCATGCAGACCGCCTCGTCGGCCAACGCGCTGGCGCCGGTCAGTTCAATCTGCACCGGCCTGGGCTCGGCGCCGTTGTTGACGATCTTGAGAATGACGTCGCCGCTGGCCGAGTCGCGCACCGCTGACACCGTGAGAGCTGCATCGTCGGCGGGCGACGTGTGAGATGCCAAATACTCGTCGCCGCAGTTGGCCCCGAACAGTTGTTGGACATAGTAATTGATCGTCGGCGCGACGCGCGTGTTGGTGAAGTAAACGAGATCCGGGTTCCACTGCGTGTGGCCGCGCTTCGCCAGCAGCGGCGCATACGACGCGAACTGCACGACGTCGCCGTTGCGTTCCAGTTGCGTCATGTAAGCCGCCTCGGCCAGCGCCGAACGGAGCGTCGTGCGGCGGTCGCGCTCGTGGGCGGCGTACTCGCCCAGGTACACGTGCGGGCGGGCCCGATCGTAGTCGTCGTACCGATGGAGGTTCTCCAGAAACCACTCGGGACTGCGGTAGTAGTGCTCGTCGACGAGGGCCAGTTGCAAGTCGTTAGCGATGCGCCAGCCTTGTTCGAAGTCGGAACCATCGGGAGACGGGCCGGCGGTGCCGATGATGGAGATCTCCGGATGCTTCTCGGCCAGCGCCGCACAGATCATGCGGAACCGCTCTTCGAACGCGGGCGTGATGTGTTCCTCGTTGCCCACGGCGAGGTACTCCAGGCCGAACGGCTGGGGGTGGCCGGCGGCGGCGCGTTTGGCTCCCCACGGGGAGTCGGCCGGGCCGTTGGCCCACTCGACCAGGTCGAGCACTTCCTGCACGTACGCCGGCATCTCGGCCAGCGGCAGTCCGTCCTGTCCGGTGCCGGCCGTGTCGCCGGAGTTCTGGCAGCAGACGCCCGCCGGAACCACCGGCAACGGCTTGGCGCCGATGTCTTCGCAGAACTGAAAGTACTCGAAGTATCCCAGCCCGGCCGTCTGGTGGTAGCCCCAAATGTTCGACTGTTCGCGCCGCTCGTGGACCGGTCCGATGGTGTCTTTCCAGCGGTACATGTTCGGCAATCCGTCGCCATGGACCAGGCAGCCGCCGGGGAAGCGGATGAAGCGCGGATGCAGCGCCGCCAGCGTCTCGGCCAGATCGCGCCGCAGCCCGTTTTTGCGACCGCGAAACGTGTCGCGCGGGAAGAGCGAAATGACGTCCAACGCGACGCCCCCCTGGGTCTGCGGCAAGAGGACCAGCCGTGCGTCGTCCTCCGAACGCGTCGCCGTGATCTCGCCTTCCACGCGCTGCCAATCCCGGCCGCGGTAGGTCAGCTTCGCCTCGCCCAGCGACTTGCCCGCGGGGTCTTCCAGCCGCACAACCAGATCGAACTGGTCTTCGGGCCCAAACGGCTTGCCGCCCCAGCGGCGCTCGACGTACAGCTGCCGCACGAAGAGCGAGAGGTCGTACGTTTCGCCGGCGCGGACCACAATGCCGTCGAACCCGGCGTTGCGAATGCCCACTTCGTCGCCCACGCGGGCCACGTCGAGCACGGCGTAGTGCGGATTGTTGGAGTTCAGCGGCCGCGACGCGGCGACGTCGAGCGAGCCTTGCCCGCCCCCGCGCGCAACCACTTCCCAGCACGTCAGCGGGTTCCACGAGAGCTGCTCGGTCGCCTGGTATTCGAACGACCGATTCTGCACCAGCTCGGCATACAGCCCGCCATCGGCCGCATAGTTGATGTCCTCGAAGAACAACCCAAACAGATCGGGACTGATTGGCTTGCCGGGTTGGTCGAGGTCGATCGCGATGGTTGTCACCGGCGCGTCGGCTGCGGCGTGCGCCGCGAGAGTCGAAATCGCGAGAGCGCAGACCACGCAACAAGAGACATGATTGACTCGCCCAAGCAGTTTCAAGGCGTCGAAGATTGGCATGGTTGCGAACCCGTTGCGAGTGGAAGCAGCGTGGAGAATTGTCGAGAGCGATCAAACAAAGGGCGCCGTGCGCGGCGGCAAGCGATCAGGGAACCGGGTTGGGCGCTGCGGGCGATAAGCCCGCGCCGACTTCACCTCAAGCTTACTCGGAGAGCTTGTCGCACGCCCAGGCGCGAAACACGATTTGACTGTACGGCGTTGGCCCCCCTTCGTACAACACGCCGAGCGCGGGGCCGTCCAGCAACACCAGGTCGGAGTACGCCGCCGGGCCTTTCGCAATCAGCACCGGTTCGCTCCACGTGGCGCCTTCGTCTCGGCTGAAGCGCACCGTGAGATCGGCCCGGGCGTCGGCTTGCCCGGGGCCGCACCAGACGAGCAGGTTTTCGTCGTCGCCGCGGTCGACGGCGGCGACCCGCAGGATCGAGTTCTGCACCACCGGCGTCACAAACTCCGGCGCCGGGGCGAAGGGCGCATCGTAAGTTTCGCCGCCGTCGGAGCTGTGCGCGGCGGCGCGCGTCGCGGGATCGCTGCCGTGCTGGTCGCGGGCGTGAAAGTAGATTCGTCCGTCGACCAACTCCTCGGCCATGTTTTCGTTGGGATGGATCGCCGCGTCGGCGGCGCGCGTGTCCGTGGCGCCGACGCGCCATGTGGCGCCATGATCGTCGCTCAGCAGCACATGGGCGCCCCACGACTTCTTCCCTCGCAGGCTATGATCGCTGGCGACAATCAGTCGGCCCGCGTACGGCCCGCGGGTCAGTTGCAGCGCGTGCCCGGGCCCTGTGGCGTACCAACCCCAATCGGGATGCATGCCGGTGGAACTGACGTCGCGTCGCGGCGACCACGTGGCGCCATGGTCGTCGCTAAAAGTAACGAACACGGCTTTGTTGTCGCGCGTGAAGGGCAGCCACACGCGCCCCGGATGCGCGGGATCGGTCTTGTCGACCACCGGCGCCGGATTGCCGAGGGTGATCTTGGCCGCGGGGTCGTCCCACTCGTCCTGGACGATTTGCATGTCGCTCCAGGTGGCTCCGTCGTCGGCGCTGCGCTTCAGGACCAGATCGATATCGCCATGATCGCCGCCGCCGTGCTTGCGCCCTTCGGCAAACGCCAACAGGTCGCCGTTGGCCGCCTTGACGATCGCCGGAATGCGGTAGGTGTGATAGCCGTCGTCGCCCGACTGAAACACAACCGACTCGGTTGCCGCGGTAGCGATCGGCAGCGCCGAGACGAGCAACGCCGCAACGCACGGCAAGACCTTGGGGCCGGTCATTTCGATTTCTCCAATTCACTCGCACAAACGCTCAGAGCGTCCTGCCGACCGCCGGATCGCCAGGGAGCGACGCTCATCGTCGCAATGCAACAGTGTAACGCGCGAATCGCGCCACGGCTTGTCGCCGCGGCAGTCGCGTCGTCGGCGCAGGGGCGACTGAGTCAAGCGGACTTGTTTGTTGGGCGCGTGTGACTTCTAATCAGGGAATTGGCGCTGTGGACCGTTTTGTCACGGCTGTCCAGTTCATCACCCCCCTTGTGATTATGGCCCCTCGTCCCGCCCATCCCAAGCTTGTCGTCGGTTGGCGCGAGTGGGTGGCGTTGCCGCAGTTGGGCGTCGCGGCGGTCAAGCCGAAGATCGACACCGGCGCCCGCAGTTCGTCGCTGCATGCGTTTCACATCCACGAGTTCCAACGCGACGGCGTGACGTGGCTGCGGTTTGACGTCCACCCGCTGCAGCGCGACACCAAGACGACCGTCGCCGCCGAAGCGCCGCTGCTGGAATACCGGCTGATCAAAAGCAGCACGGGCCACGCCAACCGGCGGCCGGTGATTGTCACCGAGCTGGAACTCGCGGGGCTGCGGTGGCCGATTGAGCTGACCCTCGCGTCGCGCGACCAAATGGGCTTTCGCATGCTGCTGGGCCGCGAGGCGCTGCGCGGCCGATTGACCGTCGACCCGGGGCGCAGCTATCTCGCCAGCGCGCCGCCGGCGGATCACAAGCCGCGAAAATCCAAACGCCGCAAAGCGGATTGAGCGCCCTCGTCGGCGGGGTCCAGCTGGCCGAGCGGCGGATTCCCGCGGGATTGGCCATTGGTGCTCGGTCATTGATCATTACACTGTGGCGACCTACAGCCACCGACTCGCAACAGAGGCCCGCCGTCGTGCGTATTGCTATTCTCTCCCGTAATCCCAAGCTCGTTTCCACTCAGCGGCTGCGCGAAGCCGGCCGCCAGCGCGGTCACGACATGATCGTCGTCGACTATCTGCGCTGCTACATGGACATCACGTCGCACCGGCCGCAGGTCGTGTATTCCGGCGAGGGCGTGCAGGTCGACGCGGTCATCCCGCGCATTGGCGCCTCGCACACCTTCTACGGTACGGCGGTGGTGCGGCAGTTTGAAATGATGGGCGTGTTCGTGGCCAACGAATCGCAAGCGATTAGCCGCAGCCGCGACAAGCTGCGCAGCATGCAACTGCTGTCGCGCGACGGCATCGGCTTGCCGGTGACTGGTTGCGCTCATTCGACCAAGGACATTGAAGGGCTGATCAACTTGGCCGGCGGCGCGCCGTTGGTCGTCAAGCTGCTGGAAGGCACGCAAGGAGTCGGCGTGATCCTGGCCGAAACCAAAAAGGCGGCCCAGGCGGTGATCGAAGCGTTTCGCGGACTCAACGCCAACATCCTGGTGCAGGAGTTCATCAAGGAGGCGGGCGGCAGCGACATTCGCTGCTTCGTCGTCGGCGGGCGAGTGATCGCCTCGATGAAACGCCAGGGCCCGCAGGGCGAGTTTCGCTCGAACTTGCACCGCGGCGGCACCGCCGAGAAAATCAAGCTGACCCCCGAGGAGCGGTCCACCGCCGTCCGCGCGGCGAAGACGATGGGGCTGAACATCGCGGGCGTCGACGTGCTGCGTTCCAACCACGGACCGGTGGTGATGGAAGTGAACAGTTCGCCCGGGCTCGAGGGCATTGAAGCCGCCACCAACGTCGACGTGGCGGGCAAGATCATCGAGTTCATCGAAAAAAACGCGAAGGCGGGCAAGCAGCCGGATAAGGGGCGGGGGTGATGGGAATGGGGAAGGCGGAAGGCGGAAGGGCGGGTGCGCGCCGCTGTTGCGGGGGGCGATTGTTTTTCCTTCACTCCCTTGGAATTAACTCTGAACTTTTCAATGGTTCGCAAGTTAAACACGGGATAGCAGGCAGGCATCTCTTTTGGCGGATCGTTGCGCCAATACGACTGGGCTCGATGCAAGGCACGCAGACCTCTTGGCAAACTAAACGCAAGACTTGACCCGGCCCCATTCCCCATTCCGCATTCCCCATTTCAGCATCCCCCCATCCCCTTCCTGCAATGCGCCACCGCAATCTTCCTATTGAAGTCGCCGGTTCCATCGTTCAGCCGGGCGAACGCAAGCGCCTGGAGATTCCCGTCGCTCGGCTGCCCACCGGCACCTGGCTGTCGTTGCCAATCGTTGTGGTCAATGGCGCCAAGCCGGGGCCCACGGTGTGGATCAGCGCCGCGGTGCATGGCGACGAAGTGAACGGCGTGGAGATTATCGGGCAGGTGCTCGACGAGACCGACCCCGCTGGGCTGGCCGGGTGTTTGCTGACCGTGCCGATCGTCAACGTGTTCGGCTTCAACGCCCAAAGCCGGTACCTGCCCGACCGCCGCGATCTCAATCGGTCGTTCCCCGGCAGTCCGCGCGGCTCGCTCGCCGGGCGGTTGGCCAATTTGTTCATGGAAGAGGTCGTGCTGAAGTGCCAGTACGGCATCGACCTGCACACCGGCTCGAACCACCGCACGAACCTGCCGCAGATTCGCGCGAATCTGCACGACGACGAGTCGCGCGCGTTGTCCGAGGCGTTCGCCGCGCCGGTGATCATGCACGCCGGGGCGATTGAGGGGTCGCTGCGCAAGGCGGCCACGGCGGCGGGCATTCGCACGCTAGTGTACGAAGCGGGCGAGCCGCTGCGGTTCGACGACGCGGCGATTCGTTTGGGACGCGACGGCGTGTTGCGCGTGCTGGCTGCGCTGAAGATGCGCCGCGCCGCTCCCAAACGCAAGGTGGTCCACTCGGCGCTGGTCGAGAAGACCGCCTGGATTCGCGCCCGGCACAGCGGCATCCTACGGCTCGACACGCACCTGGGCGCCCGGGTGACCGCCAAGCAGAAGCTGGGCGTCGTGGCGGACGTCTTCGGCGACGACGCCTGGGCCATCGCCGCCCCCGAGGACGGACTGGTGATCGGCCACACCAACAACCCGCTGGTGCAACAAGGCGACGCGATCATCCACCTGGCGTCGATGGCCGACGAAGGCGCCCCCGCTTCATCGCTGCTCGCGACGGCGGGGGACTAGGCCCGGCAGCCCGAGCCAGAATCCTTCGTTGTGGTGGCTGGGGACGCCACTGGCCGTCCTCCCTTGGTTGACCCCCCTCTTCGCCGTACTTAAGCTAAGGGATTCAGGGGACTTCGGGCGTTTTGCCCCCGATCGGAACCGGGGGGAGTCGCGGAGCCTCTGCGCACCACCGGTGCGCTGTGAAATGCCGACCCAACGGCCGCCCTCCGCGCGGTTTCCATACCATGCTCGCCAAACGCGTGATCCCCTGCCTGGACGTCGATCGCGGTCGTGTCGTGAAGGGGACCAACTTCGTCAACCTGCGCGACGCCGG
>JAGQOU010000439.1 GCA_020427145.1 Planctomycetales bacterium | reverse complement strand
CTGGGGGCTCCGCTTCGCTCCGTCCCCAGCCACACACTGGAATTGGGCGACCGGGTTTGCCCCGCTTCGCACCCCGTCGTGCGAGCGACTATCATAGGGGGCGACATTCCCGTTCCCGGGCTTTGACTTCGTCTGCCTCTTCGCTCAGTCGGCTGCACCATGAGATTTCCCCTTTGTTCGCTCGTCTTCGCCTCGGCATTCGCACTGACGCCCTCGGTCGGCTCGGCCGCGGTCGATTTTGCCGCGCAGATTCAACCGCTCTTCGTCCAGCACTGCGCCAAGTGCCACGGCCAAGAGAAGGGCTTGGGCAAACTGCGGCTGCACACGGCCGAAGCAATCCAGGCGTCGCCGCACGACGACCTGGCGATCGCCGGCAAGCCCGAGGAGAGCGAAATCTACAAACGACTGGTCTTGCCCGCCGACGACAAGAAGCGGATGCCCAAGGGCGCCGACCCGCTCTCCGCTGAAGAGATCGAGCTGGTGAAACAATGGATTGCCGAGGGCGCGGTGTTCGCCAGCGTTCCGCCCGCCGAAGCCGCGTCGGCAGCGACGCCGCCCGCCGCCGAGTCGATGACCCCGCCGGCCAACGGCCCCAGCGACGAAGAGCTGCAAGCGGAGTTGGCGACCGTCGCGGCCGCGCCGCGGGAAGCGATTGCCGCGCTGTCCGAAGCCGGCGCCTCGGTGCTGCCGCTGTTCGCCAACAGCCCGCTGCTGGAAGTCAGCTTCGCCCAATCCGCGGAGCCGGCCGACGACGCCGCGCTGGCGGTCTTGGCGGGCGTGGCCGATCAGGTCGCCTCGCTCAATCTGGCCGGCGCTCAAGCAACCGTCGACGGTTACGCCGTCTTGGGCCAGCTGAAACACCTGCAGCATTTGCACCTGGAGAAATCGACAGTCAACGCCGCGGGGCTCGCGCCGCTGGCAGGCAACCGCCACTTGGAGTATCTCAATCTCTACGGCACGCAGGTCGGCGACGACGCGATCCCGACGCTGCGCGCACTGCCAAGGTTGCAGCGGCTGTACCTGTGGCAAGCGCCGGTCGACTACGACGCGGCGATGACGCTGCACGAGACGAATCCGGCGCTGGTGATCGACATGGGCTGGAACCACCCCCGCGTGCTCCGCGAGCGACTGTCGAAGGAACTGGCCCAAGCGCGCGAGACGGCGGAGAAAGCAAAAGCCGAAATCGAGACGCTGCAGAAGCAACTCGACGCGGCCAAGGCGTTGGAGGAGAGCGCCAACGCGGCGGCGGCCGCGGCGGAAGAGCAGCTCAAAAAGCTCGACGCGCCGGAATCGGGCGGCGCAGAAACGCCCGCCGTCGAACCGGCCGCGGACGCACCCGCCGCGGCCCAATAGCACTTGCGAGCCAGCGATTCACGCACCAGCCGCCCCCCTCCGGGGCGGCTTTTTTTTGCGACTTCCACCGCCCGAAGAACTTTTCTGTTGACACTTACTGGCCGACCAGTATTATAACAGGCAACCTACTGGTCAAACCGTAGTTCCCCCGCCGCAACCAAGACGCCGGGCCATTCCCCATTCCCCATTCCCCATTCCCCATTCCCCATTCCAAAATCCCCATGACCGACTCTCCCACCGATCGCGAACTCGAAGCACTCAAGGTGCTCTGGTCCCGCGGCGAGGCGACGGTGCGCGACGTGTGCGACGCACTGAACGCCGCAGGCGCCGACCTGGCCTACACCACCGTACTCAGCCTGCTGCAGGTGATGGAGCAGAAAGCCCTCGTCACCCATCGCCGCGACGGCAAGGCGTACGTGTACGCCCCGGCCATCGAACGCGACCGCACGTTTCGCGACCTGGCCGGCGGCTTTCTCGACCGCGTGTTCGACGGCGCGGTGAGCGACTATCTCGTCCACGCCCTCGAGTCGCGCAAGATGTCGGCCGACGAGTTGGACGAGCTGGAAGCGATGATCGCCGCGGCCAAGCAGCGGGCGTCGAAGCCCGCGCCCGGCCCGCGTCGCCGCAGCAAACGGTCTGATTGAAAGTCCGTTGCCCCCCGTCGCGAGTCCCCGTTTTTTCGCCACCCCTGTATCGCACGGCTCAATAGCGAGACGGCTATGAACGCAACCTGGTACGAATTTGTCGGTTGGTTTGTCGATTACCAACTCCTCGCCGGCGGATTGCTGGCCGCGGCGCTGGCTGCCGCGTGGCTGCTCAAGCAACCGGCGCATCGCACGGCGGCGCTTCGTCCGGCGCTGGTCGGACTCGCCGCCCTCGCGGTGCTGTGCGCAGCGCCGGGGTGGTCGCTCATTCACCTGGGCGGCCCAGCCGCCGAGCCGATCGCCGCGGCGACGCCCACTCCGCCGGTTATGCAAGCGACGCCAACGGTTGACGCCCCCGTGCTCGCGGCCCATCCGCCGTTGGCGAGCCCATCGATTCCGCCTCAATTCACCACCGAGCCGCCGACGCTCCCGGCGGCCGCGCCGCCGAGCGAATCCGTCCAAGCGGCGGGCCCGCCACCCGCGTTGATTTGGGGCGCCGCGACATTTCTGCTCGGCGCCGTGGTGGCGGCGCTGTGGCTCGCCGCCGGCGCGCTGCAAGCCCGTCGCCTGTTGCGTCGCGCCCAGCCGGCGCCGGCCGAACTGGCGGCGGTCCTCAGTCGGCTGATCGAGGGCGCCCCCGCGCCGCGGCTGCTTGTCTCCGAAGAAATCGCCGTCGCGGCCGCGGTCGGATGGCGGCGGCCAACCATCTTGCTGCCCCGCGCCACCGTCGCCACAGCCGCTGACGGCGCACCCGCCTCCGACCTCGCGGCGGTGCTCGCCCACGAGTGGGCGCACATCCGCCACGGCGACCTCGGCACGCTGGCCGCGGCCCGCTGGCTGCTGCCGCTGCTCTGGCCGCAACCGTTGTTCTGGCTGCTGCGGCGCATCATTCGACTCGACCAGGAAACGCTTGCCGACGCCGCCGCCGCGGAACTCACCAGCCGGCAAGACTACGCCCAACGCCTGGTCGCCTGGGCCCGTCAAACCACCGGCTCGCCAACCCCGCGCCTGGCCGCGGCGGTGGGCCTCTGGGAAAACCCCTCGCAGCTCAAGCGCCGCGTGATGACGCTGCTGGATGAGAAATTCCAGGTGCTGCGCAACTGCTCGCGGCGGTGGCGCATCGCGTGTCACATCACGACCGTCACTACGGCGATCGTGCTGTCAACCATTACGCTCCAGCCGGGCGCCGCCGTCGATGTGACCGATCCCGACGACTCTGCCGCTGCGACGCGTCCCGATGCCGACGCGTCTGCCAGCAATGAGATCCGTGAGAACGACAGCGCGACACCAGCCGCTGTGACTTCGTGGTACATGGGCGGTGGAATAGAACACCGCGCCGATGGGTCGCCCAACTCCATCAAGCTGCTATGCCTCGACGAACACCGTCGGCCGCTAGCCGGCGTACGCGTGATTGTCGTCCGCGGGCCGACGATTCGCGGGCCACAGGTGGAAGTACACAAAGGCGCCACTAACGCCGAAGGCGAATTCCTTCTCAACGACGTCATCCAAGACCTCCCGCGCGGACTTCGATCGATCGATGCCACCGACGAAAACGACTTCATCGCCGTCGCGCTCGCCATGCACGGGCGAGCGACACGGGAAATCGCCATGAAGTCCGCGGAACTCGCTGTCAACGGATTGGCCCAGAGTATTGTGATGCCGCCTGCCGCACCGCTGAGAGGCGTCTTGGTCGATCAAGCAGGCGTGCCCGTTGCCGGGGCCGTCGTATCACGTGAAGCGAGGATGGTGCGCGAGCGCGGGCTGCAATCAGCCGTGACCGACGAAAGCGGACGATACTCGATCGACGACCTCGCGCCGTTTGATCTAGCAGACGAACAGCGGCAGTTGAAGGCCGCAAACGACGCGCCTGTAAACGCCTCGGACGAAGACGCATCGACGTATACCCTAGCGGTTGCCTCGATTGGCCCGCGGCTTCGCGTCACGCACCCGAACTTCGCGTCATGTCGATTGCCCGCCACGTCCGTTCCCGCTCAAACAACAGTCGCGCTGTCGCCCGGAGGCAAACTGGCAGGACAAGTCATCTCGCCGTCCGGCGAACCGCTCGCCGAAGCGCCCGTTTTACTCTCCAAGAGCATCCCGTTGCGGCGTTGGGACAACGCGCCGTCCATGCCAGATTGGAAGGCGTACGATTTTGACGCCGACTACGAAGCAACGACGACGACGGACGTGAAGGGGCGATATCTGTTCGATTCGCTCCCCCCTGGCAAGTACGACGTGTGGGTCGAATCGCCCAAGTTGCTCAATGTCGGTCTGGCTGAAGTCGCAGTTGACGCGGGCAAGGAGGTGGCGGCGCCGCCATTGCAAATCGTTAACGGCGAGGCGTTGGATTTCCACATCGTCAGCGACGAGACAGACAAGCCGGTTGCGGCAGAAGTACCATTGCGCGCCTCGGTCAGCATTCAGCCATTTGACCGCCTCAGTCGCCGCAACGCGGCGCCAATCGGCGTGCATGTGAACGCTGACGGGATCGCAACGATCCGCACGCTGCCAGGAAAGTCGCTCGTCTGGCTTGTCAGTCTCACCAGCCCAGATGGCTCTGTCGTACCGAAGTCAGCTGTCATGAATCCCTCTTCCCAGCAACCGCAAGTTGTCGACGTGCGTCCCGGCGAATCAGCCCGTGTGGAGCTACGCGTATCGACGGCAACGCCCGAGGCAAGAGCGGAATCCGCCAAGCCTCTCGGCGAGTGGACGCTCAGCGGCGCGATCGCTGCGCCCGAACCGATCGCGACGCTTCCAACCGAGGCAACGACCATAGGCTTGGTAGCCGATGGCGTTGTGAGCGCCGAGCCCGCAGGCGGTTGGGCGCCACCCGCAGAGGACCCACGAGCATTCCACGCGATTCACCGTCCACAGCCCAACGAAGTGACGGGGCTCTGCAGGAATGAAGCCGGGCATCCGGTCGCCGACGTCGAAGTGACGCTCTATCTCTACGAAACCAGCGGCGACCTGACGCCAGCCCGGGTCCTCGGCAAGGTCGCAACCGGACCCGACGGAATCTACCGGTTCGCCAACGTCATCGACGCCGCGACGGTCTTTCCCGACGGCGTGCCCGACGAGAACATCAACTTCCTCAGGCCGCCGGCGAAGGTCGTGACGCTGATCGCCCGTAAGGAAGGAATGGCGAGTGCTTGGGACAATGATTTGGCGCTGAGAATATTGCAGTACGGCGACGCGGGCGCCACGGTGATGAAACCAGCCGCCACGCTGCGCGGCCGCGTCGTCGACCGCGCCGGCCGCCCCATCGCCGGAGCGACGGTTCGAGCCAACGAGTATTTGAGCATTCCCGGCGTGGCGTTGGGCTCGGCCGTCACCGACGACGCGGGCCGCTATGAGATCAACGACATCGAAGCGTACGACGGCGAGGCGGCGCGCCAGGCCTACGAAGCGCGCATCGCGCAGTGGAAGGCGAACATGTCGACGGACCAACTTGAATTGATGGGCGCCGCGTCCTTCAGCGATACGTTCGAGCCGCAACCGCGCACGGTCCTGGTGCAGCATCCCGATTACGTGCTGGGGCGCGCGACGATTGACAAGATTCCTGGCGAAGTCAACGCCCAACTCTCCCCCGGCGGCACGCTCACCGGACGCGTCGTGCGACGGGGCCCCGCGGGAGACGAGCCCGCGGGCAACTGCCTGGTGTACGCACAGAAGAACGTGGCCGAACCCGCGTCAAGTCCCGTGAAAAAGCAGGACGGAGCAAACGAGATCGTCCCCGTGGGCCCGGGGAAGGTCGCACTGGTGTCCGTCGCGCGCACCGACTTCAACGGCGAGTATCGCGTGTCGTCGCTCCCGACCGGCTCTTACCGTGTAGGTGTCGACGGCGGTGGCCCGTGGGTGACTGCCGGTCTCGCCGAAGTGCATGTCACCGGGGGCAAGACCACGGATGCCATGCCAATCGAGTTGACGCCAGGCGGTGTCGTTCGCGTGCAGTTGGTCGACGCCGTGACAAACAAGCCGCTCGCCTTCGACACCCCCCGCAAGGGGTTCATCGTGGCCTTGCCGCGACCCGCCGGCAAACGCACAATGGTCGGCAACAACATTGTCGAATTCGACGAGCAGGGCGTTGGCTCGCGTCATGTGGCGCCCGGCAGCTACGCGCTCATAGTGTCGATTCCCAGCGACAAGTCGCCGGGAACGCCGGAACTCACTTCCATGCGGCCGCAGGCCGAGGGGCTCGACGACTTGCCGGTCCACATCGTGAAGGAAGGCGAAACAGTCGAGATCACCCTGCCGATGCGGCGCGAGACGGTCATGTCCCGTGTCACGGGCGCCGTGTTCCGTGCGGAGACCCAACCCAGCGAACCGGCTGACGCCACGCCTGACGAATCTGACGAGCCCGCCGAGTAGTCGCTCGCCAGAGGGCAGTTACGGGAGTGCGAGGCTCTGCCG
>JAGQOU010000438.1 GCA_020427145.1 Planctomycetales bacterium | reverse complement strand
TCGACGGTCTCGTCGCCGGCGGCGGCGAGTTCGTCGGCGAGCTGGGCCATCCGCGCGTTGCGATTCGGCTTGGGGGTCCAGTGAACCGTCGCCCCCAGCAACTCGTCGAGCAGCAGGTTGCCGACCGGCGGCGCCGGGTCGCCTCCTAGCACCAAGTGGCACTCAAGTCCGGCAATCGCTGCCGCGGCCGCCGTTTGCCGACAATGGTTCGACTGCGGTCCGCCGGCTGTGATCACGGTGTCGCGACCGCGCTGCAGCGCATCGGCGATCAGAAACTCTAGCTTGCGGGTCTTATTTCCGCCGGTGGCCAGTCCGGTCAGATCGTCGCGTTTAATCCACAGCGGCGGCCCGCCGTAGGATTCCGACATATGCGGCAACGGTGCCAGCGGCGTGGGCAGCTGAGCAAGCGGCAAGCGGGGCAATTTGTCAAGCATTTGGCGAGCGTCAGCGGACATGGCGGCGGCGGAGTGGTTGATCTTACGGATTGGGCGAGAGTTCTTTGGCGCGCGGTGCGGCAGGCGGGTATTCTATCAGGGACTCCCGTGTCATCACGCCCCCCGCGGGCGCTTGATGAACTTGTCCTGCCAACGGCGTGCCGGGCTGTTGGGCACGATGGTCGCGATTGCCGCCGCCGCAGTGCTGCCGCCTTGGCGCGTATCGAGCATCTTGGTCTTCTTGCGAGCTTTTTACGATGTGCATCATCGAGACATTTCTGCGCTGCAGCCGTTGCGAGTTCTTTCGCACATTGAACCTGGTTGCGCTCTTTGCCGCCGCGACGTTCGCTGCGCTCCCCGCGGTTCACGGCGGCCTGGCGGGAACGGAACGGATTGTCGGCGGATTGTCTTCGCCCATGTACGCCGCGCACGCCCCTGGCGACGCCGACCGACTCTTCATCGCCACCCGCGACGGCGATATTCGCATCTTCGACTTCGGAACCAATGCGTTGCTGACGACGCCGTTCGTTTCGGTGCCGTCGGTGCTCACCACTGGCGAAGGGGGCCTGCTGGGGCTGGCGTTCCATCCCGATTACGCTACGAACGGCAAGTTCTACGTTTACGCCACGGTCGACAACGGCGCCGGCGGCACGCCGTTTGATTCGCGAGTGTTGGAATATACCGTTTCGGCAGCCGACCCGAACATTGCCGATCCCGCCTCGCAGCGCACCGTGCTGAGCATCGAACAGCCGCAGTCCAATCACGACGCCGGCTGGATCGGGTTCAGCCCGGTCGACGGCTACCTTTACGTTCCCACCGGCGACGGCGGCAGCGGCTACGATTCCGGCACGGGGCACACTTCGACAATCGGCAACGCTCAGGATCTCACCAACAACCTGTTGGGCAAGGTGCTGCGGATCGACGTGAACGGCGACGACTTTCCGGCGGACGCCAATCGCAACTACGCCATCCCGGCCGACAACCCGTTCGTTGGCGTCACTGGCGACGACGAGATTTTCGACTATGGGGTGCGCAACCCGTTTCGCTCGGGCTTCGACCGCGCCACGGGAGACCTGTGGATTGGCGACGTGGGGCAGGACCACTTTGAAGAGGTCAACCTCCACCCGGCCAGTGTTCCGGGCGGGATCAACTACGGTTGGAAGGAGATGGAAGGCCGCGGCGCGACGCTTAACAACAGCGGCTCCGTGGTCGGGTCGATCATCCCGACGGCCCAGCTGCCCGAGTACGACTACCACCAACCGGGCGCCGGACCGGCCGATTTCTCGGGCGTGTCAGTGGTCGGCGGCTTCGTCTATCGCGGCCCCGATCCCACACTGCGAGGGAAGTACATCTTTGGCGACGCGGGAACGGCCCGGTTCTGGATGTTCGACCCGGCGGATCCCGAGAATAGCGTGCAACTGATCAACAACGACATCGCCCCCACCAACAGCCGTCTCACACTCGGCTCGCCCTATTCATTCGGCGAGGATCTCGACGGCAATCTTTACATCACCAGCTCAAACGGCGGCGTCTTTCGCATCCTGACCGACGCTCTCACGCCTGGCGACTTTGAGGGCGACGGCCGCGTCGACGGCGACGACTTGGTCAATTGGAACGCCGGCTTCGGAATTCAGGGCTCAGCCGCCGCGGCCGACGGTGACGCCAATGGCGACGGCCACGTCGATGGCCGCGACTTTCTGATCTGGCAGCGCAACCACGGCGACAGCTCGCTGAACGTCTCGGCCGCGCCGACCAGCGCCGCCGTGCCCGAGCCGCCGACCTTCGCATTGCTCGTGCTGATGGCGGCCTGTCTGTACACATGCCTGCGGCAAGTTGTCGGTCCGCGCGTGCAACGCAGGTAGCGCTGCGGCGAGGAACCCGCGATTCGGTTCAGCTCACCAGCCGATCGCGGCAACCGCGCGGATTCGAGGAAGCGCGCCGGCGAACGGCCCTCACCGGATCTCGCACCGGACGGCCCGTCTAGGCCAACGCCAAAGGCAGCTCTTCCGCCGCTGCCCGGCCGCGACGGCGCATCACTTCGACGCAGCTAAATCATGGGCCGATCCGACGGCGGCCAATCACGTTCATATCGGTTCTGGGTCTTAACTGCCGCTCTGGTCAATTGAGTTGTTAAGCGTCATCCTCCAACGCCTGCTTCAATTCCTGAGCGGTATGTTCCTCGAACTTCTGGAGTGAGCAATCGACGTCGTGAATGGCCAGCTCGCGCAGCCGTATTATCGCACCTGTGCCCCGCGAATGCAGTGCGCTTTCGGCGCCTCGACGGATGGCGTCAGCCACCTCAGCAACAAGCGTGGGCTCTGCGTCGTCGGGGACTGTGCTGAGGACGTTGACCAATACACGCAGGTCACTGGCAGTAACTTCCACTTCAGCGTCGTACTTGACGATATAGCTGAGAGGACAAAGCTGACGCTTGTGGTTGACCCGTCACAGCATTCCCACTCCCTCGCCCGGCTGATACGACGGACGAGTCCCTATTCACGTCCTCAGTTCAGCCTTCTTTCAAGAATCCGCAGGCAGAGAAAGCCAATACTCGCGCAGATAAATTGCAGGGAAAGTACGGGGACTAGAAAGCGGGTGCCGCCAGACTCCCGATAAATCCAATAGCAGAGTCCTACGACGATCTGACATGCGAGTAGCGTGATTGTCTGATGACTTTTTTGCATGGTCTGTACACCCTCACAAGGCCAACTCACTCATCCAAGTGAAGATAGCGTGCCGGAGTTGCCAAAGCTATACAGGCTTCATCGGCCGACGCGCTTTTGCCTGGATTGCCTTCCCCGCTCCGGCGTAACCCGCCGGTGTAAAGCGGCCTCCGTACGGTTCGCCCGTCAGGTGATGTGGTCGTCCCGCGATACGGGGCTCTGTTGCGATATCAGTCAAGTGCTATCAGGTGCTGCTTGGCGGTTTGCTCGACAGCCCACGCAGGTATACCAGCCGGCGGCTACGACTGGAGGCATGACGAGCACTAGGAATTCGGATGGATACATTGCCGGGTGCTCAATGCCCTTAAATCGTCGCGGGGTAATCTCCAGACTGCCTAACACAAACCAGAGAATTATGGATGCACCGGCAACTTGCAGTAAGCAAATCGCGAAACTGCGCGCGGGCCGGGGGGCATTGGCGGCCCAGCCAGAGCAGGCCAATACTGTGGCGCAACCGACTGCGGGCCACAAGCACTCGATGGCAAACGCACGCAGCCACTCGCGATACTCGCCAGCCACTGTGATAATTCGCCATCGTTCAGCGATTTCCAATATCGCGATCACGCCAACGGCCGAAACAGCTCCAACGACTCCCCAGACGAGCGCGGAAAGCAACCCCGAACGAATGCTGAGTGAGCAATTGACCGAACTCGTCGACACGGTGCGACCGCCACGTATTCAAGTGACGCGCCCGCCCCAGTGCGGAGCGGTCTCCTGGATTCTAGCCGCTCTTCAGCAAGAATGCAGGAGCTCAACCCGCCTCAGCTCGGTCGTCCAGCGCAGTCCGTCCTGGCAGATTGTCGCCGCGGAATTGGGAACCAGGGCGCCCGGCGGCAACCACACGCGGGCGCTCCATCAATCGGCGGCGATGCCGCCGCGAATCGCGGCGTTAGCTGACGGCGTCGAACTCGCCCGCCTCGTAACGTTGGCATAGCTCGAGGTACCGCCGGCTGAGCCACCGCAGGTACTCGTGCTCCTTGTCGTTCACGGGGCGAACCACCTTGCCTGGCACGCCGACGACCAGCGACCGATCGGGCACGATGGTTCCCGGCGGCACGACGGCGCCCGCGGCGATGAGGCACTCCTCGCCAATCTCGGTGCGGCCCAGCAGCACGGCGCCCATGCCGACCAGCGATCCGCGGCCCACTCGCACGCCGTGCACCACGGCCCGATGGCCGATGGTCACGTCATCTTCAATGCGGTTGGGGATGCCGGTGTCGCAGTGGACTACGGCGCCGTCTTGGATATTCACCCGCTCGCCGACGGTGATCGGCGCCACGTCGCCGCGCACGACGGCGGAGAACCAGACGCTCGCCTCGGCTCCGAGCACGACCTCGCCGATCACGGCGGCAGAGTTGGCGATGTAAGCCCCGGAGGCGGTGCGGCGAAAGAATTGCGTCATCGGGTTCTGTCGAGTCAAAGTCGGCGATCACGGGGCATCGGGACGGTCGCATGGGCGGCGCCCAACTTCTGGGGGCGTCGGGACGCGGCGCCGCTAGTTGCGATTGGCAGCCGATTATACTCAGTCGCGGCGACTCATGCAGCGCGTCTGCGGGCGTCGCGTGCACCGGCATCGGCTGTTCGAACCGAAACACAGCGGTTTCCGCGTCCTAGCAGGCCGGGAGATCGGCCGGCGTTGCCACACGGAATCCGGCAGCATTGATTGAGCGATACCGCACAGATCGGTTCGCGGTGGAAATCGGGCAAATCGCTGCGGCGTGGCGCCGATCGGCCCCCAGCGCCGCCGACGATGTGTGTGTCCTGTTTCTCATAGATCAGCGCGCAGCGGTGGCAAGAAACGCCGCTTGTGACAAGAATGGAGGGAGATCGATCGAAGAGAAAGCCCTAGCAAGGCGGTTGATCTGTCGACGACACACCCTGGAACAAGCGGAGAGATCTCATGACCATCAAGCGATTTTGCCGGCTCGTAGCCGTGGGGATTTTGGCGAGTGCGGCGAGTTTTTCTTATTGCAGCGCCCGCGAAGTTGTCGCGTTCTGGGGCTTTGCCGACGACTATGATTTCGACACGAATCCCAAATTCCAAGACTTTGCTGCGGACGTGGACGCCACGGTCGCTGGCAACGCCAACCTGCAAGCCTTTCGCGGCGACCCCGACGATTTGGACGACAACGGCGGCAACGGTTTTGTTACGTATACGTCGCCTGTTAGCGGACTCTCTTACGACCTCACGCGGACCGTCAAGTTTGACGATCTGTCCGGCGGCGGCGATGACTTTTCCATTGGCGGAACCAGTTCGTTCCTGATCGACAAGCAAGACGGCAACGGACCGCAGAGCGACGATTTTGGCAACGACGCGCTTGTCTATCTCACGCTGGACGGCACGGGGTATCGTGATTTCGATTTGCGGTTTGACATTGAAGGCGCGACTGACACGCTGCCGACGACGTTTGATATTTTCTACCGCGTCGCCGGGAGCGACGTGTGGTATCGCGATGCGGCCCAGAACAACATCCCGCTGTTTTTCATGGACCTGCCCACGCCGGAGGCTGGCGTGCAATACGCCGATAGCGGCGTGATCTCGCTGTCGGCGGCGTTGGACAATTCCTCGGCCATTGAACTGATCGTCAGCGACTTCAAGGAGAACGGCAACGGCGAGATGGAACTCGACAACATCGAGATCACCGCCAGTCGAGTTCCCGAACCGACCGCGGGGGCGTTGTTGGCGCTGGCGGCGCTTGGCCTGACAAGTCTGCGGCGACGCCGCGGCTAAGCGACGCACCGCAATTGAGTTGATGAAGCGCGAGACGGGTTGGCACGATGCCGCAAATCCGTCTCGCGCTTTTCTGTGCGCCGACCGTGCAAGAATCTCGTGCAAGCAACGACTGTCGCTGATCTAATGCGCTGCGCCGCGGCAGGCCCCGCACGTCGCGGCCGCTACTGATTCCGTTGGGACTGAACGTATTCCAACCACAGGTCGTCGGCCGTTCGGCCGGTCAGGTCTTTCCAGACTTGCTCGGTGTACTCGCCGCGGCGGGACAGGTCATTCAATTTGGCCGGCGCTTCGGCATCGTACGTGCGGGTGACGTAGTCCAGAAACGCGGCTGTCGTACGGTAACTGTCAGTGTATTTGGCTCGGGCCAGGTTGGGCCGCGGCCGGTTCTCGACCGGTTCGTATTGGAACCACCGCAGGTAGTCGGCCAAGCCCTCGACCAGCCAGCCTGGCGTGCGGTTTGGGCCGCGCCGGTACTGCTGCACGACGTGCACCAACTCGTGCACCACGGCGCCGGCGGCTTCGCCCTGCAGATTGTTCTCGAACCACGGCCCCGCGCACACCACGTTCGTGCCGGCGGTGAAGGCGACGCCGTTCATGTCGGCCCGAAAGGTGATGCCGAATCGCTTGGGCGGTTTGTAACCCTCGGTGGGAAACGCCGCGACGATCTTCGGGTACCACTCAGCGCAGGTCGGCTTGAGCACTTTGTCGACCCAGGCGGTGAGTTGGGGCGTCTCGGTCGTGTCGAAGTCGATCGCATACCCGCCTTCGATCTCCAGCGTCGAGCGGCCCGGTAACTTAGGCGCCGGCGGGTGCTCGGCCCCGTCGTCCAGGTCGATCTCGCTGTAAAACGTTTGCCCAAATCGATCGGCGGGGTCGACCTTTTCCAACACGAACAGCAGATAACGGTGGCGGCCTAGTCCCACGCGCTGCGCCGCGGCCTTGTCCGTCTCGTCGGGCGTAATCGCCACGGCGCACCCCGCTGGCGCGCCGCCCAAGGGGCGGGTGTCGACCTCGGCCAGCAGGCTCCAGCCGCTGCCTGCGGACTTCGGATCGGTCGCCAGCGCCTCGGCCGGCGCCGGTTTGGCCGTCGGCCGCACGTACACCGCGTACCGCTGTGGCCCGCGACCGTCTGGGTGGCGCGAATAAGAGCGAATCGCGTGCAACTTGTGCGGCTTGTCCCACTCGACCAGTAGTCGCCCGCTGGGGACGGCGGGGCTCAAGAAAAAGTTGCTGCGCGGGGCGTCGGCCGAGTCAGCCAGCTTGCCATCGTTGAGGCACGTCAGCTGCGCGCCGTTGCCGTCGCGCTGCCCGTCAATCAGCGTCAGTTTCGCCGCGTTGCCGGCGTCCGTCGCCGACGCGGCGGGAATGTGAGGAAACACGTTCGGCTGGCCCGCGGCTGGGTCCGCCAACTCCATGGACACCACTGCCTCGGCGGCGACGGCGTGGGCAGTCGACAGAACAACGGCCAGCGAAACGAGAAGTCTGGGGAGCGACATAGTGAATCCCGATGAGGGCGACAGAAATGAGTGCTTGTGCGGCGCGTTAACGGTACAGCTTGTTGATTGTAACATCTCGCCAACTCCTCGACGAATTGACCGCCACGGGGCGATAAGCAGTCAGCGCTGGGCATATCACGTCCCGCTGCGACGACGCAACGGAAGGCGAACTGCAGCGGCGTGCGATTGTGGCGCCGGCAGCAGCGGTCCGCGCTCACTCGGTCTATCGCTCGCCAGGATCTCTGTCATTCGGCCGGGGAACCTCCACCCCCACGGCCCGAAAGCTAATGCCCTGGGCGCCCGCAGCGCCCACCATCACGACCTCCACCAGCGGCTCCACGCTCGCATCGGTCTCGATCCAGTCGACGAGAAAGTTCGCGCCCGAGCCCCCGCTGCTGTCGCGTTCCGCGATGACGAACTCAAGGGTCTGCAGCGGCTTGAGCATAATGAGTCGATCTTCCAGCGGCTCCTTGATCAGGGCGCCCTCGGTGTCGTAGTAACGGACCGACCGGATGTAAGCAGGGGCCACGGGGCTCGGGTTTCTCAGGCTGAGCGTCGCTTCGAGCAGAAAGGGCCGACCGCCGCCGTAATAGACATGCGAATACACAGGCAAGTACACGAGGTGCTCGGCGACGATCTGCTCCGGCGCAATCTCTGGCGCCTGATACAGATCGAGATTGGGCGGCGAATAGCTCTTGGGCGGCATCTGGCTGATTCGGTCTTCCAGACGCTCAATGCGACTGTCGAGCCAGTACGAGACGGCGGCGACCGCCAGCATCCCGCAGAGGCCGATCGCCACGGCCGCCACGAAACCGTGCTCGGCAATCCACAGCACCCAGGGCGGAATCGCCTCGGCGGTCTTGGGCCGTTTCGTCACGACGGTCTCCTTGGAAACAATGGTGTGAACCAAAAAACCAGTCTGGTTTCCCCGTTGGGAATTCGCAACCAGGGAGTCGCCTGACTCATTGTCCCGCTGCCGTGAAGAACTCCTTGAGTCCTTCCAGAACGTTGGTGGCGGCAATCGAGGCGAGTATGAGGCCCATCACGCGGCTCACGACGCTCACCCCGCCGCTGCCGATGGTTTTGATGATCACATTGGACGCGATCATCAGCCCGAACGCGATGGCGACCACCAGCAGCATGATCGACGCGGTGACGACCTGATCGAGAATCGCGTGGGTTTCATTCTCGGTGAGCAAGACCACCGCCATCATCGCCCCGGGCGAAGCGAGCGACGGCGTCGCCAAGGGAAACACGGCCACGTCTTTGGAATTGCCCAACAAGTGCGCTTCCCCCTCCGGCTTGCTCTCGCCGAAGATCATCGTCAACGCAAAGAGGAACAGGACGATCCCGCCGGCGATCTGGAACGCCGGCAATTCGACGCCCATCGCGACCAGCAGCGGCTCGCCGACGACGATGAAAAACAGCAACAACCCCGCCGCCGTCAGCGCAGCCGTCGCGGCAATCTTCCAGCGTTCCGAGCGCGTGACGCCCCCGGTTGCTGAAATAAAGACGGGCACGGTGCCGACGGGGTCGATAACCGCCCACAGCACGACGAACGTGGAAAGAAGGTCTTCCATGACTTCAGTTGCGGCGCCAAAAAGTGAAAGGGGCGGGCTTCCCCGCGGCGTGGGGCGTTGTCCCATTTGAGTCGCAGCCGGCAGCCGGCGACAGGTCGCGCCGCACGGCGGCGGAATGCGGGTCGCCGATTGTAACATCCCGCCCACCGCTCGACGAACCGAGGGGCCAGGGACGCTGCAGGACGGCTGGCTTGCGTCGCCGGGGGCGGCGACGCGCGCCGGCGGCGGCGCGTGGCCGGGAATTGTCGAGCTTGGCTTGTCGCGCGGCGCGCAAAACGCCCAAGATTTTCGCACCCCGGCGGGGCGTCGAGGGATGCGTGCAAGTGTCTATGCCGTAGGCGTTTGCGGCAATCCAGTGCGGGCGCCGCGGTCTGCGCGGCCGCTGATTCCCTGTCGCGTCAGATTTACTCTGTCAGAACTGGGCCCCGGCATCCATAGAACTACTGGAATCATCATCCTTTTTGACTCGTCGCGCGGAATTCGCACTGGTCGTTGAGCTGGCGTGGCGATCCGTGGTTGTTGGTAGCTTCCGTTGAGGTGGAAATTCGAAACATGTGAGATGAGGCCGTCGGGAGAGGCTTTCCGCTTCTTTGCGTGAGCGGGGCAGTCGACGCGTCGCCGCCCCGGTCCTTTTCAACGGTTCTCGTGAAAGGACCCTTTTCGCAGCGCGGCGGGGCGACCGCAAACACCCGGCGATCCGCCCTGTTCGAGCAAACTTCAGCGGGCCGATGCCTCGGCATTTTCGATCGACGACCGGCAATTCATTTCAACGCGGTGTCCGTGACAACTCAGTGTCTTGTACCAAGAACGCAGATTCTCGCGACAGAACCATTCTGGCCATCGCATGCGTTCAACCAACCAATGAGAGAACTCAAATGAAGGGCATTCGTTACGCTTCCCTAATCGCCTGCGCACTGCTCGTGCTGGGGTCTGCTAGTAATTCGTCGGCGGTCGTGCTCGTCTCCGACGATTTCACCGTCGCCGGGCTGACCTCCGACGTGAATGAGAATCTCAGCAACCGGCAGTCCGGTCTGTTGGGGTCGTTTACGTATACGGCCGACGGCTTTGGCTTTGATAACAACCCGACCGTCCACGAACTCGGCAATACCACGGTTAACGTCGGACAGCCCGGGGGCGCGTCCAACGGCAACTACTTGCTAATGGACATGTCTGCCTATGTGTTGTCGGATGAAACAATTGGCCAATCAATCGCCAGGGGCGCTCCGCTCACGATTTCCTTCGACATGTACGTCACGGGCAATCCCAACGGCGTGGAAGCCGACCAGTGGGGCGCCTTCACGCTGCGAGCCGGCGGCCAAGGCTGGCCCGTCGCCGACGCCGGCGAGTTCGGCATGCTGATGCGCAACGACGGCCGCATCCAGATGTTCCAGAATTCCAGCACCGCGAATCCCGCCTGGGAAAACCTCGGCTACTCGACCGATTCGCGCTGGGAGTTGACTTTCAGCGATACCGCGGGAACCGGATCGGCGTTCAGCGGCAACGGTTCGATGCTCCGGATGGTCAACGGCGCCAATGACGAAACGGTCACTCTCAATCAACTCAACAGCACCGGCCTAAGGATCGGGTTCCGCAATTTCCAGGCCCTGGCCATGGGCGTCGACAACCTCCTGATCGACGGCGTCAACCGGGTGCAAGGCGACGCGGATGGAAATGGGATCGTCCAGACGGCAGACTTCTTCCTCATCTCCAACAATTTCTACTCGACCCCCGCCACCGTGGGGGCTGTCAACTCGGGCGACGTCAATTGGGACGGCATCGTCAACGAGGCGGACTTTCGCGATTGGCGGATTGGGTTTGGCGAGGACGCGGCCGATGCGTTCCTGGCGTCGCTGTCGGTCCCCGAGCCCGCGACCGCAGGCATGATTGCGTTGGGCTGCCTCGTTGCGGCCGGCGCTGCTCGCCGCCGACGTTAAAGCTTTCGTTGCACACGTCGCGCCGCTGGGCGCGACGTGTGCAACCGACCGATTCGAATCAGGCGCCACGGCCCCTGCGGAAGACCTCCGCGGCCGTGGCGCCAGTTTTTTGCACTGCCCGCGACTTGCCGCTACCAGTCTGCTTGCAGCACGACTCGGTAGCGCGCCTTGCCGTCGACCAGACGTTGCATGGCGTCGTTGATCTTGCTCATGGGGAAGATCTCGACGAGCGGCTTGATTTCGTGCCGGGCGCAGAACTCCAGCATCTCCTTGGCCCGCACGATGCCGCCGGTGGGCGATCCGCCGATGGACTTCTGCCCCACGATCAGTGGGAACACGGTCGCCTCGACCTTCTCCGCGGCGCCCACGATGTGCAGCTTGCCGCCGGGGCGCAGCGCGTTGACGTAGCCGTCCCAATCGAGCGGCGCGTTGACCGTGTCGAGCACCATGTCGAACTTGCCGGCAACCGACGCCAGCGCCGCTGCGTCGCGCGAATTGAGGAAGTGGTGGGCCCCCATGGAGCGGGCTTCCTCTTCTTTCCCTGGCGAAGTGCTCAGCGCCGTGACTTCGCAGCCCCAGGCGTTGGCGAACTGCAGCGCCATGTGCCCCAAGCCGCCGATGCCAACGACCGCCACGCGCGCCGTCGGCACGATGCCGTTCTCGACAAACGGGTTGAACACCGTCAGCCCGCCGCAAAACAGCGGACCGCAGTCGACCGAGTCGACCCCCTCGGGAATCGGGATCGCCCAGTCCGCCTGCGCCCGGACGCGATCGGCAAATCCGCCGTGCCGGCCCACGATGGTCCCCTGGGCGTCGGGGCAGCGGTTCTGATAGCCGCTGTGGCACTGGTCGCAGCGCATGCACGACGCGGCCGTCCAGCCGACGCCGACCCGCTGGCCCACGGTCAGCCCTTCGACGCCGGCGCCCAGTTCCATAATGCGTCCGGCCACCTCGTGCCCGCCGACGAACGGGTAGGAGCTCATGCCCCATTCGTTGAGCTTCATACTCAGATCGCTGTGGCAGATGCCGCAGTACTCGACGGCAATCTCGACCTCGCCCGGCGCCAGCGGGCCGGGGTCGTACTCCATGAGTTGGAAATCGCTCTCAGGCGAACTGGCAGCATAGGCGCGCACCATCGAAAACCTCCTGGCCGCTGTGGCGGGTGAGTCAATGCATCCGGCAGTATATCACATCGCGCCGTTGCGCGGCACATTGGCGGCAGTGGCGCGGCCGCATTCCTTTGTGGCTGACGGCTCAACTGCGCATCGCTAGAATGGGTGCCGTTGCTGTATGATTCGCCGTGGTGAGCGGGCGTCGTTCGTTGTGCGCGCGTCGAACTGCTGATGTGTTGAGGGTGCGACATGAGTGCGAAGACACCACATCGGCATCCGCTCGTGTTCATCGCGTTCGTTCTTGCGATTCTCGTCTTCATCATGCCCACGCAAGCCGATCTGATGTTCGCCGCCTGGGCGTCGCAATCGGCACTGCCTATGTTCTTGGCAACCGTCATTTGCTTCCCCGTCGTCTTGCTCCCGTTGATTGCAGGAAGAGCCCTCACGCGCCGCTATCCCGACCGCTGGTGCAAGTCCAAGTTGGCGACGGCCACCTGGGTCCTATTGGCGTTTGGCGCATTTTGCAATTGCGCTGGCTGGATCCAGCTGGCGACTGCGCCGCCTCCAAGCGTAGACGCGACGCAACAGGAGCGGTAACCCGGGGGCTCGATCCTACGAGACTCCGTGACACCCGCCGCTCGGCACAAAGCCCGCGGCGATCGTCGGCGGCTTTGCCGTTCTTGTCGAAACAGCTCATCCGTCGACTTTCCACCGGTGAGTTCCTTCGCACGTCGTTGTACAATGTCCGCCACCCCAATGTTATTGGCCGCGTTCCGCTCACTCGCCAGACTTCGCCATGCCCGCCGATTCGGTTGCGATCCCTCCCCCGACGTCCCGGTTGTTATCGCTCGACGCGTTTCGCGGGGCGACGATCCTGGGCATGATTCTGGTGAACAACCCGGGCACGTGGAGCGCGCTCTATCCGCCGCTCGCCCATGCCGAGTGGCTCGGGTGGACGCCCACCGACCTGGTGTTTCCCTTCTTCTTGTTCATCATGGGAACCGCCGTTGCGTATGCGATGCGCAAGTACCGCCGCTCGGGCGAGGTGGAACCGGGCGTTTACTGGCGGATCGTCCGTCGCACGCTCACGCTCATCGCATTGGGATTGGCGATGGGCTTGTTCGGCCGGCTGTGCGATATTGTGTTCAAGCACGCCGACGGGCTGCATCTCGACACGTTGCGGTGGCCGGGCGTGCTGCAGCGGATCGGCCTGGTGTATTGCGCCACGTCGTTGGTCGTCTTGCACCTCGACGTGCGCAAACAACTCGCCCTCGCCGCGGCGCTGCTGTTGGGCTACTGGGCCCTGTTGGTTTGGCTGCCGAGGGACGTCGCCCCCGCCGAGCGGCTCTCGCCCACCGGCAACATCACTCGGGTGGTCGACCTGGCGGTGATCGGCAAGGACCACATGTACACCCGCGCCGAGTCGGAGCCGACCGAGCCCGAAGGCTTGCTTAGCACGCTGCCGGCGATCGTCACCGGGCTGGCCGGCTACTGGGCGGGCTTGGCCATTCAACGCGGCGGCGTCAACTGGCGCACGGTCCGTTGGCTGGCCGCGGTGGGGTTGGCGGTGGCCGCGGCGGGATTGGCTTGGGGGTTGTGGTTTCCGATTTCAAAAAAACTGTGGACCAGCAGCTTCGTGCTGCTGACCGCGGGGTTGGCCTCGGTTTGTCTGGCGGCGTGTCTGGCGGTCTTCGACGTCGCCGGCAAGCGGCGCTGGGCCCGCCCGCTGGAGATCGTCGGCGTCAACGCCATCTTCGCGTATGTCGGCTCGGGTCTGTTGGCGCGGTTGCTGGGTTCGATCCCCGTGGGCGAGGGTACGCTGCACGCGGCGATTTTTCGCACGCTGTTTTTGAATCCGATCGGCGATGCGAAACTCGCTTCGTCGGCGTGCGCTGTGGCGACCGTTGCGTTTTGGTGGCTCGTGTTGGCGGGCATGGCGCGCCGCGGCTGGGCGTTTCGCATCTGATGCCAAATCGGCGGCGTGGCTTGGTCCCCCACTGTTTGTGTGCGAAGGCGTTACGGGAGTGCGAGGCTCTGCCG